>JBDUCM010000135.1:0-13863 GCA_040003455.1 bacterium
CACCGCGACAATCGTTGCGGTGCGAGTGCCCTATTCTGTTTCGCCCAACGAGAGGATCGCGCGGCCCAGTGCGGGCTGGCGCTTGCCCACCGCCAGGGCGGCACACAGGATCTGCGCAGTGGGCGCATCCCATGGGACATTCACCGATGCCGCGACAATTTGCGGCATCGATTCCACGGTCGCGGCGTACGCCGGCACGAGATCAGCTGGAATACCCGGTGCGCCGCCCGCGTGCCGCAGGCTCTCGATTTCCGCGATGACGTGCAGTGCCGCCACCAACTCCTGCGCACCACGCGTAGTGCCAATAGCCATCAGGTGCGGTACCGCCGCGTAGGCAGCCGAATAAAGTCGGCCATCAGGACAGAGCGTGGACCAGACTCCAAACCACAATTCGGCGCGTTCGCGATCGCCGTCAATGGCGTCCAGCGCCTGGAGCAGACGCGGGATGTCTTCGCCCGTGCCGTGCGCCTGGTGCAGTTCAGTCCAGCGTTCGCTCTCCAGTGCGAGCATGTCCATGACCATGGCGGTTTGATTGGTGCGCGGAAGACCACGAGCGGGTACGTCCTTCCCGAGCAATCTATCCAGCGCGTCCCGCACCAAGGCCCGCGGCCCGGCCAGTTGCCCACGCCCAGAGAAAATTGTAGCCGCCGATGGGGCCAAACGCGTCGAGGACTTCGCCGCAAATGTAGAGTCCGGGGCAACGCCGGCTCTCCATGGTGCGCGGATCGATTTCGGACAACCGTACCCCTCCGCCCGTGACCTCGGCCTTCTTGTACCCTTCGTCGGCCGTCCACGGCAATTCACCACGCACGAGCATCTCCGTGAGACGATGTCGCTCGTCACGGGTGAGTTCCGACAGGACGCGATCGGGCGCAACGCTCGCCGCGTCCAGCAGTGCGGCGGCGAGGCGATCCGGCATTTCTGCACGCAGCGCACCGAGCACCGTTCTCGCGCCGCGGGGTTTGAAACGCTCGTTCCACTCCGCATCGCCGAGTGTGGTCCATCGCACGGTGATTCGCGCGCGTGGATTGTCCTGTTCGGCACGCGAGCGCACGGCCACGTGTGAGACGTCCAGCACGGACGGTCCACTGTACCCGATGTGCGTGAACAGGAATCCACCGGTGGCCGATGCCGTACGGCCACGCGCCGTTGCGGTCAGTGTCACCGGCAGGGAGACGCCGGACAGACTCGCGAAGGGTGCGGGCGACGCGACGATTGGCGTGAGGGCCGCGTAGGTGGGGTTCATCGCGTGGCCCAGCTTCTCGAGCAGTCGCAATCCCGTACCGTCACTGCCCGTCATGGGTACGGAAAGGCCACCACACGCGATGATTACCGCATCGGCGTCGACCGGAGGCGCGTTGGCGCAGGCCACGGTCCAGGCGGCGCCATTCGGTACGACGTCGGCGACGAGTGTATCGAACCGCACAGAGACGCCGCGCATGCGTGCGAGGTTGAGCAGGCCATCACGTACATCGCGCGCCTTGTGTGACGCAGGAAAGAGTTTGACCGATTCCGACTCTTCCACCAGTGGAATGCCGACTTCGTGCTCGAAGAAGTTCACCTGCTCCGCGTGCGGCCAACTGCGCACAATCTTCCGCAGGGTGTTCTGCGACGAATCGGTGACGTAGCGCGTCTCGTCCAGGGTGGCCGGGAGGATGTTGCAGCGCCCTCCGCCGCTGATGAGGATCTTGCGCCCGCCGTCGCGTGTGCGCTCGAGCAGCACCGTCTCAGCGCCGGCTTCGGCCGCAAAAATTGCGGCCATCGTTCCGGCGGCACCGGCACCGATGACGACGACGCGCTTCACGGGTCCAGGTGTTCGAAGGACAGTTGCGCATCCCAGGTGGCACCGGCGCTGCGATCGGGCAGCATCGCGAGACGAAGGCGGCCGCGATATCGCACCACGCGCCAGGGAACGTCATGCCCGTCGCGAGAACGCACGACGATGGCGCCGTCCGCCGCGCGGGTCCACGTGCCCTGCGGTCCGAATCCGTTGCATCGCGAACCGTGACAGGAATACGTGCCGTCTGTATTCAGCGACAACGTGTCCGCGCCGTCTCGCCATTTGCCGGCCAGTTGCCCCACGTCGTCAATGGCAGGGTCGAGCTCCATGGTGCGGTGACCGGTGATCTGCGGCCACAGCAATGACAACGCCGCGCCCACGAGCACCGACCCCGCAACGAGGCGTTGCGCGATACGGCGCGGATTCCGCAAACCACCAGGAGCGAGTGTGGCGCCGAGCGCGCCCAAGGCAAGCAATGCGAGAATCGCGTACGCGCCGCGCGGCTCGGCCCACAGGTTCTGTTCGATCATCGTACCATCAAACTTCCAGCTCGTCGCCCTCCCGCGCTACGGCTGCGTACAACACGGGCATCAGAATGACGCTGATCAAGAGGCGCGAGAACAGGCCGCCCACGATCACCAGGGCAAACGGGCGCTGCGAATCCGAACCCACCCCCGTGGAGAACGCCGCCGGAAGCAGTCCCAGCGCCGCCACGAGTCCCGTCATCAGAATGGGCCGAAGTCGCAGGAGCGCCGCTTCGCGAGTGGCGTCGGCGATACTCCGACCTTGTTGTCGCAATTCGTTCGCGTACGAAATGAAGACAACCGCTGTTTGTACCGACACACCGAAGAGTGCGAGGAATCCAATCCCCGACGATACCGAGAACGGCGTATTGGTGATCCAGAGCATCAGGATGCCGCCGATTGGCGCCGACAGCAGTACGCCGACCACGGTAATCGCGGGGAACTTGAAGTTGTGATAGAGCGAAAAGAGCAACAGGAAGATCAGCGCGAGCGTGACCGGAATGACCACCTGCAATTGCCCGCGGGAGTTGGTGTACTCCTCGTACTCACCGCCCCACACCACCCGATATCCGGTGGCGAGCTTCACCTTTGCGGCCACCTGCTGCTGCGCATCCTTTACGGCACCGGCAAGGTCGCGACCTTCCACGGAATACTGCACGCCAATGTAGCGCGAGTTGTCCTGCCGGTAGATGAACGATGCGCCCGTGTTCACGGCAATCGTCGCCAGCTCACGTAGTGGCACCTGCGCACCACTGGGCGTTGAAACCAGGATGTTCCCGATCTGTTCGGGGGTTTGCCGGAACTCCGGCTTGAGCCGCACCACCAGGTCGAAGGTACGCTCGCCCTGCACCACCTGGCTGGCGGCCTTTCCGCCCACGGCCGCTTCGATCAAGCCGTTCACGTCCGCCACGTTCACGCCGTACCGCGCAATTTTCGCGCGGTTCACGTCGATAGTGAGACTCGGCTGCCCGAGTTCCTGCACAAGGGTGACGTGCGTGATACCCGGCACTCCGTCGAGAACCTTCTTGATCTCCTTGCCACGCGATTCGAGCACGTTCAGGTCCGTGCCGAACAACTTTACATCGAGTGAACTCTTGAGACCCGTCTCGGCCTCGTCCACCGCGTCCTCGGCGGGCTGCGTGTAGTTGAAGTTCACCCCCGGGAACATCGCGAGCTTCTTGTCGATGGCCGCGATCAGGTCCTTCTTGGAGGCGTGCGCGCCGTTCCACTCACCGTACGGCTTGAGCCCGACGTAGAACTCCGCGTTGAAGAATCCCGTGGGGTTGGTGCCGTCGTCCGGACGACCGTGTTCCGACGCCACGATGGTGACTTCGGGAAACGAACGCAGCACGTCGCGGACTTGCGGTACGAGCTTCGATGATTCATCGAAGGAGATGGTATACGGCATCGTGGCGCGCACCCACAGCGTGCCCTCGTCCAGCTTGGGCATGAACTCCGCACCCACGGCCGCGAAAACGAGCATCGCCGCGACGAAGAGCGCGACCGAGGCTCCGATCACCAGCTTTGGCCGAGCCATGCTCCAGGCGAGATTGTGCTCGTAGAGCTTGAGCAGCTTGAGGAAGACGACGTTGCGACCTTCCGGCTTGCCGCGCTTCAGGAACACGGCGCAGAGTACCGGAATCACGGTGAGCGTGACGATCAATGCGCCAAGCAGCGCGAAGATCGTCGTATCCGCCATGGGTGTGAACAAGCGGCCCGATGGACCGGACAACACGTAGATGGGCAGGAAGCTCGCGACGATCACACCCACCGCATACACGATGGGCCGATCTACCTCGGCGGCCGCCGCCGCGATGATCTGCCTGACGGTGACATCTTCGTCCCCGCGTTCCGAGAGCTGCCGGTAGATGTTCTCCACCATCACCACGGCGCCGTCGACGAGGATACCGAAGTCGATGGCGCCAATGGACAACAGGTTGGCGGGAATGTGCTTGATGTCCAGGCAGATGAACGCGAACAGCAACGACAACGGAATGGCGACCGCCACGATGAGACCTGCACGGACATCGTACAGGAAGAAGATCAGGATGACGACCACGAGCAGGATGCCGTGGAACAGGTTGTCGCGCACCGTGTGCGTGGTGAGCGCCACCAGTTCACTGCGATCGTAGTACGGCCGGATCTTCACGTCGGCGGGAAGGACGCCGTTGTTCAACTCCGCGGTCTTTGCCTCCACGCGCTTGAGTACCGTCTGCGCCTGCTCGCCGGTGCGCATCAACACGATGCCTTCCACGGCGTCGTTCTGCGACATGAAGCCGAACTGGCCGAGCCGCGGTGCGTGGCCAATGACCACGTCCGCCACGTCTTTCACCAACACCGGCGTCCCGTTGTTCACCTTGAGGACGATGTTCCCGATGTCCTCCGTGGTGACGACACGCCCGAGCCCGCGGACGTAGTAGAACTGTCCGCCCTCAGCATAGAATCCGCCGCCGGCATTGCTGTTGTTCGCGTCCAACGCGGTGGCCACGTCGCTGGCTGAAAGCCCCTGCCCTGCCAGCTTTCGCGGATCGAGCAGCACCTGATACTCCATCGTCTCGCCACCGAGCGACGAGAGATCAGCAACGCCAGGCACAGAACGAAATGCCTTGCTGAGCACCCAGTCCTGGAGGATGTGCAACTCCATTGCAGAGCGGTCCGGGCTTTCGAGCACGTAGCGATATACGAGTCCGGACGGCGACGTGAGCGGCGTGATACCGGGAGTGACACCATCCGGTACCGAGATATCCGCGATGCGCTGGAATGCCTGCTGTCGTGCGAAGTAACTATCGGTGCCGTCCTCGAAGGTGAGGCGCACGTCGGACAAACCGTACAGCGATACCGACCGCGACACCTTCAACTTCGGAAGCCCCGCCATCTCATTTTCGACCGGCACCGTGATGAGCCGCTCGACTTCCTCCGCCGCGTGTCCAGGCCACTGCGTCACCACCTCCACCAAGGGCGGCGAAATGTCCGGATAGGCGTCAACCGGCAGGCGCATGAGCGACCACCAACCCACACCGATCAAGCTCAATGACAACAGCAGGATGAGCAGGGGCTGCTGGAGCGACGCGCGCACGATGCGATGAACGGCGGATGGTGCCGCGTGTGCCTCGAACTCGTCGGCGATTGCCTTCTTTCGACTGCCTCCGGGTGGTTGCACCGGCGGCGTGATTGTGGGTTCGCTCACTGGTTCCCCGCGAACTGGAGGAACAGTGCGCCGTCCACCACGATGCGATCACCCACCGCGAGTCCCGTCTTTACCTCGTACTGGTCGCCCAGCCGCGAGCCGATGGTGATGGCGCGCCGGGCGTAGTGGCTGTCCGCGCGGACCACGTAGACGAACGGCAGGTTCTGGTCGTCGCGCAGTACAGCAGAGGTGGCGATGAGAATGCCATTCCTGCTGCGGCTGGCGCGGATGCTCACGTCCACCAGCATGTCGCGCTTCAGCACGTCGCGCGGATTGGACACCAGAATCCGGACCGCTGTGGCCTTGGAAGCGGGATCCACAAGTGAGCCGACATACACCACCTTGCCCGCGATGGGCGTGGGCAGCGCGCCGGTGACGATGCTGGCATCCTCGCCGGCGGATACCACCGCCAGATCAGACTCGAAAACGTTGGCCTCGACCCACACCGTCGCGAGGTCGGCGATGGTGAAGCATGCGGTGCTGCCGGCCTGAATGAGCTGTCCCGGATTCACGAGCTTCTCGACAACAGTTCCTGCAATGGGCGCGCGAATGACCGCTTCAAACTGCGAGACGGGCTTGTTGTCCTTGACCGCGGTGATCGTCTGCTCGTCCACGCCGAGGGCGCGCATCTGTTCGATGGCCGCATCACGATCGGCCACGGCCCCAGCCGCGTCCGTCTGCGCCTGCTCGAGTTCGCGACGCGAGATCGCGTCGTTCTTGAAGAGCTGTTCGTCCAGATCGGCAATGCGCTGCGCGTTGTGATACGCCGATTGCGCCTTCCGGTATGCGGACATTGCCGAGGCGAAGTCGGGCGACGTTACCGTTGCCAGTGCGTCACCTTTCCGTACCACCGAGCCCGGATTCACGAGGATTTTCGTGATGGGTCCGGAGAGCGGGGCGAGCACCTGGGTCGAGTGGTCGCCGTTGAAGGCCACGGTGCCCGTGGTCTGAATGGCGCCCTGGAAGGTGGTCATCGCGATGTCGGCGATGCGGATGCGGCTTGCCTGCTCCTTCGTAACCGTGACGTCCTTGGCACTGCTGGCCGAGTCGGTCTTGATGGCGGCGTGCGCCGTGTCGCCGCGGGTACTCACGGGTGCACCCTGGTTGCAACCGGTGGCGAGCATCACCAACGATGGGACGATGTAGTAGCCGATATGCAGTGCCGCGCGGCGCGCCGTGGAGCTGGCTGCGTCCGCAAAGGATCTCACGCCGATCATGGTGTTCTCCGGGCGCCGAAGCGTGTCAGGGGGGTTGCGGCTGCGCGTTCGAGATCCGCGCGGGCACTGTTTGCGGCGGTGAGTGCGTCGGCATACTGCGTTTCGGCGTCCAGCAGGTCGCGGCGCGCCTGGAGCACGTCGAGTGCCGACGAGCCACCAAGCCCGTAGCTCACCGAGGCCACGCGATATGCTTCGCGGACAGACGGAAGCAAGGCATCACGGATGTAGAGCGACTGGCGCAGGGCCGCGTCGGCCGACGCGTAACTCGCTCGAACATCCTGGGCCACCTGAGCGCGGAGGTCCCGATATCCGGCGGCGAGTTCACGTTCGTGATGGTGCGTCTCGGCGATCTCGCCCTTGTTGTGTTGCCAGAAGAAGACCGGAAACGGCATGGCGATGCCGGCGGAGAAGAGTGCGCCGCCGCCGTCAGTCGCGTAGTCCTTCTGCGCCGACAGCGTGAGATCGGGCACCCAGTACTGCTTGGCCAGACTCGTCGCTGCTTGGGCACCTGCTTGCTGACTGGCGAGGCCGGCCAGCTCAGGTCGAGCAGCGAGCGCCGCTTGCTCCAGCGCCTCAATTTCGGGGAGTGCCGGCGGAACGCTCAGTGAATCCTGGGTGGCAACCGGGGTCCCGATCGGCTGGCCGATGAGCCGGTCGAGCGAGTTCGAGGCGGTCTGAATGTCGCGCGCCGCGCCGATCAGGTCGTTCTCGGATTGCGCGACGGCAACCTGCGCGCGAATGACGTCGAGTTTGGCCGCGGTGCCGCCTTCAAATCGCGCCTGCGTCTTCTTGAGAAAATCCTGCGCGAGATCCCGGCTGGTCTGGAAGATGTCGCGATGCCGGTACGCCGCGAGCAGCGTGTCATAGGCGCCCGAGGTCTGCGCCGCGAGCTGCTGGCGCAGTCCCGTATAGGAATACTCGGCGGAATGCACGTCGGCTGCGCCGATCCGGTTCCGGAGGGCGAACTTGTTCGGAAACGGGATCTGAATTCCGAGCACGGCGTTCTTCTGCTGGTCGGCGCTGCCGAACTTGAGGAAGCCGGGTTGATTGTCGTACGAATAGGTGAGCGAAGGATCCGGAATGGCTGCCGCCTGCACCTGACGCGCGCGCGCCTGCGCCGTCTGTTCGCGGGCGATGTCCAACTGCGGATTGTTCGCGAGTGCCGCCGTGATGGCGGCATCTCGCGTGAGCATCAGGGAATCGCGGCGTGGACGCTGAGGCGTCTGCGCAGCGAGCGTCGCGGCGTGACACGCCGCGACGATGCATATCGTCGTGAGCTTCATTTCTTCTCGCGTGAGGTGATGGCCCCCCGCGCGACATGAGGCGGGGGCGCCGAACTACCGGATCACAGCGAGAGTGGCGGCGCGCGAGAGGAGTTGGACGGCAGCCGCGCTGCGTCGGAGGCGTGCGACGCGGTGGTGGGCGCACTCGGACTGACCTCGAGGACGAGGTCGGGGAGTTGCGCGCGCTCCACCGTCCGGCCGTGCAGCGACAGGAGCTGGCAGGCCGGACATGAGTCTGGCCGATGCTGGCCCGGATGCGGCGCGGAGCGAGGCCCCTCGACATGCGCGCCGAGCTGCCGGTCGGCATGCGATTCCGTGATTGGCGCCAGCAGGACGACAAGCTGCGTCACCACGGCCAGGAAGCGGCCTAGGCGTTGGAGCCAGCGTCGGGGTGCGGTGCGGAATCGCGGAGGGTGTGACATGAGGGCAGTTCAGGATACCCCAAAGCGACCCGGTGTGCCAGTTCGCGGGGGGTCGGCATGAGCCTGCCTTCCATACGTTCGAGGGGGGCCGAGCGCTGGGGGGGGGGTGGTTGGAGGTCGGCTCAACACGCCCGCGGGCGGCGTGACGGCTCACCCGGGCTTTGCTGCCTTCGCGGCCTCAGGACATGGGCATGAATATCCGAAGCAGGGGATGCTCGTTCACATTTTCGAGAGGCAGATATACGTAATGCGTGCGAGGATCAACCGAAACGGTGTGGGCGTGGGGCGTGCGCACTTCACCAACCGGCCGCAGGGTCCTGTCATCGAGCCAGTACGCCGTCAGCACCCCTGACTCGGCAGCAACGTACAAGCGACGCCAGGCAGCGTCCCACGCCAGCACGTCCGGCCCGTCGGCGACTTTGAGGGTCTGCACCATCTTCATCGTGCGTAGATCGACGACGAAGAGCGTGGCATTGCCCTCGCACGTAATGAAGGCGAGCCGTCCTTCCTGATCCAGTTCGAAGCCATGTGGGTGATCGGAACCCCGGAGATCGTAGCGCTGCACAATGCGCTCGCTCACCGGGTCGATTGCCACGATCTCGTTCCTGGTCTGCACCGTGACGAGAATGCAATGCGAGACAGAGTCGTAGTGTGTATTTCCCGCCTCTCCGCCAAGGTCGATCGTCAATCGCTTCGCGCCCGTCTTTGCGTCGATCACAACGTCCGCGCCGCCCGACTCGTCCGACACGAATACCTTATCCGCATCTGTCGCGAAGGCGATGCCATCGGGGAATTTTATCCCTGCGACGCGTGACGTGACTTTGAGCGTCCGGTCGTCGATGATCGCCACTTCGTGTGAACCTGCCGCCGACACGTACAGGTGATGATGTGAGGGCACGGCCAACACGCCAGTGGCACGCGGCACGCCCATGATCTCGGTGATCACTTTGCCGCTGTCCGCGTCGAACACGACCGTACGCCCGGCGTTCATGTGATTCATGTAGATCCGGCCAGCGGCTGGATCGACACTCTGATAGTCGAAGCGGTTCGCGGGCCCGGGGAGCGGGATTTCACGCAGCAGTTTGAGTCCGGGCGTTGGTGCGGACTGCGCGGGTCGCGATGGTGGGCGCCACGCCACGGGCGTCATCGACGTGGTGGTCGCCGAGCAGGCGGGCGTGGTGGATTGCGCGCCGGCGAGAATTGGAGCCGGCGAGATCGAAACGAGCATCGCGAATGTGAACTGGCGATTCATGTGGTGAGTGGGTGGCGGTGAGTGCCGCCGAACGCTGCGTAGAGCGATTCAAATAGCTCGGCACCGCGGGTGGTGCGTTCTTCATCCTTTGCCCATCGTGCGACCACGCCGGCGACCACACGCGCGAGTCCGGGCGCCTCCTCCCGCCGGAACTTTGCGTCCTTGCAGTCCACGTCGTGGACGACCTCGGCAATTTCCTGGAGGGCGGCATCTTCGGGCACGAAGGTTGAGACCAGCGTCTCGAAGGTACAGGCATCACCCATGTGCGTATACTCCGCCTCGAACATGTCGAATCGGAGTTCGCCGTCGCGATGGGCGTAGCGCACTGGATCGACGAACCGAAAGGTCGGGTGTCGATCGATGAACCGTCGAATGAGCCACGCGCTGGCGATGCGATCGACGTGCACGTCACGGCGAGTCACCCAAGTGGCACCATCGTGGGGGCTGTCGGTTGTCCGATCGGGCACGCCGGTGGAGTTCTGCCGAAGTGAGTCCTGTATCTCTGCGAGGGCTGCGGCGGTGACTTCCTGCCCTGACGCTCCGAAGAAGTCAATCGCGCTCGCCGCCTCGTAACGTCGGCGCAGCTTTGCGAGTTCCTGCTCGAGTGGCCGTCTCGCATCCAGCTTTTGGCTCGCGGCCCCGCGACGCGCTTTCGCCGTGGCGCGCGTCGCTTTCAGCAGTGCCTTCGCGTCAACGAGAATCTCCGCGTAGTCCGCGTTGCGCGATCCGTCGAATTTTTCCCGCACCGCTTCATTGGTGAGGCCATCGCCCAACACGGCTTCGGAGATGAACGCGTCGCCCCCGGACTCTGCGATTTCCCGAACGATCCACTGAAAGTCCTCGTACGACTCGGGTCGTGCGGGCAGTGCGTAGACGCTGTTCTTGATGGGGATGGCCCCGATGCGCTGGAGGCGTCGCCCGATCTTCACCCGCAGGTAGTCGGGCTTCGGCGGGATCTGATGAATGAGAAGGAGCCAGCGGGTCGCGGCCCTCTCGGGCGGCGATGACGCGGGGCCAGCTTCATTCGTCGCGCGTGATTGCCTCGGCATGTGTATCACAACTGTATCTATTTGTCTATCGTGGCGCAATCCGCGCAACATGAGCATGCCTGCTGGCTCCCCGGCAAGGCTAGCGCCGAAGGGCTGGACTTTGCATCACAACTGAATCATTTTCCAATTTGGCAGATGTCGTTGCAGGTCACCGTTCTGGAGGTTCGAATGCGCATGTCGGCCACGATTCACGGGGTGGTACTCTTTGCGCTGGTCTGTGGGCGCGCGACCACAGCGTCCGCCCAGCAAGCGCCGACACCAGCGGCGTGGAGTTCCGTGGAAGACGCGCTCGGCCGAAAGGGGGCCATGCAACCGGGCGACGTCATCAAGTTCGCTTTTCCGCGAAGCGATCTCTCGGTGAGCGTCACTGGGGTGACGCTCAAGCCCGCGCTCGCGCTTGGCGGGTGGGTTGCCTTCAAGGAGGCTACGAAGGGACAGGTGATGGCCATGGGCGATCTCGTACTTACCGAGGACGAGGTGACCCCCGTGATGCGCGCACTCCAGGGCGGCGGCGTAGAGCAGACGGCGCTGCACAATCATGTGCTCGCGGAGTCTCCACACGTGATGTACATGCACATCGCCGCGCACGGCGACCGAGTGAAAGTCGCGAAGGCCATTCACGACGCGCTGGCCCTGACCAAAACTCCATTGACGCCGCCGTCGCCCGCGGTCGCGGCGGCCGCCGATCTCGATACCGCGGGCATCGCCAAGGCACTCGGCATCGCGGGCAAGTTGAATGGCGTGGTCTATCAGGTGAGCGTCCCGCGCAGCGAGAAGATCATGGAAATGGGAGTCGAAATTCCTCCCTCCATGGGCGTAGCCACGGCGATCAATTTCCAGCCGACCGGCGGGGGCAAGGCGGCCATCACTGGCGATTTTGTGCTTCGGGGCTCGGAAGTCAACCCCGTCATTCGTGCATTGCACGCGCATGGCATCGACGTGGACGCGCTGCATAGTCATATGCTCGACGAGGAGCCGAGGCTGTACTTCATGCACTTCTGGGCCAATGACGATGCGGTCACACTGGCAAAGGGACTGCGGGCTGCGCTCGACAAGACAGCGTCGAAGACGAGGTGATCATCGCCATGGGGTCCGTCGCGAAGCGCCTCGGCCTGGCATCGACGATCACGGGCGGTGCCGTGTTGTTGGCGTTAAGCGCGTGTGTGTTTTCGCACGAGCTTGGCGCCCAAGGTGCGAGCGCCGCACCACCGTCGGGCACGGTGCTGTTCATCTGCGAGCACGGCACAGTCAAGAGCCTGCTCGCAAAGGTACTCTTCGAAGAGTACGCGAAGGAGGTTGGGTTGAAGATGGAGGCACGCTCGCGGGGCACGAACCTCGAGCCAATGGTGCCGCCCTGGATGCACAAGGCACTCGCCGCGGATGGCATCTCGGTCGGGACGTGGCTTCCTCAGGCACTCACGCCAGTGGATCTAAGGGAAGCGACCTATGTAGTCTCGTTCGATATACCGCGCGCGCTGAGCGCTCCAGCGCTGGCGCCGCGGGCACAGTGGGACGGTTTGCCATCGGTGAGCCAGGACTACTCGGCCGGACGCGACGCGATCAAGGCGAAAGTCCGACAGCTCGTGGATTCATTGAAACGCGTACAAGTCCGGCGCCAATCGGAATAGTCGTAGCGACTCTCTCGCGGTCTCCCTTGGACTATCGGCGATTGTTCGAGGATGACCAGCGGCAGATCGAGCAGGGATTCGTGATCCATGACGCCCTGTACGCATGGTGCCAGCGCGCGTCGCACGAGACGCATGGGTAGAATCCGCAGAAGGCGTGAGCCAAGGGTGGTCAGTGGAACGACCCGCCCGGCGTGATCGTGACCGGCGTACTACCCGATTTGCCCTCGCTGATGACGACCATGTCACCACGCGGTCCGGTATCTCCAGGCCGGTGTTGGAAAGCGTCCTTGCCGTGAGCTGTTTCGTGCTGCCGGCGGCCATCGTATGCGACGGGCCTCGCGCCGCCGTCAGGATTGCCGCCGGGCTGCTCGGGTCCGGCTCCGCAGCCTGCGAGCAAGGCAAGGAACAGCACACGCGCGATGGCGACCGCCTAACCTCGTCGCAATCATCGTCGTCACGGTGTGACGCGCATGGTCCCGCCGCGAAGAGGAGCTCCCACGCGTGCTCTGCCGGACCTACCGGCCGCTACCGCCAAGCCGTCGCCGAGCGTCGTTGGCCTTGCGCGCGAACGCTTCCGCGTCCGCCGGCGCGAAGTTGCCCATGACCGACCCGTGTCCCATCTCCATCCCCTTGAATACCTCCTCGCCATTACCGCGAATCAACTGAAGCCGCCCGTCGCCGTACTGCGCCTTTGACAGGTCTCGCAGATGATATGCGATGCCATGATCGAACACCGGCTGCAGCGCGCCGAGTGCCATCTTGGCGAACATGCGGGCGGTGGCGTCGCTGATGGTGTCCACGCCAGGGGGAGACTTGAGGTCCGCCAGCCCCCGATCCGTCATCTGGGCCACGATGGTGGTGTCCATCAGCAGGAGCGTTGCCTTTCCATCCCGCGTGACGATCGCGAAGTCGGCGCGCCGCGCACCAGAGCGGTCGACGACGTGCGCCACGGAGTCCGGCAGGTGCATGTCCATGTGCACGGTGGTGCCGCGTTGGGCGCGAACGGGAGCGGCCGCGGAGGCGACAACGAGCAGGGCGTGGGACAGGACAATGGCGAAACGCACGGCATGGACTCCGAGAAGGGGATGCCTACCGTACGCCGTAGCGCGATGGATGTTTCGCGGGAGCAGTCACGACGGCAGACTGCCGCTGAGCTTGAGCATGGGCGTGAGAGGGAGCCACCAGCGGGAGCATGAGCGTGGGCGTGAGCTTCCAGCACTGAGCATATCAGAGCCGGAGCTTGAGGCTTGAGCTTGAGCTTGAGCTTGAATGGGCCCATGCGCGGGTCGTCCGTGGAATTGGAGGGGCTATGTGGTGGCGGCCGGGACGGGCGCCATCGCGGGAAGCCCGACGTATCTGTTCATCTTCAGTCCTTGGTTCGGGGTGAAGACGGATATGCACCGCGCATCCGGCCAGTGGATGACGGCTTTCTAGCCTGCGGCGATCGTGCTTGCCCTTGGTGCCTGTTGCGTGGGCTTTGCGTCCCAGGCAACAGGCTCCAAAGGGGCATCGCGGTATGTG
>JBDUCM010000136.1:0-13820 GCA_040003455.1 bacterium
CTGCGTCACCTCGTCGCGCACCTGCTTCACCTCGTCGCGTACTCGCTTCACCTTGTCGCGCACGTGTCCCACCTCATCTCGCACCTCCTCCACCCCATCTCGCACGTTTTCCACCTCGCCTTACGCCAGCACCACTCCAAGTGCCCGAACTGCACCTTCGCCGCGCCCCGCCTCAACCATCGATGACACTCCTCGTCTCTCAGGTCTCTATTATCTAGACGTCACCGACAGGCCAAATGATTAATCGAACGACGAAGATTTCTTGCAACGCATCTTGAGCAACCCGGTTTGCATCGCGCCTGCCTCGTCGATCATCTCTGACACTCCTTGTCTCTCATGCCTCTATTATCTAGAAGTCACCGACAAGCCAGATGATTGATCGAACGGCAAAGATTTCCTGAACTTCATTTCGATCGCGATCGAGTCTCCATCGTCCGGCCATCGTGAATCCCGAACTGATCGGCCCAATCGCCACGATTGCTCGAACATCAACGACCAGGATTCTTTCGGAACTCGACCCCCTTTACTTATAAGTCACCGCCGACTCCGATTCGCTTACTCGCCTTTGCGTTGAGTGCGTCAAATGGGGGGTGATCGCGAAATTTCCAGCGACTCCCACTGGGTTTTCCGACTCGCAAAAAGTCCGCAAGAATTGTCAAATCGGCTCGTGTATCATGCCTCCTGTACCTGCACGCGCGGAGACGACGGACGTGAACGAAACCGACAGCGCAAAGGGCTATGAGGATCGGATCAGCCGAGTGATCGAGTATGTGTTTGATCATCTGGATGAGGATCTGGACCTCAACCGGCTGGCCGACGTGGCCTGCCTATCGCCCCACCATTGGCATCGCGTCTACTCGGCAATGCGGGGCGAGACGATCGCGGCCACGGTAAAGCGGCTACGTCTCAACCGGGCTGCGGCGTTCCTGGCGCAGACGTCCATGACCGTCGACGCGATCGCCAAACGATCGGGCTATCCAAACGTGCAGTCGTTCACGCGCATCTTCAGCGCCGTGTACGGCATGCCCCCTGCTACCTACCGCAAACGGGGCAGCCACACGCAATTCCAGCTACCAGCACGAAACAGCGGAGGCATCATGTACGACGTCAAGATCGCAACCCTTCCCCCCATGACGGCCATTACGGTCCTGCACATCGGGCCCTACATGGAGATCAACAAAGCGTTCGGTACGCTGTTCGGTATCCTGGGCTCAAAGGGCCTGCTGGGTCCGGATGTGCGATCGTTCGGAATCTTCTACGATGATGTGTCGACGGTACCGGCCGCCAAGCTCCGGTCGCGGGCCGCGGCAATCATGGACCGCGCGGTGGACGTGGAACCACCGCTCGAACGCACCGAGATTGTCGGCGGCGAATACGTTGTCCTGCGCCACAAGGGCCCGTACTCGGACATGAAGGCGGCGTACGAATGGCTCTACGGCCAGTGGCTTCCGTCGTCGGGACGAGTGCCGCGCGACGCGGCAGGGCTGGAGGAATATCTCAACGACCCGCGCGATACTCCCCCAGGAGAACTCCTGTCGGACATCTATATCCCGCTGGCCTGACCGCTCGCATACATCAGCGATCCGGGGGTGGTGAGCAGCTCGCCGGTCTCGAGCAGCGTCTTGAGACCGGACAACACCATCGGCCAGCCACCATAGAGTTCGGGCGATGCGTTCTCGCGCAGTTGATCGTGCGTCAACGTCAACCGGCATGAATCACCCACCGGCTCGATCTCCCAGGTAATCCGTGAAGTGCCCTCCCGCACCGCGCTCTCGCTCCACAGGGCGCGGTAGGTTTGCACCAGCTTGCGTGGAGGGTCCATCTCGACGTTCTCGCCTTCGAAGATCTTCAGCTCGGGATCCTGCCTCGGCACGCTGGAACCCGTGTAAGACGATCCGGGCGTCCAATCCGAATGGATGCCCACGCCGAAGTTGTACTTGCTCCGCATCTCCGCGTTGGTGATGGCGGTCCACAACCGCTCCGGCGTGGTCTTGATGTAGATCTCGAAAATCCGTTCCATGGAATCCCCCTCGATACTGGTCTTGAGACCGCTGAGCATGGCAGCCCACGGTTCCCGGTACTTGTCGATCCAACGGTCGTGCAGCAGGCGGATAGGAACGGCGTTGAGGAAGTGGAGCTTTTCACGCCCGCGCCGCCTGGTGATCACCAGCCCGGCCTGCTCCAGCACGCGGAGGTGCTTCATGACGCCAAAGCGCGTCATGCTCAGCCGTTGCTCCAGCGCCGAGAGGGTCTGCCCGTCGCGCTGAAAGAGCTCATCCAGCAATCCTCGACGCGTGGGATCCGCGAGTGCCTTGAAGACGTCGTTCACGCCGAATGATACGTGACTGTTTGGTCACATGTCAAGACATCAAGCGAAGCTGTCGGGAATGGCGAAATGATTCCGTTTCGATAGCGGGAACCCCCGTATTGCCGACTTCGCCATCCCACCACCAGGCCGATGATGAGCATCCCACGCCCGCTCGCCGCGTTGTTCATGACCGCGCTGCTGTGCGCGACCCCAGTCCACGCACAAGCCAACCTTGATGGAGTCACGGTGCGCCTGACCAAGTCGAGCGGCTCCGTGTACATGGCCGAAGGAGTTGGCGGATTTGGTGGCGGCAACGTGGCGGCGTCCATCGGAAGCGACGGCGTGCTGCTGGTGGACGACATGTATGAAGGGATGGTCCCCAAGCTCCAGCAGGCGATTGCCGGCGTGTCGCCACTGCCCATTCGCATTGTGATCAACACGCACTTTCACGGCGACCACATCCAGGGCAACAACGTGCTCGGCAAGACGGCCGTGATCATTGGCCAGGAGAACGTGCTCAAGCGCGTGAGTCTGGGAAAGAGCGCGGGACTCTACCCGATGGTCACGTTCACCAACGAGATGACCATTCGCTTCAACGGCGAGAACATTCGCGTGCTGCATCTGCCGAACGGACATACCGATGGTGACGCGATCGTGTTCTTCGAAACGTCGAAGGTGCTTCACCTGGGCGACATGTATTTCGTCGGCATGTTCCCGGCCGTGTATCGCGAAGGCGGCGGCGACATCAAGCAATTGATCACGTCGCTCGACCGCGTGCTCGCGGAATTTCCTGCCGACGCGAAGGTCATTCCCGGTCACGGCGACATGACGACCATGAAGGATCTCGCCGCTTACGTGACCATGCTGAAGGAAACAGTGGCCGCTGCCGAGAATGGCATTCGCGAGAAGAAGACTCCCGCGGCGATGCAACAGGATCCTGCCTTTACCAAGTATGCCAAGCTCGGCACGGGCGGCGCACAGACGCTGGAGCAGTACGTTGCCATGCTGGTGAAGCTGCTCCAGTAGCGCTCGCCGAGGATCAACGCGGGAACATCTGCTGGCGAGTTGAGTATGTTTATATGAGTTCATCGCGCGCGATACGCGCGACGCACGCCCCGCCGAACTCATCATCGCCAGCAGACCGCAAGATCACCGGTGCCGTGTGCGCCAGCGTCGCGAGTGTGCATGACCATGCGTCCACCGAAATACACGCTTAACGCGCTAGTTGCAGTGAGCGCCATCGTCTTTGGCGGCGCGACGTTCGTGCCGCACGAGGACACGAACGGCCCTGTCCTTACGGCCGCGGTCTCTTTCGTCAGCCCTGCTTCGACAACGGCGCCGCTCACGGCCTCGTCCAGCCCGCTCGCCGCTGTCACGACTGCCGCGCTGAATGCGCTACGCGGCGTGGTACGGCCGCTCAGCAGACCCGAAGCGCTCGAAGACGCGTTCAAGAGCTACTTCGCCTTCAAGCAGGCGCATCCTGCGGACGTGAAGAAGCCGTACCTCTACTTCGTGGACTATGGTCTGCCGAGTACGGAGGCGCGCGGCTATGTGTTCGACATGGATTCGTTGAAGGTGGTGGACGGCCCGTTCACGGTTGCACACGGTCGGGGTTCGTCCACGTCGCAGTATGGCGTGCCGACGCGCTTCTCCAATGCGTCCAACAGCCAGGCCACGTCACTCGGCCTCTACGTGGCACAGTCCACGTACGACTTCCACGGCCACGCGGGCGGTGCAGCGTACAGTTCCGTTGGCATGCGGCTTCAGGGTGTATCGAGCGGCTTCAACGACAACGCGATGGCGCGCCGAGTGGTGGCGCATGGGGCACCGTACGTGACGGCGACGCGAGCGGGGCGTAGTGAGGGATGCCCCGCAATGGAACCGGCACGTGCGCAACGACTCTTGCCAAAGCTGGCGGATGGGGGAATGGTGTTTCTGTTTGCGCCGGATGAGCGGTGGATGGCGGGGGATCGGTGGATGGTTGGGGAGTAAACAACAGCAAACAACAACAGCAAATAACCACAGAGGGCACTGAGGAACACAGAGGAACAGCAAAACCAACACGAAGACAACGGACCTGACGTCCTTACGAATGCGACGGGAGGAACTGCAAAAACCAACACGAAGACTCCAACTACTTCGCTCTACTATGTGACGGGTCTCGTGTACGGCTTCAACCGGTCCCTCGGTGTCCTCTGTGGTTAAAAATATCACGCTACCCTGAAGTCCTACGGCGCGTGCTTCCCCATCACCACAGGTGGTCGTACCAACAACACCGGTTGCCCACCCTGGACGATGCGATACGTCTGACGCACGGCGAGATTACTGTACGATGCCTTGGATCGCGCGGCGTCGGGCCACGTGATATTCAGCCGTCGCACTGTGGTGGCTGCACCGAGGCCCACGTGGAGTTGTAAACTCCCGGATCCGAACGATCCCCCTGTGCCGATCGTGCGGTGTAAAGTGCGTTCCACGCCACTGGAGTCGGCAACAACTATCTCAACACGTGCACCGATTGCCGAGCGGTTGGCGGTGCGTCCTTCCAGTTCGAGGGTGATCCAGTTGCGGCCCTTCCATCCCGGATTCTCGAACAGCGCGCTCGTAAAGACGTCGCCTTGATACGCGCCGCCCATCACCATGAAGATGTCTTCGTCGCCATCGCGATCGAAGTCGGCGAACGCCGTTGCGTGTCCTTTCTGGAGATGACCGAAGCCGCCTTCGAGAGTCACCTCGTCGAACCGGCGGCCCTCCACGCTGCGGAACATGCGATTGGGAATCACGGAGCGCAGGTCGGGGTTGCCGGTGCCCACGTAGAAGTCGAGCCATCCGTCGTTATCCAGGTCGCCGAAGTTGGCGCCCATGGCGAAGATCGCCTTGTCGTCGAGTCCCACCTCGTGCGTGACGTCTGTGAAGGTGCCGTTGCGGTTGTTCTTGTAGAGCCGAGTGGGTTCTACGGCCATCGGCACCTTGGCGGCGGCGCCACCTGCGCGCGCGAGATATTCCTGTGCGACGGCGTCGTGCAGGGCGCCACTGTTCCGGATGTCGTAGCTCAGCACGAGGAGGTCTTCCCATCCATCCTGGTCGAAATCCCAGAACCACGTAGTGAACGACATGAGTGGCCGCGACGCGCCGCCGGCATCGGGCAGTTCCTCGAAGTGCCATGTCTTGGGCGAGCTGCCGCCCTTGTTCATGAAGAGCCGGTTGGGACCGCCCAGGATGGAGACGTACAGGTCGGGTAGCCCGTCGTTGTTCACGTCGCCCCATGCGACGCCTTTCACGAAGGCATCGATGTCGATGCCCATGGCGTGCGACACTTCCGTGAAGGTTCCGTCGCCGTTGTTGATGAACAGTTCCGACGGATGGGAGGTGCCGCCTTGCCCCACGGCCGACTCGTGTCCCACGAAGAGATCGAGCTTCCCATCGAGATTGAAGTCGGCCCACGCGGCGCTGTGTGTGGGATGCCGTGAGCCCAGTCCCGCCGCGAAGGTCACGTCTTCGAAGGTGCCGTCTCCGCGATTGTGCAGCAGCGAGTTTGGCTGCGTGGCCGCATCGCCAAGCCAGGCGCCGCGCAGCACGAGGATGTCGTCGAAGCCGTCATTATCGTAGTCGGCGTGCACGTTGTTCAGCCCACCTACAATTCCCTTCAGTCCTGATTGTGCCGAACGGTCGATGAAGCCGCCGTGTCCGTCGGCGAGGAAGAGGTGGATGGGGTCGTTGAGTCCCCACGACGTCGTGAAGATGTCGAGGAATCCGTCGCGATTGAAATCCTCGATGCTCACGCCGCCCGAGAGCCCGCTCACGTCGACGCCGAGTGTATGCGCGACATTCGTGAATTGCGGAAAGGTCTTGTCGCGCTTCACGTCGAGCCCCGGGATGAGCAGCGCCTTCGGCACCTTGCGCGGATATTCGCCCACGGCGAGGTAGGCCAGGTTGAGCAGCCATTGTGAGCCCACGTCGTTTGGAAAGACGCGCAGCATGTCCGTGTACAAGGCAATGGCCTTTCGCGCGCCTTCCTGCCGCACGTGCTTCGCGTTCCCTGCCAGCGGCAGGATGCACATGTTCGCCGCCGGGTCGAGAAAGCAGTTCTCCTGCTCGCCCAGCCGAAAGTATGCGACGCCGAGCAGGTCGAAGAATGGCTTGTTCTGCTTGGTGGTTGGGCTCAGCACTACCCGCGACGTTTGCGTCAGCTCCTCGAGTCCGTCTATTGCCTCGCGCGTCTGCCCGGCAAGCAGCCGCTCCTGTGCGAGCAGGTAGCGTCCTTGTTGGGCGTCGGGTCCGGAGTGCGTGGCGACGAGTGCTTGGAGTGCATCCGCGCGCGGGCGGTTGAGAAAGGGATTCTTGGCAGGGTCGGCAATGGCGCGCGCGTAGATGCTCGACAACGTGTCGACCATCTGTGCGGTGCCACTGCGGGTGGCTACGGTGTGCACCTCGGTGCGCGTTTCGCACGCGACGATGCCGAGCAAGCTGAGTAGCAAGACAGGCCGCGTGGTGGCGGCCGACAGGCGCGGCATGCAATCCATTGGATCGCTCACGTCGGGAAACATCCGGTGGGGACATCCGACAGCCAGGCAGGAACCTCAATCGACGTGACCCAACATCCGGCGCGCCGGAGGTGCCGTCAAGTGACTCGGCGTGCCGGCGCCCAACGTGGATGCCTTGCTCTTCCTCTGTGTTCCTCAGTGGCCTCTGTGGCAATGGCCATTTGTTCTGCCCGTCGTTCCGGCCTGATGAGGGCTGTAAGTGAGCAGTATTGAGCCACGTGGTATGTCCGTGCATGGCACATGCCGCGATCCTGCACGGTGTTGCGGCGCTCGGAACGGTGTTTGATGTCAGAGACCGAGGGACAACGTGACATCCGCGCTGCCTCGGCGTTCCGCTCGCCTTGGGCGTGACGTACGTTCCTCGGGAAGCGCTTCCTGACCACCTCCACTTCCTGACAATGACGCATCGTCTCATTCACACCCCCGATCTTCCCAAGCCCGTTGGCCCGTATTCGCCAGGCGTGGGGTTTGAACGATTGATCTTCGTATCGGGCCAGGGCGCAACGGATCCTGCCACCGGGGAGCTCGCTGGCGCTGGTGCGGCGGCGCAAACCGAGCAATGCCTGAAGAACCTGCGCACGATTCTTCTGGCAGGGGGCTCCGATCTTCAGTACGTACTGCGGTGCGGTGTCTTTCTGCTGGACATGAAGGAGTTCACCGAGATGAACGGTGTGTACGAGCGCGTCTTCGGCGATCATCGTCCCGCGCGCACAACCATCCAGGCGGCGGGCTTGCCGGGCGATGGACTGCGCGTCGAGATCGATTGCATCGCGTACCGCCCGTAAGCCGTCGCCGCGCATACACGTCCTCCCACCATTCGCTCGAGAATCACGATGCGCTTGTTTCATACATCCCTGCGGCTCGCCCTGATGATCGGGATGGCTGCGCCGCTCGCGGCGCAGAATCCCACCGGCGGTGCACCCGTGCCCACTCCCACGCCGGGCGAGGGCGCGCAGCAGGTTCCCACGCCCGCCGTGCGGCGCCCGCCGCGTCCCTATGGTCAGGTCATCACGGCGCGTGCACACACGGAGCGCGGCGCACTCACCGCGCACAAGGTGGATGACCGCTACTTCCTCGAGGTTGCCGATTCGATTGTCGGACGCGACTGGCTGCTTGTGAGTCGACTGTCGGGGGTACCCGCGGGCTCCGGTGGCTTCCAGAGTGCGGGAAGTTCGGTGAACGAGCGGATGGTGCGGTGGGAGCGCGTGAACGATCGCGTGCAGTTGAAGAGCATCAGCGTTGACGCGGTGGCCGATGATTCATTGCCCATCGCGAAGTCGGTAAGCCAGAACAACTACGCGCCCATCCTCGCGTCATTTCCCATCCAGGCGTTTGGCCGCGACAGCAACACGTACGTGATTGACGTGACGGACTTCTTTGGCGGCGACACCCCTGCCCTGTCCGGGCTCACAGCCGCGCAGCGGCGCACCTATGGCGTGCGTCGCTTCGATGTGGCGCGATCATACGTGAGTGGCATTCGCGCCTTTCCCATCAACGTGGAAGTGCGTCACGTGCAGACGTTCGACGCCACGGACCCACCGGGCGACCGGAGTGGCGGCACGGTGTCGCTGGAGATGCGCCAGTCGCTCGTGCTGCTGCCGCGCGAGCCGATGCGCGTCCGCAACTTTGACGAGCGCGTGGGCTTCTTCACTGTGAATCGCGTGAACTATGGCCTGGACGAACAGAAGGCAGCCACACAGACCTTCATCACGCGCTGGCGCCTGGAGCCGAAGGACCCGGCGGCGTACGCGCGCGGCGAACTGGTGGAGCCCATCAAGCCGATCACGTACTACATCGATCCGGCCACGCCCACCAAGTGGAAGCGCTACGTGAAGGAAGGGGTGGAGCAATGGCAGACGGTGTTCGAGAAGGCCGGCTTCAAGCACGCCATCATCGCTAAGGAGGCGCCAACCAAGGCGCAGGACCCGGACTGGGATCCGGACGACGCGCGGGTGTCGATGGTGCGCTGGGCGGCGAGCCTGGTGCGCAACGCGGTTGGTCCGCACACATCGGATCCGCGTACAGGTGAGATCATCAACAGCGAAATCACCTGGTACCACAATCACATGCGCTCCTACCGGAATCGCCTGCTCCTGGAAACGGGAGCGGCCAATCCGGCGGCGCGCACGCTCGACATTCCCGAAGAGCTGATGGGCGAGACGATGCGTCAGGTCATCACGCACGAAATCGGTCACGCACTCGGCCTCCAGCACAACATGGTGGCGTCCAGCTCCTTTCCGGTGGACTCGCTGCGAAGCCCGAGCTTCACGAGCAAGTACGGGGTAAGCGCCACGATCATGGACTACGCTCGTCAAAACTACGTGGCTCAGCCGGGCGATGGATTGAAGCCGAAGGACTTCATTCGCCGGCTCGGACCCTTTGATGATTTCGCCATCAACTGGGGCTATCGCGTCATTCCAACAAAGACGGCCGACGACGAGAAGCCGACGTTGAATTCGTGGCTTACGCGGCAGTCGGGGCCCATGCCCTACCGCTACGTGCCGCAGGGACTCGGTTCGATCGATCCGCGCGCGCAGACCGAAGATATTGGCGACGATCCGGTGAAGGCGACGACGTACGCGATTGCCAACTACAAGCGGATGATTCCCAATCTCATCGCGTGGACCACGAAGGCGGGTGACGACTACGGGGACCTGGACGAGCTCTATACTGAAGGCATTGGCCAGTGGAGCCTGTACATGGGACACGTGGCCACGCTCATTGGCGGTGTGAACGTGGACCTGAAGACGTCGGACCAGTCAGGCGCCGTGTACACGATTGTGCCAAAGGCGAAACAGAAGTCCGCGTTGGCGTTCCTCAACGACAACGCGTTGGTAACGCCGGAGTGGTTGCAACCCGCCGACATCGCGGCGCGCATTGGACCGTCGGGTCTGGCCGCGCGTCAGGTGAACGTGCTGAACTCGCTGTTGAGCAACGCACGCTTGGGCCGTCTGGCGGAGATCGAGAAATTCGACGCCGCGAAAGCGTATCCGGTTGCCGAGTATATGGAGGATGTGAAGCGGGACATCTGGGAGGGTGCGGCCGGGAACAACCCGGATGCCAATCGTCGGCAGTTGCAGCGCGCGTACGTGGCACGGCTGGGCGCGATCATCAATCCGCCACCAACACCGGCAACGCCGGCGGGTGGCGGTGCGGGTGCGGGTGGTGCTGGTGGCCCCGCGCAGCCGGCGCGTCCATTCCTCGCACCAGTGGTGCTCGATCGCAGTGATCTGCCGGCGCTGGCCAGGTCGCAGTTGCGGGACATTCAGCGCATGGCGCGGTCGGCCACGGCGAGTGGTCGTGGCACTGTGGCCAAGGCGCACTGGGCTGATGTGGCGGACAGGATTGCCGAGATTCTGGACCCGGGGAAGAAGTGACCACGCCGTCGCGCATCGTACTCGCCGCCCTGGTATTCGGCGCTCCCATGATTCCCATTGCTCCCATGCACGCACAGTCGGTGCACCGGTCTGCAGATTCGTTGATGGCGCAGTATGCCGTGGCCAACGGTCCGGGCGCGAGCCTGCTCGTGATGCGCGGCGGAAAGGTGGAATACGAGATGTCGTACGGGTTGGCGGACGTGGCCAAGGGAGTGCGTGTTCGTCCGTCAACAAACTTTCGTCTGGCATCGCTGTCCAAGCAGTTCACGGCCACGACGGTGATGCTCCTCGTGGCCGATGGTGTGCTGCACTACGACGACGACATCACGACCATCCTGCCGGAACTCCCGTCGTATGCGCACGGCGTGTCCGTGCGCAACTTGTTGAATCACACAGGTGGGCTTCCCGACTACGAGAACTTCGTACCCGACAGCCAGACGGCACAAGCGCACGATCGTGATGTGCCGTCGCTGATCGCGCACGCGCCAGCGGCGAAGTTCCGCGCCGGCACAAAATACGACTACAGCAATACAGGCTACGCGCTGCTCGCGCTCATCGTGGAGAAGAAGACAGGGCGGCGATTTGCGGATGTGCTCCACGATCGCATCTTCGCCCCGTTGGGGATGTCAGGCACGGTAGCGTTCGAGGCCGGCCGCTCAGTGGTGGCCGATCGCGCGTACGGGCATTCCGTGAACGCTTCCGGCATCCGGCTCACCGACCAGAGCAACACCAGCGCTGTCCTCGGCGACGGCGGCATCTATACGTCGGTGGTGGATCTCGCGAAGTGGGACCAGGCTATCGCACGCCACACGCTTGTGAAGGCGAAGGACCAGGCGCTCGCGTGGGCGCCGCCGGTGCTTCCGAACGGCGAGAAGACGGAATACGGATTTGGCTGGTTCGTGGATCAGGACCACGGAACCATGCGCGTTCGGCACCATGGCGAGAGTCGCGGGTTCACGAACAGCATCGTTCGCTTTCCGGACAAGCAACTCACGGTCGTTGTGTTGTCGAATCGCTCGGGGGGCGCGCCGTGGAATATCGCGCAGAAGATTGCGGAGCTCTACATCGACCCCACGGGCAGGCATGCGTCGCCGGAGTGGAAGCCCTGACAGGCGAATGAAGGTCCGGCAAGGCGAGGCTGGCGGCGATGCTGCGCACTACAACCCTCATCGGGCCAGGGCGATTGGCAACACAAACAGACGTTACCACAGAGGACACAGAGGACGCAGAGGAAGAGCAAACACCGCACGGGGCATTCCAGGTGGCGGCCAGCTACCTTCGCGCAGCCAATGCCTTCGTCCTTGTCTCGACGGAGCCGAGTTCAACGAGTGTCGTGCGGATGCGGATGTCCATCATCGCATCGGAGTTGTGCTCGATCATGCCGATCAGGATGTGCGCGGTGCGTTCGCCCACTTCCACGCCCGAGTGCCTGAGGTGCGTGATGTTCGGGTGCAGGAAGAAGGGCGCCTGCCCGTCGCTGATGGCGAACAGTGAGATGTCCTCGGGAATGCGCACGCCGCGTCGGGAGAGCAGGTGGTGCGTGTGCACCAGCAGGTCATCCGTCATCGTGAAGATCGCGCTGGTGTCCGGATGGACCGTGAGCGCCCGGTTGAGGAGCTGATCCAGTTCGCTGATCATCGCGATGCGCAGGATCTGCGACTCCCCGAACGGAACCCCCTGTTCGCTGTGCCCTCGGCGGAAGCCCTTGAGCCGCAGCTCGCTGATGCGCTGCCGGTGGTCGCCGAAGATGCCGAGCATGCGGGTGTGGCCGCGCTCGATCAGGTAGGTGGCGGCCTGTCGGCCGACCTCCTGGTCGTCAATGGTGATCGTGGTGTGCCGGTCGGTGTCCATGGTGCGATCGAGCAGCACCACGGGGATGCCGCAGTCCTTGAGCACTTCGAGATGCTGGAGGTCGGCGGTCTCGGATGAGAGGACGAGCAGAACGCCGTCGGCGGACAGATGCGTGCAATACTCGACCAGCCGCCGTTCCTGCACGATGGAATTGTCCGACTGGAAGACGATCAGCGAGTAGTCGTTCTGCTGAACGACGCGATTGATGCCGCTGATCATGGACGGCACGAAGAAGGTGTTCATCTCGGGCACGATCAGGGCGATGAGTCGCGAGTGCTTCGCGCGCATGTACTTGGCGCGGTAGTTCGGGATGTAGGCCATGGCCTGCGCGGTCTGGCGGACCTGTTCCTTGGTCGCACTGCTGATGTCGGGGTGATCGGCGAGCGCGCGGGACACCGTGGCGGTGGAGAGACCGAGCTTCCTGGCGATGTCTTTGAGAGTGACGCGGTTGGCCATGAGACGGCTCGAGCTCCCGTAAATGTTGCAAGAATTACGCAATCGTTTGCGCAACTAATTGCGGAGATTGTGCTTGTGTTCCTCGGAATTTGCTGCCATTTAGGGGACAGCAGCGGCGTTGCTCTCGTTTGCTACTTTGCACGCCCGCGCGACAAAAGGCAACGGACAATTGCATGAAATGTTGCGGTAGCGCGGCCGAACGCGCTTGCCCGTTGCACCAACGCCGTACCGTGTACCGCAGCCCGCGCGCGGCTGCCGCAACCCCTCTTCCCCCTAGGTGATATGATGTGGCGGACTGGCTTCACGGGCGTGCTCGCACTGCTGTTCGCGACCACACCTGCCCTCGCACAGACGGGAACCATCACCGGCAAGGTCACCGCCGTTGACGGAGGACAACCGATCGCGAATGCCCAGGTCAGCGTCGTCGGCACCACCGCTGGCGCGCTCACGCGGGATGACGGGCGCTTCACCATTGCGGTGCGACCAGGCACCTACAGTGTGCGGGCGGCCCGCATCGGCTACGCGCCGGATTCGGTGCGCAACATCAGCGTGACCACGGGCTCGGCGACGACCGCTGACATCACCCTTCGCGCGAACGTCCTCAACCTGTCCAACGTCCTCGTGGTTGGATACGGCACCGAGGAAGCGCGCGACAAGACGGGCTCCATCGAGACGGTGAGCGCCAAGGACTTCAATACCGGCCGAGTGGTGAGCCCTGAGCAGCTCATCGAGGCGAAGGTGCCTGGCGTGCAGGTCGTGGACAACAACGAGCCCGGGGGCGGCATCTCCGTCCGCATTCGCGGTGGCGCCTCGGTCACGAGCAGCAACGAGCCGCTCTTCGTTGTGGACGGCGTCCCACTCGCCGTGGGCGGCGGTATTTCGGCGCAACGCAATCCGGGTTCCATGAGTCCGGACGACGTCGGCCGCAATCCGCTCAACTTCCTGAATCCGGACGACATCGAGACCATGACGGTACTCAAGGATGCGTCCGCGACCGCCATCTATGGTTCGCGCGGTGCCAACGGGGTCGTCATGATCACCACCAAGTCCGGCCTCGGCCGCTCCGGTGTGACGTACACGACCTCGGTGTCGAACTCACGTGTCACCGGCGGCCCAAGCTTGCTCGACGCCGCACAGTTCCGCGCGGCGGTGACGAAATACGCCCCCGAAAACAGCGCCATGCTCGGCAGCGCCAATACCGACTGGCGCAAGGCGGTGCAGCGCGACGCGATGGGCCAGGACCATTCGCTGGCATTCTCGGGCAACCGGTCCGACATGAACTATCGC
>JBDUCM010000034.1:0-41215 GCA_040003455.1 bacterium
GATCGGCTCAATGCTGGCAGCTCCACGCTCACGCTCGTGCTCCCGCTGGTGGCTCCATCTCGTGCTCATGCTCAGGGAGGCAGCGACATCACGTACCCCGTTTGTGTGTGTCGACGCTTGTCGCGTTTGCCCCTCGACCCACGATACAGTGACCGAGTCTTAGAATTCTCTCATCCTCCAGGCGCACTCCCGCTCGCTTGGTGCGTAAGTTCAGTTTGACTCCAGCAACCGGACACGCTAAGCTCGCTTCTGCATTTTCCTGCGGGCACGAACACGAGTCCGCGCATCACGAGGAGCCCATGACCCTGGTGATCCAAGGCCGCGTCGTTCCGATGGACCGCGACGACCCCGACGCCATCTTTGCAGGCCGCGTCTACATCGACGCAAGCGGAACCATCGAACGCGTCACCACCCTCGCCGACCCCGCACCCGCCGGCTACGCCGGAGCGCCGGTGGTCAACGTCGGTACCAACCTGGTCATGCCCGGTCTCATCGACCTGCACAACCACATCGGCTACAACACGCTTCCCCTCTGGACAGAGCCGAAGCAGAAGATTGCCTTCGCGCATCACAACAGTTGGACCACCGCGCCCACATATCAGTCATCCATCAGCTGGCCCTCCCGCGCGCTCGTGCAGGCAGCACCAGAAGCACTCCTTGCTCACGTGCAACTGCGCGCACTCGTTGGCGGTACCACCGCCATTCAAGGCTGGCCCAGCGCCAACCGCAAGTTCGTCCAGGCGCTGCGCAATATTGACGACGAAACAGCCGGTAGCACAAACCACGGCCTCATTCGCACCTCCACACTCACGCTGAAACCCCTCGCGCTCGGCGCCATGGCGCAGCTCGAGAAACAGGGAGCGGGGTTCATCTACCACTGTGCCGAAGGGCAGGTGGGTTCCATCGTCGCCCGCGAATTCATCGACGCGGGCAACGCCGGCTGCCTCGGCAAGACATTCATCGGCATTCACTGCAACGCCATCGCCGGCGCCGATTGGCAGCGATGGGACAAGAGTAACGGCGGCGCCGTGGTCTGGTCGCCGTTCTCCAACCTGTGGCTCTACGGCACCACCACCGACATCGCCGCCGCCGCAAAGCAGAACGTCACCATCTGCCTCGGCTCCGACTGGGGCCCGTCAGGCACCAAGAACGTGCAAGGCGAAATGAAGGTGGCGAAGCTGGCCAGCCAAAAGCTCGCGCTGGGCCTCACCGACAGAGACATCGTGGCCATGGTCACCACAAACCCCGGTGACACACTCTCGCGCTGCTGGCCGAAGACGATCGGTCGCCTCGTACCGGGCGCCTTTGCCGATATCACCATCCTCCGCGCCAGCGGAACCAAGCCTGTGTGGACGCAGATCGTCGAATCCACGGAGAGCACCGTGATGCTCGTGGTGTATGCGGGAATCCCGCGCTACGGCGACGCAGCCTTGATGACCGCAGCGCCACTCACGAAATCCAGTACGGTCACCATCGGTGGTCGCAAGCGCCGCTTCGCCATCGCCAAGCCGGAATTGGATGACGGAACGGCATGGTCGTGGAAGGAGATCACGGCGGAGCTCGACGCTGTGCGAAAAGATCCGGCCGCCGCGTTGAAGAAAGCAGAGGGAATGCGTCGCGCCTTCGCCGGACAGATGGACGCCGCGGACGCACCGCTCGAACTGGTCCTTGACATGCCGACAGGCGGACTCCCCATGGCCGGCGGCTTTGTGGATCACGTGAAGGACATCGTCATCCCGCCCCTTCCATCGCTCCTGCACGACGCGCCCTTCTTCAAGTCCATCAAGGGACGCGGCTTCCACGGCGGCGTACTCGACGGGCTGGCGGGGTTCTATCCATGAGTCCCGCGGCGAAGTCGCGCAGCGCGCGCGGGAAGAAGAAGCTCAACGTCGGGCTCCGCAGCCTCACCTGGGGCGAACGCCTGGACATCATCGATGCGCTCTCGCAAGTGCTCGGTACGGACGGTGTGTACGCACACCTCACACTCAAGCGCTCGCTCTACGGGTTCGACATCCAACGCGCGCTCGAGCACCTGCGGCAGCAACTCACGTCCATGACGGACCTCCAGTTCCATCGCGAACTGACGTCGCTCGTGAACCGGCTCCGCGACGCGCACACGCAGTACACCGGGCCGTGGATGGGCAACGAGCCGGTGGCGAGTCTTCCGTTTCTCGTCGAAGCGTACGGTCCCGCCAACGCGCCAACGTACGTGGTGTCCAAGGTCGATCGCCGCTCCGTTCACGATCCACATTTCGTGAAGGGGGTTACCATCGACCACTGGAACGGCATGCCGTTCGATCGTGCCGTGCAGTTGCACGCAGATGTCGAGACCGGCGGGCGGCCCGATTCGCGCCGCGCGCGCGCAATCGAGTCGCTCACCTTCCGCTCGCTCACCAGCGCGCCCCCGCCCGATGAAGAGTGGGTGGTGTTGACGTACCGCGACCTCAAGGGCAAGACGCGCGAGGTCAAGCTGTTCTGGGAAGGCATCGATCCCGATCGCGCACCCGCGGCAAGCAAGACGCTCGCCACGCGCGTGAAGCTCGGTATCAACCATGCCGCTGAGGCAGTGCGCCGCGCCAAGAAGTACCGGTTCAACGCCCCGCTATGGCGCGCCGAGCGTGCGACGGCGGGCGCGCGCCAGGCACGAGCGGGAAGTGTCGCGGCATTCGCTGACTTTCTTACGGCGCGCACCGTCACCACTGCCAAGGGCAAGTTCGGCTATCTCCGCATCTGGAGTTTTGATGTGGACGACGACGATGCATTCATTGAAGCCGCCACCACGCTGATCGGTCGCTTGCCCGAGCGCGGTCTCATCATCGACCTGCGCGACAATCCGGGCGGCTTCATCTGGGCAGCGGAGCGGCTCCTTCAGCTCTTTACCCCCAATCGCATTACCCCCACCAAGTTCGCGTTGCGCGCCACGCCACTCACGGCGGCCATGGCACGCGCCCCGTTCAATCAATCGGAACTGGCACCGTGGGCGGAGTCGCTGTTGTCGGCGCAGGTCACGGGCGAACCGTATTCCAGTCACCTGCCCATCACGCCACCCGAGAAATGCAACGACCTCGGGCAGCGCTACGGTGGTCCCATCGTCGTGGTTGTCGATGCGAACACCTATTCATCGGGCGACCTGTTCACCGCCGGCATCGTGGACAATGGGATCGGACCGGTCATCTGCATCGGTGAAGCAACGGGAGCCGGCGGCGCGAACGTCTGGAGCAACGACGATCTGCGTTCCGCGCTTGCGGCGGCCAAGGCGCCACTGCCCGCGTTGCCGGAGGGTGTGTCCTTCACACTGGCCGTACGGCGCGCGGTGCGGAGCAACGACGCGGACGGAACACTCGTGGAAGATGCAGGCATCCCAGGACAACCGTACCAACTCACGCGCGACGACATCTTCAGGAACAATCGGGATCTCATCAACAAGTGCGGAGAGTTGCTCGCGTCACAGCCACGCACGCGGATGAACGTGAGCCGTCGCGGGCGCTCGTTGTCGGTAGACACCATGGGGCTGGACCAGTTGGACCTCTACGTGAATGGGCATCCCGGTGGTGTACCGGTCATGCTCTCCAGGGATGGTGTCAAGCGCGTGGTGCTGCCTGCGGGTGCCCGCGATGTGGAGGTCGTCGGTTTCTCGAGTGGGACAGTGCGCCAACGACGACGCCTGAATTCAACCTGATGCGGGGCGGACCATGGCCACACCACCCACAGTAGCTGCCGCGGGATACTATGTCGCCACACGGGCAGGAGCGCCCGCCGGCGAAGCCATCGTGCGGATGACCACCGCCACCAAGGGCACCTTCTCCCTTGGGGCATCGCAGTGGACACTCGTTGCCGATCCCGCGACAAAGAAGCTGCGCGGCACCAAGGCTGGCTCCGTGGTGGACCTCAAGATCACCAACCGCAACACGCTGAGCGGCGCCGTCGATGGTGATGCGCTGCAACTCACGCGCGCCGTACTCCGCCCCATTCCACCGGCGGAGGCGGCGCAGTCCGACGCGGGACCGACGGGCGCGATCAAGGCGGTGATGGATGCTACGCCCGACTACCAGCACGAAGTTGGCGACGCCACGACATTCTGGTATGCGTTCGGTCCGGTGCTCTACCGCGGCCGTCTCGACGGAAGCGCTCGCGTGCTTTGCGTCGCTTCCGATCCCGGCCCGTCGGAGTGTCTCCCGTTCGTGCGGCGCACGCTCATTGGAGACTCGGGCCAGAAGACGCAGGGCCTGCTCGCGAAGCTTGGGCTCACGCGTTCGTACGTGCTGGTGAACGGTTCCGCCGTGGCCATGCGCCCGAGTCAGGCGTCGAAGGGACTCAAGATACTGAAGACCAACGTTGCCATTACCTCGTCGCGCCACGCGCTCTACAACAGTCTCCTCACCGCCAGCGTGCAAGCAATCGTCGTGCTCGGAATTCCTGCGCACGAGCTGTATGACGTGTGGGCAGCGTCCAACCCCGCGGTGAAGAAGACGAAAGTCTTCAAGCTCCCGCATCCGGCTGCCGTCGATCGCGACGGCAGCGGCCACGACGCCGCGCTCATTGAATGGGCGACGGCGGTGAAGAGTCTCCGCAAGATCGTCACGCCGGACGCCGACGGTAACGCGAGCACGCCCAACTACGGCGCGTTCTTCACGGAGATGGACTACGCCCGCATACCGCGTTGGGACCTGCCGTCAACAGCGCCGCTGTATGCTGGCGACGACTCGTGGGGTCGGGCAGCCACACCGCGCCACAACAACTGCTGCGCACGACCATCGCCCGATGATCTGGTGAGCCTGGTCCTCACGCAGCCACCAGGTCAGGTGGCCTTGCTGCAATACGAATACAAGGCAGGAAAGCTCGTTGGCACCAAGGGCAAAGACGGGAAGAATGCAAAGGTCAATGCGATCGGGCTACCCGTGTAGCGGACGTACGCTCACGCTGCGCGAACGCGAACCCACACGGTCAGGCCCATGCCTATCTCTCACTATGGCGTTCTCGTCGGCACGTTCTCGTCATTGACGCAGGACACGCCGTCAAATGTCGGCCACTATTTTCACGCGCACATTGCGGTCGCGACCACGCTGCCCAACGGAACACAGGGCACCTACGATTGCGCGTGTGACTTCAACCAGTTCACTGGAGCAATCGAGTACTTCACTCCCTCCAACCTGACCAGGACAAAGTTCGGTGGCGTTGATGCGCTCGCGCCGGGCTTCCATGCGCTGGCGAGCAACTCCACCAGCGGAGCCTTGGACTACGTACGAAATCCGTTCGTCAGCGAACCGCTCGGCTGCCTGTATGCGTTCGTCGCGTTCCTGAACAACCTGATCGACAGCTTCCATCCCATCGTCAAGAGCAACATCCAGCCGTGGACTCAGCGAGATGGCCCTGCCGCTGTGCCGGATCTTCTCGCGGCGATTAGCGGATCGACGAAGCTCTACATCTTCGGCGCGCAATTCCACAATGCTGCCACCGCCACGCATCCCGAGCAGTACGGCATGCACGACATTCACATGAACCAGGGCAACTTTCCGCCTGACCCGTTGCTGGATCACAACTCAACGGAGTATCACGATGAGCAAACGCACTACGCCAGCAACGGCGTGTGGCAGGATGGCGGCATCGTGGTCGAGAAGAACGGACAGCTGAATGGCTTCTTCGTCAAATTCGTGGTGCAATCGCTGAACACCGACTCGAACGGCAACGGGATTCCCTGACGACTGCGAACGCACATCTTGCTTACCGTTCGAACCCTGCTCGCCACACGTCTTCACGCGTGCGGCCAGCCTCGGCATCTTCCGCACTCAGATCGTCGGTCCTGTTGAGGATCTCGAGCTGCTGCCAATGCGAGAAGAGGCGACTATGTGATCGGCCAGTAATCTCTCGTGCAATTCCCATCTGTTCGAGACGCCCCAGTGCAGCCGTCACGGTGGGAATCGACAAACCGGAGGCCTTCGCGACCCGACGGATCGACACGATGACGCGCTGCTGAAGCGCGTCATAAACGCGAAGCGTCGAATTGGCACGCATCGCGCTGATGCGTTCGCGATCGAGGCGAAAGAGCTCCAGTAGGTCGACTGTTGTCGTGATGACTTGGCGTGCCGTCCAATCGACCCCTTCCAGATAGTATGCCATCCAGCCCTCCCAGTCTCCATCGGTACGAACACGCTGCAGTGCCGCGTAGTAGTCATCACGATGCTGCTTGAAGTAGAGGCTGAGGTACAGGAACGGTTGTACCAGCGCACGTTCGGCGCAAAGAATCAGGATGATGAGCAGGCGCCCAATCCTTCCGTTGCCGTCAAGGAACGGATGAATGGTCTCGAACTGTGCGTGAGCCAGCCCCGCCTTGATGATCGGTGTCGCATTTCCCTCGGCGATGAACAGCTCCAGATCACCGAGTACACGCATCAACTCGTGTGGTGGGGGTGGCACGAAGCGCGCTGTGCCTGGTCGCGTCCCCCCAATCCAGTTCTGCGTGCGTCGGAATTCCCCGGGTGCCTGCCTACTGCCTAGACCGCCGTCCATCAGCACTCGATGCGTATCCGCAATAAGCCGAAGACTCATTGGAATGCCCGCGTCCAGCTGCTCCATGGCGAAGCGAAGCGCGTTCACGTACCGAGATACTTCTCGAATATCCTCGACCGGCGCACCGGGCGCCTCCGTATTCTCGTACTCGAGGAGCTCTGCGAGCGTCGATTGTGTTCCCTCGATCTGGCTGGAGAGCACCGCCTCCTTCCGCAAATACATGTAGAGCAGGCGGTCGGGGTCCAGGCCTCGGGACAGGCCATCGAGCCGTCCAAGCGAGCTGCTGGCGCGCTCCAGAAGTCCGCCGAGCCGCCCAGATAGATCAAGTGGCGGTTCTGGAGGTAGGGCTACAGGGATGAAAGCCGAGAATCCGTCTGCGCCCGCCTGCTGCTGCACCAGTTGCCCCGCCCGCGACGATGCGAGGACCAAATTATGGGGAATGGGAACAGTCATGCTTGGCTCTCATGAAATGAACAATTGTGTGTAGTATCTTTAAATACGCTTCGTGTATTTAAAGAAATACACACAAAATTTCAAATACATAGCAGAAATGAAAAGCTTTACCGCTGAACTTTCATAACAGGAAGTCGTTGGGTGGCCCCTCTTGCCGCGAATTCACCCCGAGCCCTCGCAAGGTCCTGATCCCTGTCAGCGTAGCAAGCGTAGCAAGCGTAGTCACCGCACCCCGCGCGTCCACACCACGAAGTACGCAGGATGCCGATCCATGCTCCCTCGGCTCTCTCGAATCCGCGACTGGACTCACGGAGCATGCGGCTCGTTAGCGAGCAACTCCATGGCACGTTGTACGAAGGGCATTGCTCTCGGTGGTGTTACCACCGAGGGATCGCCGTTCCACACGAACGCTACGGTGTACCACCGGCCCGAGTGCGATTCCAGCAATGTCGCGTAGCTGAAAACGCCGGCAACGTCTCCGCCCTTGGCGCCTCCATATGGCCACTGGGCCCGATCGGTTGCCAAACCTCTGGTGATCCCCAGAATTTGTAGCGCCACGTTCTCCTCGCTATCAGCGCCGCCGTCGAGTCGCAGCCGATGGAGTTCCTGGGCAAGCCCGGCCGCTGTTCCGAACCAGCCCACTTTGGCTTGAGCAGTCGCAAGAGGCAGTGCTGGATCGGGGAGCGGCTGTCGCCGCAGTTCGGGGAGTAGCGCCCTTCGATCTTGCGGGCTGTTGGCGACGCGCCCTGCCGTGCGGCCGCTATCCGCCACCAGCAAGCGAAAGTACTCCGAGGTTGCCAGCAGTGGTGTGTTGGCATTCCCCGCCTCGGGCTCGCCAGCAACAATGGCCGCTTCAACGCGGGCCCTGCCCAGGACACGAATCAGCAAATCGGTTGCCGTGTTGTCACTGATGGACATCATCAAGCTGGCGGCCGTTTGCAATGTCAAGGGAGTGCCAACTGGCCAGGTGTGAAGTACCCCTGACGGCAACGAAAAGTCTTCTTCGCGAAGGGTGACAACCTCGCTCCACTGATGCTCATGCTGTCGAATGGCTCGCGTCAACACGTCGAGCACATGCAATTTGAATGTCGAGGCGATCGCCAACGGTCGCTGCGCCTGGTACTCGGCAAGTGACGTCAACCGGTCGCCATCAACGGGCGCTATGTACAACGATGCCGTACCATTGAACTTTGCAAGCGTAGCTGCGAGGGCAGGGAGAGTTGTTTCGGGGCGTACGGGCGCTCCGAGCAACAACGAGCTGATTCGGAACGGTTCTCGATCCTCGAGAACCATCTTGACGGATGTGACGACGCCGTCACCGAATACAAAGGAATGCGAACCTCCGGCCGCAGCATCCTCGCCCGGGCCAGCAACGCGCACGACGGCACCGTGTTCGGCGTGCAGATTGGCGAAAATGGAAAGCAGCTGTGCTCGAGTCACGCGCCGCACAAACTCTGGAGTGAACGTACCGTCGATGTCGCCGCTGGAATCGCCGATGAAGCGCACCACATCCTGCAGGCGGCGAGTGACGATCGCATCGTTCACGGTAGTTTGTGATTGCGCATCGCGACCGGTGATGAACGTTCCTGCCAACAGCGCGAACAGGCGAAGGACCGCTCGGTACAATCCGGAGTAGCTATTGGATGCCATTCAGATCTCGCCATTGATGGCTTCTTGGGCGGCGCACACAGGGACTACATCACTCTGTCGCAGCCAAAGGCCTGGTTTGGAGAAACGACACAGGATCCTCGATGAGGCTCCGCATCGCCGACGCCATGCCAAGAGTCAGCCCAAGTGCCAATATACCACCCAGGAGCAATGAGCTACTCAGTGGAGGAAGCGCCACGGCGACTGACTACGCTTCGGTTGCCAATGCTGCGAGCAGTACTACCGCAAGCTCTCTGAAAATCATGCCGGGGGGAAGCAGGATGACGGCCTCCGAGAGTAGCATCAAATGATTCACATGGCCGCACTGGGCCCAAATTCTCGTGACGAACGACGGCGGCACGATCCTCGTGCATTGATCACGGCGCGCGAGTCGGCGTTACAGATATTGTCTCGGCATGACCACCCGATCAGCGCGTCATTGCCTTCGTTGCGCACAACACCATCGAAATCGTATCCTGGTCCCTGCGACGATTACCGCAGCCCGCGCGTCCACACCACGAAATAGGTGGGATGCCGGTCCATGCTCCCCCGACACTCTCTAAACCCCTCCATCTGCGACACGACATATCCATCGACCCACGCGTTCGAGCGATACACCTCGACGAGCTGCACCCCCGTGGTCGTGAACGTCCGCACCGGCTGATACGCCACGCGTCGCCCGTCGATGAGCAGGCAGTCTCCTTCCTCGCTCGAACCTGCGCCCACCTCCTGGGTGAGTGAGCGGCGCCGCTGCGCCGACGCGAGATCGCGGTATTGGCGGACGAGGAAGTCCAGCGACGTGGGGCCGGCGCGAAACAGGTCCGCCGGTCCAAGCACCACTGCCGATGTACTGCCGCGCAAGCGACGATCGAAGGCATCGAACCCGGCGTCCGCCACGCCATAGCCGCTCGCCACCTCGTCGCCACTGCGCGTCTTCGGCGGCAATCCAAACAGCTTGAGCGTGATTCCCCGGTGGTCATCGTCGCCGATCTGCATCACGTAGTTCCCGCCGGCCAATCCCTGCCGACGCGCGCGCACGATGTACGGCCCAGCCGCCAACAACTGGAATTCGAATCCGCCTCCCGAATCGGTGACGGTCGACAAGCCACTGCCGAGCAGCCGCACATCGGCTCCCGCCACGGAGCGTCCGGCCGAGTCGGTGACGCTGCCGCCAATGCTCGACGTGCCCCGCCGGCGCGAGACACCTGGCGCCTCCACCACGACCCGATCGAGCTGCCGCGGCAAAGGCGTCATCTCCACCGAGATCTCGCTGATCGCACTTGGCCGCGATTGCCACCGGCGCTCCACACTCCGAAACCCGAGGCGACGGAAGAGAGCGGTGTGGCCACCGACGAGAACGTCCCGCAGGATGAACCGCCCGCTACTGTCCGTCCGCGCGCCGCCGCTTTCGCCGAGGAGCGTCACTTCCACGTTTGAAAGCGGCGCACCGCCAGCGTCGGTCACGACGCCCGCGAGCGATCCGGTTGGGCCGGCCGGCGTCTGGCCGGCCAGATTGACGCTGCCGAGCCCGAGGCCAGCAACGACGACAATACCGTAACGCCGCGTGCCACCAGCGAGCCTCGGCACCCAGAAAAGTCCCATCCACACCCCATCTACTGATTTTCCAGTATGCTAATGCTTGCCGAGAAGGCGTGCAACTGCTTTCTCCGTAGAGAGGGGAAGTCCGCCGCTCGCGCCGCCCGCCAAAACGCTGCACGGACACGCCGTACGCCTCCCGCTTCACGCCCCCCGGTACCCTCACGCCGTACGCCAAAACGCAGCACGGACACGCCGCACGCCTCCCGCCTCACCCCCGCCGCACGCCTGACGCTCACGCCGCACGCCAAAACGCTGCACGGACACGCCGTACGCCTCACGCCTCACCCCCGCCGCTCCCCTCACGCTCACGCCGCACGCCACAACGCTGCACGCACACGCCTCACCCCCGCCGCTCCTTTCACGTCCCCGCCCCCCGCAACCGAATACCCACCCAGTCCTCTCCCATCCCGCGCGACGTAAGCTGTTTAGCTACATTGTATTTGCATCATAAGCGGATTAGGTTGAATACATGACGACCGTCGCCAAATACCTGGCTGAAATTGGCCGACGTGGCGGCACCAAAAGTCGGCGAGTGCTCGATCCGAACACCGCGCGCGCCATGGTTCGCGTCCGAGAAGCCCGGCGCGCCTACCGCCGATTTCACGCCGCCTGCTTCTGGTCTTACCGCCCCGACTTGATCATCACACGAGACGACGTCCCATGGGTAGCTGAGCAACTCATGAGACACGGTGATCGCTCAGCGTGGTACGTGGGTGCCGCGCTGTGCCGCTAACCACGTTCCAGCACCAGCTGCTGGCCGACCTCGCCCAAGGGCAGACGGATCAGCGATATCTCGCCGGCGGCGCAGCTCTGCATATGGCGCCCAACTCAACGCGCTACAGCAACGACCTGGACTTCTTTCACGATTCCGTGGCTCGGGTCGCCTCGACATTCGCTGCGGATCAGGCCCTCCTTGAAGCCCACGAATACGACGTAGCCGTGGAGATGAGTCAGCCCGGATTCGTCCGCGCCATGGTCACGCGGAAGGGACAGGCGACGCGCGTGGACTGGGCGCACGACTCCGCATGGCGCTTCATGCCGCTTGTCCGCGATTCGCTCGGCGGACTGCTCCTCCATCCCGTCGATCTTGCCACCAACAAGGTGTTGGCGCTCGCGGGCCGCGATGAACCTCGCGATTTCCTGGACATCCTCTTCATTCACGATCGCATCCTGCCTCTCGGCGCCCTGTGCTGGGCCGCCGTAGGCAAGGACCTTGGTTTTACTCCGCTTTCGTTGCTGGAGTTGCTCAAGCGTCGCGGGCGATATCGACCGGAGGAGTTCGCCAGGCTCGACCTGGCCGAACCGTTCGATCTCATTGCCGCCAAGTCCACCTGGCTCTCTGCGCTAAGCGACGCTGAGACGTTTGTCAGGAGTCGCCCTCCGGACGAAATCGGATGTCTCTATTGGTCGCCCGCGCGAGAGACGTTCACCATGCCGACCCCACACGATTTCTCCGCAAGTGCCGTAAGCCCGCACTGGGGTTTGCCAGGAGGTGTACTTCCTCAGGTCGCGTAAGCGAGCCATCGCCCCCCCAAAAATCCGCCGCCCGCCGAGTCATTGCCGTGATTGGGCTCGTTTCGTATACCTCACCCATGAAGCTTCATACCGCTCTTCTGCTTACCCTCGCCGCCCCACTCGCGGCCCAGCGCCCCCTTCCCAGCAACGACGAAGTCCTCGCTATCATCAAGCAGCGCATCGAGGACAAACGATCGGCCGGCATCGTCGTCGGACTCCTCGACGCCGACGGCCACAATAGAATCCTCGCCATCGGTGACCCCGGGCCCGGCCAGCCTCCACTCGACAGCAACTCCGTCTTCGAGATCGGCTCCATCTCCAAGGTCTTCACGGCCACCCTTCTCGCCCAATTGGTGCAGGAAGGAAAGCTGAGCCTCGACGACCCGGCGCAGAAATTCCTCCCGGCCTCCGTCCACCTCCCCACGCGCAACGGCAAGTCCATCACACTCGGACAACTGTCCCAGCAGAACTCGGGACTGCCGCGCATGCCCTCCAACTTCCATCCGGCCAACCCCGCCAATCCATACGCGGACTACTCCGTCGCGCAGATGTACGAGTTCCTCTCGGGCTACGAACTCCCCCGCGACCCGGGCCAGCAATTCGAGTACTCCAACCTCGGCGTCGGCCTGCTGGGCCACATCCTTTCACTCGCCACAAAGACCCCCTACGAACAGCTCGCGCGCGAACGCATCTGGGCGCCACTCGGCATGACCCACACGGCCATCACACTCACGCCGTGGATGAAGGAACACCTTGCACTGGGGCATGACGCCAAGGGCGAAGTCACCGCGAATTGGGACCTGCCCACACTCGCGGGCGCCGGCGCCATCCGCTCCACCATCGCCGACATGCTGAAGTTTGCCGACGCAAACCTCCATCCCGAGCGCGGCCCTCTTCAACAGGCGATGGCCTTCGCGCACAAGGAACGCGCACCGGCCGGCGCTGCCGCGCTGGCCATCGGCCTGAACTGGATCAGCCTCCATGCAGGCGCCGATACCGTCGTATGGCACAACGGTGGCACGGGCGGCTATCGCACCTACATCGGCCTCGAACCATCGCACAACACCGCCGTCGTGGTGCTCACCAACTCTGGTGGCGAAGGGCCGGACGACATCGGGGCACACCTGCTGGTCCCTTCGCTTCCGCTCCTGCCAAAGGCGTCGTCCATCAAGCAACGCACGGCCATCGACGTGCCCGCGAGCACGCTCGCCGAGTACGTGGGCACCTACCAACTCGCGCCAACATTCCTGCTTGAGGTTACGATCAGCAACGGCGCCCTCTTCATGCAGCCCACCGGCCAGGCCAACCTGCAACTCTGGCCCGAAACCCCCGCGGACTTCTTCCTCAAGGAAGTGGACGCGCAAGTCACCTTCACACGTGACGCACAAGGCAAAGTCACGGGCCTGGTGCTGCACCAGAATGGACAGAACCCGGCAGCCCCCAAGGTGAAATGATGAATCGCACCAATGCCTCATTCTTCTGCATCGCGATGGCGCTCGTAAGCGTGCCTGTGCAGGCGCAGTCGATCCAGTATCGAAGCCCCGCTGGCGTCGAGTATCGCGCCGAAGCAGACACGGGCCCCATTGCCCGCGCACAGGCCGCCCTCGCCACCGACCCGCGCAACGTCCAGCGCATCATCGCCCTCGGTGTCGCCCAATCAGGCGCTCGCCAGTTCCGCGAAGCCATCGAGACATTCACGAAAGGACTCGCCATCGCGCCGAACGATCCCATGCTCTACCGCTGGCGCGGACATCGATACCTCTCCGTCCGCGAGTTCGACAAATCAATGGCCGACCTCACGCGCGGCTATTCGCTCGACAGCACCAACTACGGCATCCTCTTTCATCTCGCCATCCTCAACTACCGGCTCGGCAACTTTGCCAAGGCCGCCGCACTCTTTGCGAAAGCGCAGGCACGCGCACCGGATGGCGGCGAACTCGCCGGCAGCACCGACTGGCTCTGGATGTCGCTCTCACGTGCCGGCCGCGCGGCCGACGCAAAGGCGATGCTCGCCCGCCATGTCGACACACTCCCCGCACCACCGGGGTACGCGTACGTCTCGCGTCTCAAGTTGTACCGCGGCGAAGTCACGCCAACAACGCTCTTCACCCCCGCCGACACCGCCGACGTTCAACTGGCGACGCTCAACTACGGACTCGGCACCTGGTACCTCGTTCACCACGACACCGCCAACGCGAAGGCCGCCTACCAACGGTCGGTCAAGTCCGGCGGCTGGCCCGGCTTTGGCTTCATCCTGTCGGAAGCGGAGTTGAAGCGGCTGCACTGACGCGCGTCGTCGCGCGTCAGCGCGCGACGGCAGGCAGCTCAAACGTGCCGTTCACGATCTCGACAAAGCTCCGCTCTTCACGCAGGACGAACCGCTTCTCCTGCGCAAATGTAAAATTCGCCCGCGACTCAGGATCCTGCCTGAGTCGCGCGCGGTACTGTTCATACAACGCCAGGCTCTCGAACGCGATCAACCCCCAGGCGATGTCGTTCGTGCCTTCGTGCGGCAGGAAGTAGCCGATGAGATGCCCGCCGCAGCGTGGAATGATCTTTCCCCAGTTCGCGGCGTACGTCGCAAACGCGTCGCGCTGGAACGGATCGATCTGGTAGCGAATGAAGCATGCAAGTCCCATTGGTTCCTTCTCCGGATGTGAGGGCAGCGGAAATAACGCTACCTATCGCGCATCGCCAACACTTCGTCCGGCATCGAAGCATGACTGTCCACCATCATCCTGACGACGCGGTTTCGCGCATCGCCGCCGCTATTGGCGAGCCGACGCGAGCCCGCATGCTGTTCCACCTCATGGATGGCCGAGCGCGCACCAGCACCGAGCTTTCCCTCGTTGCCAACGTCAGTCCATCCACGGCAAGCGCGCACCTCGCGAAGCTCAAGGACGAACACCTCGTGCGCATGCGGGAGCAGGGCAGGTACCGCTACTACCGGCTGCACGGGCCGGAAGTGGCCAGCGTGATTGAAGGGTTGCACGTCCTCGCCGGAAACACGCGCCACGCGTTCGTCAGCACCACTCCCGCTCACCTCCGTGCCGCGCGCACCTGCTATGATCACATGGCCGGCACACTCGGCGTCGCGTTGCACGATCGCCTGGTGTCGATGCAATGGCTGGCGAGCACGGATGAAGACGTCGGCGCGTGTACGCTCACGTCGAAAGGGCGGAGCGCACTGGACTCACTCGGCGTCGCGCTCGACGCCACACCAACGCGGCGACGGTTCGTGTACGCTTGTCTGGACTGGAGTGAACGCCGCAATCACGTGGGCGGCGCAGTTGGCGCGGCGTTGTTCACCCTCGCGCTCGAACGGCGCTGGGTCGCGCGTGAGCCGGAGAACCGAGCGCTACGCGTGACTGCGGTGGGGACGCGTGAAATGGCGCACGTGTTCGGAATCGACTGGTGATTTTCGGTTGACACATGCGTCCGGCTGAGGACCAAGCGAGCGGCCCATCCGGCATCGCGCGCGATGCCGCGCTATGGAAGAGCATCCAGTCCGGCGACGTGTCTGCATTCGAGACCCTCTTTCGATGCCACGCGCCGGCACTTTGCGACTTCGCTCTAGCGCTAGCCGGTGATGAGCATGCCGCGCGCGATATGGTGCACGCCGTCTTCTGCTGGATATGGGAGCATCGCCACACGCTCGAAGCACCCCGCGTCGTCCGTGCCTATCTTTTCGCAGCCGTGCGCAACCGCGTCCGCAATCACCAGCGCGACGCGCGAGTGTCGGCAGCATTTCTCGAGCGTCTTGCACGTTCAGGCGAGCCGCTGGTCCATGACGAGCCACCAACCGATGCACGTGCCATCGCTGCCGATCTCGAAGAGGCACTTGCTCGCGAGTTGGCCAACCTGCCGCCGCGATGCCGCGAAGTCTTTGCACTCCTCCGCTACGAAGGGCTGAGCCATGCCGAAGCGGCCACAACACTCGGTATCAGCCAAAAGACTGTGGAGATCCACGTGGGCCGTGCACTAAAGCAGCTTCGTACCAGGCTCGCCAACTGGCTCTGACAATTCTCAGCCTTGACTAGGGGTACTGGAAGCCGAGTGGTGTCGCTCTGCAATGACATCACCATCCGACGACACGCTGGCGCGCTACCTCCGCAAGGAATGCTCGCGCGCCGAGGTTGTGCAGATCGACGCGTGGTTGCGCGATGACCCAGCGAATGCCGGCGAACTAGCCGCAGTTGCCCGCCTCCTCTCTCCGCCAACGATGCCGAGGGATTGGGGAGTGGACAGTATGTGGCAGCGGGTGCGAATCGAGGCCATCGAGTCCGGACGTCCATCTCCGGTTCTTCACGGCACCTCGATGAACGTGCGCGCGGGAGCAGGCGGTGCGTCGGCGCGCCGTGTCAGCGCAGCAGTGGCGGCTGCCGCACTCGTTGGCATTGCCGCCATGACGGCCCGGGAACTCCGTACGTCGCGCCCTCAGGCAGTACCAGCGCAAACGGCCGCGCCACGCCAATACCTCACGCGTCGCGGCGAACGCGCGATCATTGAACTCGCCGATGGCACGCGGGTCACCCTGGCGCCCGAGACCAGGCTCGTCATTCCCGATGACTACGGATCTCGCAACCGTTTCGTCACCCTCTCCGGAGAAGCGATCTTCACGGTGGTGCACAACAGGGAGGCGCCATTTCAGGTACGCACTGCGAGTGTCACGTTCACCGACATAGGCACCCGGTTTGATGTCCGCGCGTATGATGCCGATGCACGAGTCGCGGTGGCGGTGGCAGAAGGTACTGTGTCGCTCACGCGTCCCGTACGGGACGCCATGGCGCCAGTATTCCTCACGCGTGGCCAGCTTGCCGTCGTGGAGCCAGACGGCGCCGTTCGTCAGGGACGCATTGCGCGCGTCTCAAGCTACTTCGGCTGGAGTGAGGGCCAGCTCGCCTTCGATGACGAACCGGTCGGCAGCGTTCTTCGCACCATTGCGCGCTGGTACGATCTCGACATCGCGCTAGTGGATGAGGGACTCGCTACGCGACGAGTCACCGTTGACTTCTCCACCGGTAGTGCGGGCGCCATGATCGACGCCCTCGGAGCGGCGCTGAACGTTCCGGTCACCAGAAACGGCCGCCACGTGACAATCGGCACCAGAGGAAAGCGTTCATGAACGCAACCATGCCAAGCGTCCTCCTGCTCATGGCTGCGATGTTGAGTGTTGCTGGTGCCCAGGCACCTGTGGACGATGCGTCGCGGCCGCCGTCATCGCCACGCTTTCTCGTCCCGGCGCGTGACACTGCGCATCCGCCCTCCGTCATCGATCCGAGCCGATTGGAACCGATGCAGCGGTCGCTCGCTGGTGTCGCTGGCGGCAACTCGAGACTTGACGTGTTGCGTGCCATCGCACGCGAAACGGGATTGCGCTTCGTCTACGAAACGGCGGCCCTCCGCGCTGGAGGTCCGATGGCGGCACGCCACGACACGATTCCCGTCGCGTCAGCGTTGCGGGACCTGCTTCGTGGCACCAACCTCGACGTGCTCTTTGCGTCGGACGGTGTGATCGTACTCGTAAAATCCGAACTTCGCACGCAGTCCATCGCCGGGTTGGTGAACACCCGTGAACGGGTGCCATTGGCCAACGCCGACGTCATTGTCACCATGGCGCCGAATCGCGAATTGTTTCGCACGAAGACGGATCTCGGTGGCAGGTATGCCGTCATCGTTCCCGACGGAACGGGCGATTATCTCGTGTACATAGGGGCGGTTGGATACGCATCATTTCGCAGGCGAATCACGGGTACCGTGCGTGATTCCATGTTCGCGGTCGACGCGACACTCGCACCAGCCGCACCAACACTGGCCGCCGTGCGAACGGTGGCGCAACGGGTGCGGCCGCTCCGCGCGGACGACGACGCGACATTTCGCATGGTAGATGGCGCCGCCAACCCTGTTGCGACATTGAGCGGTGCTCTGGCGCCGGACCAGCTCGGCGACCTGATCGCCAGGGCGGCCACCACACCGGGCATGCAGGTCACGCCTGATGGGCGGCTATCCGCGTTTGGCCTGGATGATTCGCAGAATCGCACGTTCATCAACGGGATGCCGTCCGAGATTGGACACTTGCCTCGAAGTCTCCAGACCTCGGCGAGTGTCCTGACCAATGTTTACGATCCAACGCAGGGCGGATTTGCCGGCGCCGGAATCCTGGTGCGCATTCATCCGGGCTCCACGATGCCGATCCGATTGTCCGACGTTTTTCTGGACGTACCGCCCCTTCAATCGGGCGGCGCGCTTTCGCGACAAACTGGACAGCGCGTCACCGGCATGAGCTTGAGCTTTTCGCAGTCTGATGAACTCATACAGGATCTCTGGGTGTACAACGCCGCACTGACCGTAGACCGACGCACCGGCACGGCGCCGTCACTGCTCAGCGACGGTTCACTGCTACTCGCGCCCGATTCCGTCTCGCGATTTCTGGCGCTCACCTCACGGGCGCGCATACCCGCACAACTTGCATCCACGTCCAGTACGGCCGCCCTCGCGCGGGTGAACGGAGCGTTCCGAATCGATCGCGCGCAGGCCTACGAGTTCGGCGGATTGCAACGCGACACGAAACCGCGCGTCGGTATCGTCGGCGTTGGAGAGTTCTCTCGTGGTGACCAGCAGGGCAGTGTTTCCACCGCACTTCCGTCGCACGCTGGAGAAAGCACGAACGGCAGTGGAATGCTGCAGCTGAACTACTCGCGCTACTTCGGTGAAGGGCAATACATCCTGAATGAAGGGGCGGTGGGATTGTCCGCATCGCGCTGGTCGCCGTATCTCGCTCTACCAGAGAGTCGCGTGCGCGTCACGTCGTCCCTGACAGGCGAATCGTCCAGCATCACCACACTGTTCGGAGGTGGTGCCTCGAACATGAACGGCTCGAACACATCCTGGACCTGGGCAGCCAATGAAAACGTGCAATGGTCGCCCGCCGATCATCTCACGCATCGGCTGAAGGTCGCGTTCGAAACGAGTCTCGCGGGCTTCGACCAGACACCGTCCGCCAACGTCCTGGGCACCTACACGTTCAACAGCCTGGCCGATTTCGATGCCAATCGGCCAGCTGCGTTCAGCCGAGCACTTTTCGTCCCTTCATCCAGCAGTGCCGAGTGGACCGGCGCATTCGCCATCGTGGACTACTTCGCTCCGACGCCGGCTCTGACGCTCACCTTCGGCCCGCGTGTGGAGGCGAACGCCTTCACGACGGCGCCAGCATACAACGGCGATGTTGCTCGTGTATTCGGCCAGCGCACTGACGCCACGCCAGCGGCCATCCACGTGAGTCCGCGAGTTGGCTTCCGCTGGATCTACCTTGACCAGCGGAAGGGGGGACGACTGGGCGGCATGTCCAGCAGTAGCACCATGGGGAGCATGATCGGGCCTCCGAAGGGAGTTCTCTCCGGTGGAGTCGGTGAATTCCGAAGCAGCCTTTCACCGCTCGTCTTGTCCAGCGCATTGGCGGGTTCGGGGCTGGCTGGTACGTCCACGCAGGGCGTGTCGTGCGTGGGAGATGCAGTGCCGCTACCAGACTGGAGTGCCATCTCAGCGAGCGGCGCAAACATCCCCTCGGCATGCGTCACCGGCAGTGACGAGCAGTTCACCGACAACGCACCATCCGTCAGAATGATCGACCACGCTTTTGGCCCTCCGCGCTCATGGCGGGGCAACGTGATGTGGGCCTCCGGGCGCGAGCGATTCTTCTACAGCATCAATGCCACCTATTCGCGGAACGTCGCTCAGGGCAGTCTTACCGACCTGAATTTCGCTGGTACCACTCACTTCACGCTTTCGGACGAAACAGCGCGGCCGGTATTCGTCCCATCGTCGAGCATTGTCGCCGGTAACGGTGCCTTGTCTGCAACGGAAGGACGGCGCTACTCCTCGTACGGAAGCGTACTGTCTCAGCTGTCGGACCTCCGTTCGGAGACGCGCAGTATCACAGTCAATCTCGCGCCCTACGCGTCGGACCACCTGTCGAAGTGGAATCTTGCCGCGTGGTACACGTATACGGACACGCGGACCCAGAGCCGTGGGTATGGCGGCACTACCGCCGCCGATCCTCGCAGCGTGGAATGGTCGGTTGGGGCAACGCCGCGGCACCAACTCGTGACGCAAGGCGGATACATGTTTCTGTACAAAGCGCGCAGCTATGTGAGCGTCACGGCACGCTCCGTGGTCACGTCGGGCTTTCGATACACCCCTGTCGTGGCCAGTGATGTGAACGGAGACGGCCTCGCGAACGACCGCGCGTTTGTATTCGATCCGGCCCGCACGCCCACCTCGGCGCTGGCGAGCGGCCTGCGCGACCTTCTCGCGGATGCATCACCAGCGGCACGCGAGTGCATCACGACTCAGCTGAACACCATTGCCCAGCAGAACAGCTGCCATCAACCCACAACCGTCGACCTCAACGCCGGAATCGACTGGAATCACCAATTCGGGGAGCGCGGGCGCGGCTTTCACTTGTCCTTGAATCTTCAGAACCCCTTGGCCGCCATCGATGAGCTCGCGCACGGAGTGAACGGCATGCATGGCTGGGGCACACGCGCCCTGCCTGACACAAGGCTCTATTACGTCACCGGGTTCGATCCGGGTGCGCAACGGTACCAGTACGAAGTGAACCCACACTTCGGTGACACGCGCCCGCGCGCAATCGGTGTACAAAACCCGTTTCGCATTACCCTCATCGCCAGACTCGACATCACGACTGCAACGGCTGAAGTGCGGACGATGCGTTTACTGCGACCGACACGGAACGCGCCAGGCCTTCGGCCACCAGCAGACACAATTCTCAAGCGGTTGCGCTCGACTGGCTCTTTTCCTCTCGATCCACTCGCCGCGGTCCTGCAGTTCTCCGATTCCCTCTTGCTCACGTCGGACCAGATCGTCGCCATTCAACAGGCCCAGCTGAGGCAGCGCGAACGCTCGGACTCCACCTTCAGTGCAACGGCCGACTACCTGGCCGGACTTCCGAGCGCCTTCGACGTGGCGGCCGCGACTGAGCACACACTTCAGGCGCAGCGAGGCGCATTTGATACCGAGGGGCCGCTAAAAGCTCTCGCGGGCATCCTGACGCCCCTCCAGCTTCGATTGCTGCCGTCGGACGTCAGACGCATGTTGTCGCAGATTCGCGGATCGTAGCGGATCAGCGTGGCTGCCGTGATGAAAGACGTCAGGCGCTCAAAACTACGTGGATCTGAACTCCGACGGCGTCACGCCATACTCGGCCTTGAATACGCGGCAGAAGTGTGAATGACTCGCGAACCCGCATGCGAGCGCCACCTCCGTCAGTCCAACGCGCCGCCGCAACATCTCCTCGGCTCGCCGAAGCCGAAGCTGCCGCCGATATCCGCCCAGCGTCGTGCCAAAGTGCCGGCGGAATTCCCTGGCGAGATGTACGGGATGCTTGCCGACGAGCGTCGCGATTGCCTCCACCGACAGGTTCTCGTCCTCGCCGGTACGGATGGCATCGCGCGCCGCGCGCACCCACGCCGGCGCCGCCGTTGATGCGTCGCGCCCCTCCGCCCGCGCGAACGCGGCGACCAGTTCCATTGTGATCCCCTCGAGCGCGAGTGCCGAGAACGAATCATCGTTCCGGATCTCCGCCAGCGCGCGATGCGCGAGTTGAGGGATCATCGGCGCGCTCACGCAACGGGCCGTGTCAAATGAAACGCCATGATCGCGAAGGAAATCCATCGACGCCGGCGATGGCGTGAACACGATCTTGCGTGCCCCCATGGAGCCAAACCGTTGCGCATGCACGGCGTGCGCCGGGTACAGGAGCATCTGCCCCCGCCGATGCTCCACTTCGTCTCCGCGGATCGTTTCCAGGTAGCCACCGCTCACCACGACAATCAACGACGGTTCGTCGTGATAGTGCGGAGCCATCATCCCCCGGGCGGGATAGTCCGTGACCCTCAGTGCCACCATCTGTGCTCTCTCCGAAAATCACGCTGCATTTGTGCAAACGCGCTCCAAATATGGAAGCGAGCCCCGCATTCCCTTCTTAGACTCAGTCTACACTCAAAAGGTTCTGACTCCGATGCAGACGAAGGAATCCAGGTGGCTCGGCGGTGCGGCCTGCGCCCTCATCACCCTGCTATGCAGCGGCGCGCCGGCCTCCGCCCAGGCATTCGACCGCGCCGCCTGGCAACAGGACTACACGGTGCTCAAGACTGCACTGGAGAAACGGTATTCCAATCTCGCCTGGTTCGCATCGCCAGAGGGTGGCATCGACCTGCCCGCGCTCAACCGGCGCACCCTGTCGGCGTTGCAGTCGGCCACGAGCGACGAAGACGGCAACAGCGCGCTCCTGGCCTTTGTGCGCGGCTTCCACGATGGGCACTTCTCGCAACTGCCCACCCTGACCCCAGCCACAACCGTCGGTGCCGCACCCGCCACCCCCGAGTACAGCCGACAGGACGCAGCCACCGGCTGCGCCGCACTCAACTTCGCACCGTACGACCGCCCAATTTTCTCCCTCCCCTTCGAATCACTGCCGGGGTTCCGCCTTATCGCCGACGGTATCGGCACGCCATTCCGCGCGGGAATTCTTGCTGACACAGCCAAGTCCAGGAGCATCGGCATTGTCAGGATCGCCTCGTTCGAGGAGAATTCCGACCAGGGTCTCTGCATTAAAGCCTGGGCGCGCGACGACATGTGGGGCCTCCGCGGGAAGCTCCTGCGTGTTCCACTGCGGAAGGCCGTGGAGCACGACTGGTATGAAGCGCTCGCTGGAGTGCTCCGAACCTTTCAGGCCGCCGGCGTCGCCGGCGTGCTGGTGGACGTCGGCAACAACTCCGGCGGGGACGACTCCGGCGACATCACCGCTCGACTCTTCACCGCTCGGCCAGTCCACTCCGCGGCGCTCTGGATGACCCAGGACAGCGCGACATCGGCCGCGTATTTTGACGAAGAACTCGACGCGTTGCGCACGGCTCGCCAGCTCGATTCCACGAGCCAGCTCGCCGGTAGCGCACAAGCTGCCTTCCTCCTCCAGAAGGGCCAGCTGACGCAGGCCACTTGTGGTATGGATTGGGTGTGGCAGACGCGTCGCCCGTGGAGTGGCACCACCTGTCGCCGGCTCGTAGCGGCGGGGTCCGCCGGCGGACCACTCTCGTACCTGTCGCCCGACTCCATCCGGAACGTCAATGTCGCGCGGCAGCTCCACTGGCCGGCGGTGGTCGCACCGCTCTGGGGAACCTGGCGCGGTCCTCTCTACGTCCTCACCGACAACAAGACCTACTCATCGGCAGAGATGTTTGCCGCGGTGCTTCAGAACAACGGCGCGGCAAAGACGGTCGGCATTCGCACCGGCGGCGACGGGTGCGGATTCATGAACAATCCCGATCCGGTAGTCCTGCCGCACTCACGCCTTCGCTTTCGCGTGCCCAACTGCGTGCGGATGCGAGCCGATGGCACGGACGAAGTGGCAGGCGTAAAGCCCGACATCCCGGTATTGCCCATGGACGGAGAAAACGGTCGCGTGCGCGCCATGCGCGTCTTCACCGAAGTGACCGCCGACCTGAAACGGCCATCACAAGGTCCGTCGGAACAACTTCACTGACCCGGCAAACATCACGGCGCCGAACAACGCAAGGAAGAAGACGTCCGGCAGAACCACGCGCACCGCAGCCCCCTTCAGCAGCAACACTCGCAATCCGTGCACCGCATACGTGAATGGATCCACGTACGTGATCCACCGCAACCACCTCGGCAGCGACTGCGTGGGATAGATCGCGCCGCTCGGAAAGTAGAGCAGGGTATTGAGCACGCCGAACAACGCTCGCGGCAGCATCGGGTTGTTCATCCGCGCCACGAGACACGACATCATCGACATGAACGCAAACGACACAAACACCACCAACAGAATCAGCGCGAGAAACCGCAACGGCTGAAAGATGTCGTACACGCCGGCGATCAACGCGCCAAGGACGGTGACCATCACACCGCTGATCACGGCCTTGATCGTGCCGGCCAGGTTCTGCCCGAGCACCAACTCGAACTTGGTGATCGGCGTGACGAGGTAACCCTCGTGAACTCCTCGCTGCTTGTCGTCGAGATACGACATGCCGCCGCCGATCATCACGGTCATGAACATGCCAAGGCTGATCACGCCGGGCAGCATGTACCGCATGTATGGCACGAACGGGAAGAGCTCCACCGGATCCAGTGTCACGGCCCTGATGTACCGTTCCGGCGGTGCACTGCGTGTGGCCTGCTGCACCGCGCCGTTGAGCACGCCCTGCAATGTGCCCGACACCACGGCATCGGTATTGTCCAGCAGCAGCCCCGCGTGCGGTTGCTCTCCCGTGAGCGCTCGGCGCGAGAAGCCCGAGGGCAGGATCACCGCGCCCTGCACCACACCGTCGCGCACGTCGCGTGCGGCATCACGCTCGTTGTCGTACGTGATCGGCCGGACAACGTCGCCGTTCATTTGTAGCGAAAGGATGGCTTCCCGCACCCGCCGCGCCGCCGGACCGCCGTCTTCATCGACGAAGGCCACGTTCAGGTGCCGCACGCGCCCGCCGAACGCGTTGCCAAGCACCACGAGATTGAGCACCGGCATGATGAGCACCATCACGAGCAGCGCCGGCGTACGGATGAACTTCCGCAACTCTCGTTCGACGATGGGCAGCGCGCGCTTCATGGCCTACGCCACTTTCGCCGCGATGGCGGCATTGCTGTCCTTCAGCCCGTGCCCCGTGTAGTACACGAACACGTCATCGAGTGTGGTGCTGCTGACAGCCAGCGTGCGAATGACGACCTGCGCACCAAGTGCCAACTCGGCGAGCGCCATGGTGGTGCGACCCGCGTCGTCAGTGACGATGCGCCAACTGTCGCCACCCAGGGCCTGCACGGTCAACGTGCCAGCCAGGGCCATGAGGCGCGTCTCCCAATCGTCCGGCTCATCGGTGAACTGCGCTTCGATCGAACTCGCACCAGGCACGGAACTCTTGAGCGCGCGCGGCGTGTCGAGCGCAACCAGGCGGCCCTTGTCCACGATCGCGATGCGATCGCACAACCGGTCCGCCTCGTCCATGTAATGCGTCGTCACAAGGATCGTGAGCTGCCGCTCGCGCTTGATGCGCGTAAGCATCTCCCACACGTCCACTCGTGAAACGGGGTCGAGACCCGTCGTCGGCTCATCGAGCACGAGAATCATCGGGCTGTGCACCAACCCTCGCGCAATCTCCACGCGACGGCGCATGCCGCCCGACAGTGTTCCCACAAGTGACTTCCGGCGATCGGCCAGATTCACCAGCTCGAGCAGCTCCGGGATCACCTTGCGCCGCTGGTCGCGCGACACGCCGTACAACTTTGCGTAGATGCTGAGATTCTCCTCGATGGAGAGGTCGGTATCACTCGTCATCGCCTGCGGGATGACGCCGATGGACAACCGCGCACGATCGGGATTCAACGTCACGTCATCGCCGTGCAGCACGATACGTCCGCTGGTGATTGGCACCAGCGTGGTGAGCATCCTGATGAGCGTACTCTTGCCCGCACCGTTGGGACCCAGCAGTCCGAGCGTTTCGCCATTTCCAACGGTGAACGACACATCGTTCACCGCAGTGATGTTGCCATACTGCTTCACCGCGTGATCAATGCGAATGGCCGGCTCGCGCTCGCTCACGGCTTCGTCGGCAGGAGCACCTGCACCGTCATGCCCGGCACCAGAACACGCCGCGGGTTTGGAATGGCCACGCGAAATGCGACAGCGCGGATGTCGCGCTTCTCGGAGCTCACGTCGTGCTGCGTCGCGAACTCGCCTTCGGCGCCCTTGCTGATCACGCGGCCACGCAGCGACTGGCCACTGGGTAGCCGCACGTCGAGCGAATCGCCCACCGCCACTGAACCGGCGTCCGTTTCCGGCGCCGCAACACGCACCCAGAGATGGTCAGGGTCGACGATCACCATCACCGGCGACCCGGGTCCCACCAGCTCTCCGCGCCGAGCGGTAATGACCTGGACGATGCCCGACACGGGGGCGCGAAGTGCCGCGTAGTTCAATCGCGCCGCCGCCGCCGTCGAATCCGCGCGTGCGCCAAGCACTCGCGCGGCGGTGTTGGCCACGGCGCTTCGCGCTGCCGCAACCGCATGTGTCCCGGATTGCGCGCTCGCCAGGTCCGCCTCGGCGGCGCTGACTTCCTGCACGCGGGCCGCCACCACTGATTGCTGCGCGTGATAGGTAGTGTTCGCCCGCTCCACTTCGGCAGGCGACATGGCACCAGCGCGCACCAGCGTTGTGGCACGTCCGGCATCGGCACTGTCCTGTGCGAGCTGCGCGTGTTCGCGGGCCAGCGTGGCTTTCGCGGAGGCCACGCGAGCCCGCGCGGAGCTCAACGTTGCCGCGGTACTGCCCGTGAGTTGGAGCGCGCTCGAGCGGGACTCTCCCAGTTGCGCCGTGGCGCCGGAGGTCGCGGCGGCCACCGAGGCTGCTTGCGCCGCAAGCTCGGACGATTCGAGCGATGCGACGAGCTGGCCGGCCTTGACCTCACTTCCTTCGTCCACGAGCAGGCTGTCCAGTCGCCCCTGCACACGCGGAGTGACCACGATGTCGTTGGCGTCAATGACGCCGATGAGCACCAGGGGTTCGTGGCGGCTGCGAAGGGCAACGGTCGCGATGACGGCTGTGATTGCCACCGCTGCAACGATGAGGACAGTCCGGCGCTGCTTGGTCATTTCAACGTGGGCTGTCTGGTCGGTTGCAAATGGGCGGTATGCTACGCATCATTCAGGAGACTTTAACACCGTTAAACTCGAAGGAGAATGTCGGTGACCACCGTTCAATTGTCAACCGCGTGACGCGGCCCGCCTCGGATGAGGCGCTGGCACGGCGGGAAGGGATCATCGCCGCCGCGCTCGAGCTGCTGGACGAGGATGGCTTCGAGCGACTGAGCCTTCGCCGTCTCGCGACGCATCTGGGCATGCATGCGCCCGGCCTCTATTGGTACATCGACAGCAAGCAGGCGCTGACCGACCTGATGGCAAAGGCGATCCTTGATCACGGGTTGGCCGGCGTTCGCGGCCTGGCGCCAGGGCAGCAGTGGGACGATTGGCTGGTCGAGCTGGCGTGTACCGTGCGACGCACGTTGCTCGTCCGCCGCGACGGAGCCCGTGTGGTCGCGGGCGCCTATCTCCTGAAGACGCAGGCCATCACGCCGGTGATCGAGCTATCCCTGGAGATTCTCGAGGGTGTGGGCTTCGAGCGGCTCGTCGCACTTGGCGGCACCATGACGCTGATCCGCTACGCCATCGGCAGCGTGCTCGACGAGCAAGCGTCGCCGCTTCAGGGCCCGGACGCGAAGGAGCGGCTTCACGCGCTTCCGCTGCCGGACATCGACGTGGAGCGCTGGCCCCGCGCCGCGGATGCCATGCGTCAGGTATTCGAAGGAAAACTGCGGGACCGCGACCGGATGTTCGGCTGGGGTGCAACACTGATCGTGCGCGGCATGAGGCAGACGAGTCCGTCGTCGTGAGTAATGCCCTCACCGACCAAGCTAAGACTTGCCCGTCACCCGAAACCCGCGCCGAATGATCTCGAACGCGGTGATTGCGCGACCGTCCATCGACACCGGTGATTCCAGGCCAATCACGTATTCCGTCAGCCCGCCGCTCGGATCCTTTCGCACGGCGATGACAAATCGATTCGCCCTGTCACCCTTTGGTCCTGGACAGGTGAATTCCATGTCGCTCGCCTCCAACCCCGCCAGCTTCGTTGGCCGATTCGCGGTCTCGCGGCACGCCCGGTGGCTCTTGCGAACAACGGAGACGATCCCGGCAATCGTCGTACTGTCACTGTGCGTAGCTGCCATCCACACGGTGCCTTCCACCGGGAGTCGTGCGCGAAACCCACGATCCTCCTGTGACGGAGGCGCGAGCTCATGCTGAAAGCCCGGTGGCAACTGCACGAGATATTGAAATTTTGCATTCCGGTACGGCCCGCTCTTGATCAGCGAGTCCGGTGTGGCGGGCACACCTTGGCCCAACTGCAGGCTTCCCATCACCGCACCAATCCAGAGCAGCAGTTTCGTTGAACCCATCAGTTCGTACGCTCCGTGAAGTTGCACAACCAGAAAGACCGCGCACCACCGCTCAGTGCAACGGCACCCGCGCCGAATCCCGCAGCCCGATCAGGACACTCGTCCCCGCATCATCCACGCGGAGCTCTCCATACCGCGCCTGACGATAATGGTTCGCTGAGCCTTCCTGGAAATGAAAGGCATCGGTACCCACGCGGTAGTGCCTCGTGCGAAAGCGATACCGCAACAGGTGCTCGCCCCGTGCCAGCGGCACGCCGGTCTCATGCCGCCGGACCAATTGCACGACACCAAGCGAATCGAGCGTCACAACGATGACACCGTCACGTGGCCAGTGGCTCGTGCTGTCCAGCGTGCGCGTGAGTGCGTAGTCGAGTCGCATGTAGTCGCCCTGCATCAGCGACCGCGGATCCACCGTCGCGAGCCGAAGCAGCATCGGCGTGCCGGTGCTGAGCACGCGTTCCTTCTGCACGATGGCCACGTTCGATGCCACGAGCACGAGCACAAGTCCGGCCGCGATCAACGCTCGGGTCTTCATCGTACGGCCTCCCCTGGCTTTACTGGTGCGGGCGAACCAAGCAGTGCACGCGCCGCAAGGCAGACGGCGCCACTACCAGCGAGCACACCGGACTTCTGCAATAGTGTGAGATCGAGGCTGTAGTAGTACGCCGCGCCAAACACGAGCAGGAAGGCTACTCCCATCTCCACCAACACCGAATTCCTGCGGTCGAAGCCGAGAATGAGCACCGCGACACCCGCGATGATGCCCGGACTGTCCATCGTCAAAAGGGCAAACAGTGCGAGGCCGCCAAGAAGCGCAATGCCGGTCACACTGCGATGCCGCGCATAGTGCTCGGCGAAAATGACCCGCGCGAGGACGTCGAGCAGTAGCGCGATGCCACTCGTTGTCGCCACGCCGAGCTGCGGATGTTCCTGATACCCACTCGCCAGCGTCGAGGAGGATGCACCGAACAGCATCAATCCGAAGAGCGCGACCACCAGCCCATACCCCACCGGCGTCAATAGCTCGTCCGCCTCGTCGCTCCGATCGCGCACGTTGATGCGCCACGCCGCTGCGGCGGCACCAGCAACCAGCAACGCCACGACGTCCAGAAAACCCGGCACGTGCGCCGCGTTCAACCCCACAGCCATCGACAGCACCGCAATCATCGTTGACAGGAATCGATGAAAACGGTCGCGCATGATCAAAACCAGCACAATGGAAAGCACCATTGCCACGAGCGACGCGATCCCCTCTCCGTTCGTGAGCCTGGCGAGTCCGAAAGCGATCAATCCCTGACCGGCAAAGCTTCCCGCTACTGTCGCTTGCCGCAGGAACTCACCGCCCGAGAGCTGGCGACCCCATACGGCCACCGCCAGCACAACCACACCGACAATCGTGGCAGCGCCCTCCTCCCTGACGAGCGCGACGAAGGAGGCGAGCAGGAAGCACGCGGCAATCCACGCGCCAATGCCGACCACCACGCGCAGGTACACAGGGATGTCATCATCCGTGCTGGCAGTCATCGCGTCGCGTACAATCTGTATGTGCGCATCGGTTGCCAACCGTTCGGCGCGCAACTGCCCCATCAACTCGCCCACCGAGAGTCGCATCATCAGCGTCCCATTTACGAAAGGGTGGATGAGAACGCGCGATACCACCGAAGCCCCAACACGATCTCCGCGAGCACCAGTGCCGTCATGATGAGCGACGATGCCGTACCAAAGTCGAGGCTCGTGAAGACGATGTGTCCAATCGCAATCGTCATCCAGGCCATCGCGGTCGCGACCGCGATCGTGACCATGAATCGGTCAGGACGGACTCGGCGATACCGGAGCAGCGCGGACACGATCGCCACAATGAGCACGATGAGCGCGAGCACATTGATCGGGTCGCGATTGTCGCTCATGACGATGTACGATGCAGAGGCGAGCAATGCGCCAAACCCCGTCACGGCAATGAGCCGCGGAGCGCGTCGATCGGTCAGCCGGCGTTGTAGCTCCCACGCCACGAGCGCGAGGGCATGGATGCCACCCACAACGAGGTTGGCTCCATCGGAGCCGTATCCCGTCTGGATCGCTTGCGACCAGTACAGTGTGACACTGATGTCCAGCAGAAACAGCGCAAACAACCAAAGAGGGGCGAACTCCGCGGCGATCACCCACGGAACAATGAGTGCGAGCCAGCCGAGAAAGAGACCGTATGGGTCGGCGCCGGTCTCGTACGTTTGCCCATACACCGCGAGCAGCGGTCCCACGAGTACCGCCGCGCTCGCGAGCGCAATTCGCCCGGACACCCGCGGCAGCGTGCGCCATCCAACGATGGTCGCGGCGCAGATGGCCAACTCGATGCCGCCAAACTTGGCAAACCGCCCCACATGCAACCAGTTGTAGGCAATGAAACTCGCGACCCCGGCGAGCACGAGGCCGGCGCCAAGGAGTGCGAGGGCCAACGAGAGAAAGCGGTGCCACGCCCGTTCATCCGGCGTCGCGACGGCAAGCGCCAGCGCCCGGTTCAACAGGTGCGGCGGTAACGCCGCGCTGCGCCGGATGGCTCGCACGCGCTGTGGAGTCGCGGGCAACTCGAGTGGGTCGGCCGACACGTGGTCGCTGTGTGGTGGGAGAAAGGCGGTGCTGCGCTATCCAAGGCGAATTGCCTCGCGCATACGTTAGCGCGCCGTCACGTCCCTGCCTACGGTACGCTGTCGTGGTCAATTGGTGTGAGCCGCGTACCTGGCGGCAACGGAAGCCCCTCGGGCGGTTCCGGCGGCCCCACCATGCCGAACATCGCCGCCGCCTGCTCCCGCGTAAACAAGGTCCGCGTGCGCTCCTCGATAGGCCGTATTCGCGCCTGCCCCTCAACCAGCGGACTCCCGATAATACCAGGCAGCTCACCGAGCGCGCCCTCGAGAAACGCCCGCTGTTCTGCCGTCAGCGCCGCATCGGCATCGAGAAACGTCCGCACATGGTCGCTCCAGAACAACGTGCGTAACTCTGGCGACACGCGATTCACGATCACCCGCCGAAACGCCGTGGGATACCGCGACAGCTCGGCAAGCGTCTGCGGCAACTCGCTCGCGTGCCTCTCCACCCACGCGACGATCTCTTCATATGGAAGAGGAAACCATCCGCACGAACCGGACATCGGCACACTCCGTCAAAGCTGCTATGGCCGGCGCGCGCCTTCCATGAGTGCGCCACCCTGAAGCAGTCGCGCCTTGATCGCACGCCCACTCTCCACCACGATCGTCAACCGCACCGCTGGATCGAACGGCACCGCAAACGTGTCCGCGCCGAGGTATCGCAGGGGCTCCGCCTTCTGCCCAGGCCCTTCCGCTTGCACGAACAACGCACCGTTCTGGGCAAACACCCGCAACGGCAGCGTCCCCTTCGGCAACACGATGTCGAACGTCCCTTCATACTTCGCCTGCTCCGCGGCCGGCAGCGCCACCGACGGCACCGCAGCATCGGTGGAACGGTCATCGGGCCGGTGATCGTAGCTCAACTCGCGCGACACCCGCCACGCACCGTCCTTGTACTCCCACACGTGCGTGAATTTCGCGAACTCGCTCACGCGCTCCTTGCCATTGCTTGACTCGATGAAGCGATGCCGGCCGCTCTGGATCGCTCCATACCCGATCAGCGGATGCACCTCCACGCTCCCACTCACCAGCTCCCGTCGCAACGCCGGGATCTTGCCGCCACGCACTTCCGTACAGCGATTCGCGAGGGTCTGCACCAGCGCGGCCCGCGATGACGACTTGCCGAGTTTGTCGTGATAGAATTCCACGTCCTCTGTAAAGAACCCGCCAAACGCCGTCACGTCGCAGTTATTGAAGGCAGCAAAGAGAGCGCTGTCCTGCGTCGCGAGCGTCGTATACAGGTCCGCAGGCAGCGGCGCAGCAGGGGTCTGCGCCCGCAAGGAAGCGGCGAACAGGAGGGGCAACAACAGCGCAGGCAGCGGGCGAGATACCGTCATGATGACTTCGCTGGATCGGGGGCGAACGTTCCTGCCGGTGCTAACCGGTACGTTCGCCATTGGCCTGGGGTTTCAACGCCGGCACCTCAGGGCCGAGTGGCCTCCCCCGCGAGCAGCGTGCGCAGCGCCACCACTTCTGCCGAGATCGTCGCGGAAATCGTCGGCTCCTTGTCCGGCGCGAACAGCGACGAGTGCAACGACGGCAACGGCGTCCCCATCTTCATCGCCGCATCGAACTTCCCCCGTTCCACCGCACCAACGCGCATCATGAAGGTGGGCACCCCCGCGAGCTGGAACTCCGAAAAGTCCTCACTCACCATCTCCGGCGCACCATCACCCACACGATCGGAGCCGAGTACACGACGCAAGGCACTACCCACGCGCTCGCTCAGTGCGGGGTCATTCACCAACGCCGTTGCTGTCTGGTACCGCTCGATCTTCGGCGGACGCGGCGCTGCCCCCGCGACAGCTTCGGCGTTGGTGATCCGCTCGATCGCCGCGAGCAAACGCTCGCGCACGGCCGGCGTGAACGATCGCACGGTGAGCAGCAGTTGCACCTCATCAGGAATGACGTTGTTCTTCGTCCCACCATGGATCGCCCCTACCGTGATCACCGCAGGATCGAACGGCGACATTTCGCGCGACACGATGGTCTGGAGCGACAGCACCACGCGCGCGGCAATCACGATGGGATCCACCGTCACCTCCGGTCGCGCACCATGACCCCCACGGCCATAGATCGTGATGGTCACCGCGTCGGCGTTCGTCAGGATCGGCCCCGCACGATACGCAATCGCGCCGGCTGGTAGCCGAGCGTCGTCGTGCACGGCAATCGCGTAGGTTGGTCGCGGAAAGCGCGTGAAGAAACCATCCGCGATCATCGCCTTCGCGCCCGCACCCGTCTCCTCGGCCGGCTGTCCCACGATCATCAACGTGCCCTTCCACGTGCCGCGCGTCGCGGCCATGATGCGCGCAGTGCCCACGGCAGACGCCATGTGCACGTCATGCCCGCACGCGTGTGCCACTCCTACCTCAGCGCCAGTTTCGTTCTTCGTGCGAACCACGCTTGCATAGGGGAGTCCGGTCGCTTCAGTGACCGGGAGCGCATCCAGCTCCGTGCGCAGCATCACCGTTGGGCCCGCACCGTTCTTGAGAATGGCGACAACGCCAGTGCCACCCACGCCGGCGGTGACGTCGAACCCCAGTTGGCGCAGCTCGCCGGCAAGCGTCGCCGCGGTTTCCCGCTCCTGGCCCGAGAGCTCCGGACGCTGATGCAGCTTCAGGTACAATGCCTCAGCCGCCGGGTAGATCCCGGCAACTTCCTTGGCGATGGCCGAACCGCTCTGCGCACCGGCGCGTGACCCGAGGCAACCGCACAGCGCGATACCGAGGAGGAATTGCTTCGCAGTGGACTCGGCCATGACTGTCTCCTGTTGCTTCCAGCGTTGAATGCTCTCGCGCGCTTCCTTCGGAATACTGCGCCGCGAACGCACCGTTGTCGATTGCGCGAGAAAACAGAACGCCCGCACCATGACGGTGCGGGCGTTCTGTTCCCCGCGTCAGCGGAGAGGAAAGCAGTTCACACTACTTCGATGCCGCCGCCAGTGCCTTGATTGCCGTGGACATCGCACGGACACGTGCGCCGTCCTTCGCGCCACTCGCATCCGCATCAACCTGCTTGGCCAGCGTCGAAAGCGACGTGCCGCGCGCCGCGCCACTCTGCTTCTCGGCCGCCGTGAGCGCGCTCGCAATCGCCGTGGTGCGCGCCGCGGAGAGTCCGTTGTCACGTACCAACTGGTCGAGATACGACCGCACTACCGGGAACGCCGGCGGCCACACGATGTGCGGCTGGCTCTGCGGATTGTAGTCGGTGAACTTCACCAGCTTCGCCGCCGCCAGTTCGTTCGCCGACAGCTTGTCACTCGGCAGCATTTCCAACACGTCCAGGCCGCGCGCCATCTCGGACGAGTAGATGTAGCCGTTCCAGTAGTACGCGCCCCATGATCCGCCAATCGTGCCGCGCGTGCGGCTGTTTGCCGTCGTGTCGCCTGCCGCGGGCGGTGCATCCACGGCACCGCGATCGAAGAACGCGATCTCGAACGGATGGTCGGGATCCGTGAAGTCACTCACGTCCACGCCGCCCTGGTACCAGCCCTGCACCATGATGTCGCGGCCCGGCACCGGAATGAGCCCGCCGTTGTGCGACACGCAGTTTTCCTGCGCGCTCTGTGCCGACGGAATCTTGAAGTATGCGTGCTGCTTGAACTTCTTGTCGGCGCTGATGGTCAGCGTGGTGTTGCCACCCATTTCCATCATGTTCGTGGCCTGGCAGTTCGGCGACGTGCCGCCGCCCCACTCGTCCGTGAACACCACCTTCTTGCCGTCGTTGCTGAAGACGGCCGTGTGCCACAGCGAGAAGTTCGTGTCCGCCGCGGCGTCGACGCGCACGGGCTTCTCCGGATTGGAGATGTCCACGAGCAGGCCGTAGCTCGCGCAGGCGCCGGCGAGCAGATGCATCGCCGGATACGCAGATACGTCATGACAATTGCGCGGACCGGTTGGGGCAGGCGGCGGGCCAGCCGGCGCCCCTGGAGCCGCGCCACGGCCTGGCCGCGCTGCACGAGCCGACGACTGCGGTGCTGGTGCCATGTTCGTGAAGATGCGCGCACCCGTCACCACCTCGGACTGCTCGGGATGCGCGAGCGGCACCTTGATCACGTCGAGGCGATAGATCGAGTTCGCTTCGTCCGCGGGATCAGTGCCGTTCTTGCATCCCGCCAGCTCTGTTTCCGGCCGTGCGCCCTGGCTACCCGATACATAGAGGTAGACCACACCCTTGTCCGTGGGGCTCGGGATCAACGTGTGCGTGTGCGAGCCTTTGCAGGTCTGCACATTCTTGATCAGCTTCGGGTTCTTCGGATCGGCAACATCATAGATGCGCACGCCGGCCATGTGATCCGCCGGATTCTGCACACCGCCCTTGCCGCAGTCATTGCGATTTCCGCCGCCTTCGGCAGAGATGAAGAGCAAGTGGCCGTAGATGGACGGGTCGCCCTGCGACGTGATGCACGAGACGACCGCCACCTTTGCCGGCTTGGCCGGGTTGCTGATGTCCCAGATGGAGAAGCCGGCGAAGTTGCCCTGGTAGACGTACTTGCCGCCGAATGCGAGATCGGAATTCACGAAGGTGAGTCCGCGCGCCGTATCGAACTCGGCCGCCTTGGGCGTGAAGGAAACCTGGCGCATGCCTTTGATCGCCACGCCCGCGTCGAGCAGGCCGGTCTTCAGGCCGTTGCGCGGATCGTTGCCGGTTGGATACGACTGCGCGTGCAGCGCCGGCGCCGTGGCGAGTGCGAACGTCATGGCGACTGCGCAGATCCTGCGGGCATTTCCCATCAGTAGGAACTCCGGTAGAGGTCTCAAAGGTTGGCCAGCATTTGTTGCATGAGCGCGATCTCGGCGGTCTGCACGACATTCACGTCATTGGCGAAGACGGACACGTCCACGTCCTGCGCCGCCATCGGTGTGGTGAGCAGGTCCGCCACCATCTTCAGCGCACCGTTGTGGTGCTGGATCATGAGGTTGAGAAACTGCTTGTCGAACTCGGCACCCTTCGCGGCGTCGAGCGTGGCGAGTTGTGCTGACGTCAGCATGCCTGGCATCGTCATGGTGCGCCATGAGCCTGTGTCAGGCGCCGTCTGCTTGTTGGCCACGAGCCAGTCCTGCATGAGCCGGATCTCCGACTGCTGCGACTGGTCGATCTTGTTCGCGAACTTGAGGACGCGCGGGTTGGCGCCGCGCGACACGGCCATCCTCGACATGAAAATGGCCTGCGCATGGTGGGCAATCATGCCCTGCATGAAGCGGACGTCTGCCTCGGTGTACAGCGCCCCCTTGGGGATAGTCACCGGCATCGACATGCCAGCCATTCCCTGAGGGTCGGCTGTGGCTCCGGTTGCCGTGGCTTTCTCGGCCGGTTTTCCAGACGAGCAACCGACGGCCAGGAAGAGTGCGGCGGTGAGGCCGCATGCATGGAAGGTGTTCACGTTCTGACGTTGTGCGACGGGAAGGGAAGGAACCGAAGGTCCCAAGTTGGTACGCCGGGCGTACCCGAAATGCTGCGCCAACGACGCGTACGGCGTGGGCGTGCAGCGGCGGGCGTGCGGCGTGGGCGTGAGGGGTACGGCGGGGGTGAAGCGTGCGGCGTACGGCGTGTTCGTGCAGCGGAGGGCGAACGGCGTGGACGTGAGGCGGGCGGCGGGGGAGGGGCGTGACGCGTGCGGCGTGTCCGTGCAGCGGCGGGCGTACGGCGTGGGTGCTAGCGGAGGCGCGCGCGCGACGTCCGAATGGCGGTGATGCCAACGAGTACGGCCAGGATCACCGCACCCGGCAGGAAGTAGCGCTGGCCCGAGACAAGACCGAACACAAAACTTCGCAGCACTGGTGTGGCTCGCGTTGGTTCCGCCGCTGTCCAGGTCGCGAACACGCAGCCCGCCATCAGGACTGCCACGCCCTCCGCCAGCCATACGGCAAAGCGCCACTCCTGCATGAGGGCGACGGCGACGAGAATCATCGGCAACGGTACCACCAGCCCCAATGCGGGACCGGCGAACATCTCGGCCGTTGATCGGGCGGCCTGCGTGCCGACGAGAAGCAGCAAGTACAGACAGCCACCCACGGCAGCGCCGTAGAGCAAATAGAAACGCCCGAGCCGCTGGAGCGACGACGCACTCGGCGAAAATGCGTCGTGGCCACCGATGGCCGCGTCAGTCCCGGCCTCGCGCGCAGGAAGCGCCTGGCCCACGATCGCGCCCACGACGATACCACCCGCGAGCCCAATCAAGCCGAGCGGCGCGCCGATCAGGACGCAAATCGCAAATACGATCCACCGGGCCATTGGCGCTCCTCTGGTTACTGGTGTCTCCCACGTTGCCGCCATGGCGCCGGGCTCATGGCCTTCCGAAGGCTCCGAATGAAGTGCGACGTGCGCGCCGACCGGCCCTGTCGCGACGCAACAAGCGCCACGATGTCCGCGGATGGAAGTGAATACTGCCCGAGCACCCGCACCAGCCGGCCAGCGCGGAGGTCGGCCATCACGGACCACTCCGATCGCACAATGATACCGCGCGACTCGAGTGCCCACGCACGCACGACATCGCCGTCATTGCTCGCCAGGCGCGGTTCGATGCGGACATGCGCCGGTTGGCCGGCACCATCGGCAAACCGCCAGAGCGTTACGTCCTCATCGTTCTCGCGCAGCGCGATGCAGTCAAAGGCACGGAGCTGCGAGGGATCGGTCGGGCGACCATGGCGCGCGAGAAACTCCGGCGACGCACACGCACAGCGCGCGTTGGCCGCCAGCCGGTGCGCAATGAGCGATGAGTCGTGCAACAACCCGATATGAACGGCCACATCCCACGCGCTCTCCGGAACGCGACCCAGCCGGTCCGAGAGTTGAAGCTCGATGGTGACATCCGGATGCGCAGCGCAGAACGCACTCACCGCCGGCGCAACGTATCGTCGTCCAAATCCCAGCGGCGCGAACACGCGCAGATGACCGGACACCACCCCGCCTCGCGCGGTCAACGATTCTGCGAGATCCGACAACTCGTCGTTGATGGCTCCCCCACGCTCTGCCAGAAGCTGGCCTTCATCCGTGAGCGTGATCTGGCGGCTCGTCCGCGAAACGAGACTCACTCCTACACGCTCCTCCAGTTGCCGCAGTCGTTGGCTCACCGCCGACGGCGTGACGTCCAGCGTCCGGGCCGCCGCCGCGAGCGACGCCGAACGCGCCACCACAGAGAAGAAGTAGATGTCCTGAGACGTGAGCATGTAGTTCCAACTTAATACAGGCGGTACCTGAATGCGGTTGCAGCTACGTGCTGCGCCGCCAAACTTGCATAGGTCGTGTCCGCCGAGCGCACACACGATACGGCTCCGCCGCGATCCTCCTTCCCGCCTGGCCATGAATCTGGATCCCCACGTCGACATGTCTTTCGACTCGATCGAGACGCCATCGGCGATCGTCGACCTCGATCGCCTGGAACGCAATCTCCAGCGCGTCGCGGCGTATGCATCCTCGCATGGCCTTCAGTTGCGTCCGCACGTGAAGACGCACAAATCCGTCTTCGTCGCGAAGGCGCAACTCGAGAACGGCGCCTGCGGACTCACCTGCGCCACGCCGTTCGAGGTCGAGGTGATGTCGCCGCACTGCACCGATCTGCTCCTCGCCTATCCGCCGGCCAGTGCGTCCGTCGCACGTCGTATTGCGGCCATCGATCCTTCCGTGCGCGTGACCGTGGCGCTGGACTCCGCGTACGCACTCGAGACAGTCGCCGAGGCGGCGCACGCTGCCGACAGGACGATTGGTGTTCACGTGGAGATCGACGTTGGCATGCACCGGGTCGGAACTGTGAGCGCCGCTGCAGCGCTGGCGCTCGCGCAGAGCATCGGCAAGCACCGCCACCTCGCGTTCGCGGGCCTCGCGTTCTATCCGGGACATGTGCGAAGCGCCGGTTCGGAGCAAGACGCGCCGCTCGACGCGCTCGCGCAGGTACTCACGGAAACGCTCGACGTCTTCGATCGCGCGGGGATGACGCCGCCCGTGGTGAGTGGCGGCTCCACCCCCACGCTCTGGCGCTCCCACGAATTGCCACGCGTGACGGAGATTCGCCCAGGGTCGTATGCCTACAACGACCGCACCACGGCAGCCATCGGCGCCTGCGCATGGGAGGATTGCGCGCTCACCGTGCTCGCTACAATCGTTTCGACCGCCGTACCCGGACAAGCAGTGATCGACGCCGGCTCCAAGGCACTCGGCCGCGAACCCATGCGGGGCACTGCGCAGGACGGCTTTGGCCAACTGCTCGAGCACCCCGAAGTCGTCGTGACGCGCATGTCGGAGGAACACGGCATCCTCGATCTCACGGAGTCTTCATGGCGCCCCGAGATCGGCGAGCGTGTGCGCGTAGTGCCCAATCACGTCTGCGTCGTTGTGCACCTGAACGATCTCGTCTACGGCGTCAGGGGCACGCGCGTCGAACGCAGTTGGGCCGTGGACGCGCGCGGTCGAGGTCAGCGAGCCATTCCAGCGTTTGCGTCATGACATTCAATCGAGAGCGACCCGTGATCACGTTCTTGTCGACGCTGGTGGTTCTGCTGGCAGCGCTGTCCGCATCAGCGGGTGCGCAAGCAAAGCGACCGATGCGCTTCTCTGATCAACAGATGCTGCGAACGGCCGGACAGGCCGCCATCTCGCCGAACGGTAAGTGGATGCTCTATTCGGTGTCGGCGCTCGACTGGAAGGCGGCGAAATCGTTTCGGCACATCTTCATCGCCGCTACGGATCGTGGCGCCGCCTCCGCGCGCCAACTCACCTTCAGCGCGAACAAGAGCGAGTCGTCGCCGAGGTGGTCGGCTGATGGCAGCTATTTCGTCTTCGAATCGGATCGCGAGGCGGACGACGCACACAAGGGGGTGCAGCTCTACGCCATGCGGCTCGGCGACGGCGAAGCGCGGCGCATCACCGACACGAAGGACGGCGTGGCGTCATGGACGCTCAGCCGCGATGGCACACAGCTCGTGTACGCGTCGGGCGCCGACGGGAATCAACTGTACGCGGTGAGCGCAGCGGAACTGCTCACTGGCACACCAAGGCCGGTGCAGATCACACATCACGGCACTGGCGTGCTCACCTGGAAGCTGTCGCGCGACGGTTCCCGGATCTTCTTCACGGCACCCGATTCAGCCGGGCCTGACGACGCTGTTCGCCGCATGCTGAAGAAGCTCGACGTGCAACTACGAAACTCGCCGACACCGCTGGAACGCCTCTGGGTCCTGGACATGCCGTCGCGCGGTGAACGACTTCTTACCGCCGCGAGTCTGAGTGTGAGCGACGTCGTGGTGTCTCCGGACGGCGCGCATGTCGGCTTTCGCGGAACGCCCAATGACCGGTATGCCCGCACCACCACCGAAGGCAACGAAGCGGCCGACTTGTACCTGCTCACCGTCGCCACCGGCGGCGTGGAACGTCTTACGCACTACGCACCGAACGAAGAGAGTCCGCTCTCCTTTTCGCCGGACGGCAAATGGATGGCGTTTACCGCCGCGAACGACTTCGTCTATGGCGCCTACGACAAGCTCTACCTCCGCTCGGTCGCCGATGTCGGGGGCAAGTGGCGGAAGATCGGCGCACACTACGATGGCTTGGCGTCCATCGAGTGGTGGTCGGCCAACAGCAAGACCATCTACTTCACCGATGGCGTACGTGCCACCAGGCAAGTGCTCGCGTTCGACCTTCAGGCCGACACCGTTCGGCAACTGACCCACGTGGCCGGTTCGATATCAGCGACGCGCGCGGATGCGCAGGCGCCCGTGGTACTCGAGTACTCTGATCCCGTCACGCCGCCGAGTCTCTATCTCGCCGCGTCTGAATCGGTGTTGGATGATCGGAGCCAATGGCAGCGCATGACCGATCTCAATCCGCAAACGAAAGACTGGGCGCTTGGCGCCGTGGAAGAAATCACCTGGAAGTCCAACGACGGGACGTTTGTTGGAGGTCTGCTCGTTCGTCCGGCGGCCTACGTTGCCGGCAGGAAGTATCCACTCATCGTGCAATTGCACGGCGGTCCTGCCTCGGCGGCCGAACTCGCCTTCCGCATTGGCTATGACGCACAGGTGTACGCCGGCGCTGGCTATGCCGTGTTCGTGCCCAACTATCGTGGGTCCACGAATTACGGCGAGCACTTCATGTCCCAGACCTCTCACCGCGGCCAGTACTTCGTTCGTGGGTACGAGGACATCATGAGCGGTGTGGATCACCTGATCGCAATGGGGCTCGTGCATCCGGACAGCCTGGGCGTGATGGGCGGGAGCGCCGGTGGTCACTATTCAAACTGGATTCTTACACACACCCACCGGTTCAAGGCCATTGCGACCAGCGCCGGCGCCGCGGACTGGATTTCCATGTACGCGCAGAGCGATGTGCAGCGGGGTCGCGAATGGTATCTGGGTGGCAAGTCGCCGTATGATGACTTTGCCGGCTACTGGGATGTGTCCCCGCTCAAGTACATCAAGTCCGCGAAGACGCCCACCCTCATCGAATTCATGGATGGCGACCCGCGCGTGCCGCGTCCGCAGGGCGACGAACTGTACATGGCGCTCACCAGGCTTGGCGTGCCCACGGAGTATCTGGTGTATCCGGGCAACTACCACGGCTACAGTCGCGCGCCGCTCGCGAGCTTTCTCAGCTCCACGGCGAAGTTCAACTGGTTCGAAAAGTGGATTCGCGGGCGAAGCGGTTGGTTGGAGGAGAAAGATCTTGCTACTCCTGGAGCCGACCAGGCGCCGGCTCGTGGGCGGCAATGACGCAACGCATGATGGTCACCGGGTTGCCCCCGCGCAGTACCTCTTCATGCGTGACCCAACCAAGGTCACCGTAGAAGCCTTGCTTGTCGGGGGTGAAGAGATACAACGT
>JBDUCM010000137.1:0-13754 GCA_040003455.1 bacterium
CGCCGTACGCCTCACGCCTCACCCCCGCCGTACCCCTCACGCCCACGCCGCACGCCAAATCACCGCACGGACACGCCTCACCCCCGCCATCCCCCTCACGCCCCGACTCGTACTAGCGTTTGCCAGTCTCCGCGCGTACTTAGGATTGAAAGCGAATTGATTGCAGTCATAGCTAATTTTCTCCGTTTCATCTCCTCCCTTCCTATCGATCATGCGCCTCGACCGATCTCTGCTGCTTGCCGGATTCACCGTCCTCCTGGCTGGCGCCGCAGGCTGCGCCTCGGGTACCCCTGCTGCCGGCGCGTCCACGGCCAACGCCAATGCCATGCCCCCCGCCACCGGCCCGTCCGTCGCAGCCGACAACATGGAGAAGGCCGGGGAATACCTCACCATCGTGGGGAGCTGCAACGACTGCCACACCCAGGGGTGGGCCGAGAGCAAGGGCAAGGTCGCGCCAGCGGACCGTTTCGCCGGCTTGGACGTCGGCTTTCGCGGCGCATGGGGCACCGTCTACGGGAAAAACCTCCGCACCATCACGCAACGCCAGAGCGAAGATCACTGGGTCGAGGTCCTGAAGACCGCCGACGGCGGCGACGGCAAGCCGCCCATGCCATGGTGGAACACGGCCCTCATGAGCGACCGCGACCTCCGCGCCATGTACCGCTACATCAAGTCGCTGGGACCCAACACCAAAGGCGTTCCGCGCAGCCTGAAGGCGGGCATCGTTCCCACCACTCCATGGGTGTGGGTCGAACCCAAGACGGGGGCGCAGTAGCCCCTGGGCATTCGACCCCTTCGGTTCGTGGGCGCGCTGGCCGTTCTGGCCGGCGCGTTGTACGTCGGAGCCAGACGAATCGGGCCGGCGCCCGCACTCGGTCCCTTTCTCGATCCCGCGCACGGCGTGTGGTCACTCGCCCGCTCCGCGGTGCTGCCCGCGAACGCTTCGGCTCGAGTGCTCAACCTCGGCGACTCCGTCACCGTGGTCTACGACGACCGGGCCGTGCCGCACATCTTCGCGACCACGGAAGAAGACGCCTATCGCGCGCTCGGCTACGTCGTCGCGCGCGATCGGCTCTTCCAGCTCTATCTCCAGACCTTGGCGGGAAGCGGGCGTCTCACGGAAATCGGCGGCGCCGGTGCGCTCGCGATGGATCGCGAAACGCGCGGACTCGGGCTTCCGCGCGCGGCTGAACGCAAGCTGGCCGCCACGGACACCACCGCGTTCGCGAAAATCGGTGTCGCCTATGCCGAGGGCGTAAATGCCTACATCAAGCAAATGCCGGCGAGCGAGTTGCCCATCGAATTCCGGCTCACGGGCACGCGTCCCCCGGAATGGCAGCCCATCGACTCGTATCACCTGACCAATCGCATGGGCTACACGCTCGCGCGTATTGCCACGGAAACCGATCACGGCGCGGCAGCGGCCCGCGTGGGAAATCAGGCGGCCGATGCGTTGTTCCCCGACGCGACGCCGATTCAGGAGCCCATCCAACCCAATGGGCAACACGGCCCGCGGTTCGATTTTCATCCGCTTCCCCCGCCAGGTCGTGGCGACAGCACCGCACTGCTCCTGGCGAGCGCCGGCACCGCGTTCCTGCCGGCGCACGCATTGGCGCGGCGAGACGATGATGATCCGCCCAGCTCCATGGCAAGCAACAACTGGGCGGTGTCGCCGTCGCGTTCGGCAAATGGCCACGCCTTGCTGGCGGGCGATCCACACCTCGACCTCTCACTGCCCTCCATCTGGTACGAAGTGCATCTGGTCGTACCGGGCAAGCTCGACGTATACGGCGTGACCATCCCGGGCGCGCCCGGCGTGGTGATCGGCTTCAATCGTGACGTGGCGTGGACGTTCACCAACACGGGCACCGACGTGCTGGATTACTACACCGAACGCGTGGACGACGCGGCACATCCCACGAAATACCTCGTGGATGGTGCATGGCGAAAGCTCGAGGAGCGCATCGAGACGTATCACTCGCCGTCGGGACAGCGCCTCGCGGTGGACACGATGTACTTCACACATCGCGGGCCCATGCGCCGGATTGGCGGTCACTGGCTTTCCATGCGGTGGACGGTGCTCGAAGCCAGCAGTGAAGCATATGCTTTTCAGCTCATCGCACACGCCACCAGCGCCGCGCAGGTGGAAGACATCATGGCGCGGTGGTACAAGGCGCCAGCGCAGAACATGCTCGCCGCGGATCGGACGGGACACATCGCCGTTCGGTCCAATGCGCGCTACCCTGTGCGGCCTGGGGATGGCAAGGGCAATGTCATCCGCAACGGCACCGCCAGCGCCAACGATTGGCAGGGCGAACTCCCTGTGTCCCAGTTTCCGCAGGCGCTCGACCCCGCGCAGGGCTATCTCGCGTCGGCCAACCAGCAGCCTATCGACCCACGCGTCGCGGCAGGGTGGTGGGGTGGAAGCTACGATCCATGGCGCGCGCTGCGGATCAACGAATTGTTGCGCGCCAATTCCGCGGTGACCGTCGAAGCGATGCGCGGTTACCAGACGGATCCCGGCAGCGCGCGGGCCGACCTGTTCGTTCCGTCCATGCTGCTCGCGGCGCAGAGTGTCCTTGCTCGGCCCGGACAATACGCGAATCGCGCCGAACTCGCCGATGCGCGCAAGTTGCTCGCGGAGTGGGATCGCCGGTACACCACGGACAATCGCCGCGCGGTGCTCTTCGAGGAAGTCATGCGCGAAGTGGTGAGTCGCACATGGGATGAACTCCTGGAGGACCCCGCGGCCGGATCACGCCGCGTGGCAACACCATCCACCGCGGTGCTGGCCGAGCTGTTATCCGACTCCGGCAGCGTGTGGTGGGATGTGAAGAGCACGCCGCAGGTGGAACATCGCGATGACATCCTTGCCGCCAGCCTTGTGAGTGCACTACGCACCGTGAAGGGGCGCTACGGCGATCCGGCCGGCGATGGATGGCGATGGGATCACGTGCGCTTCGCGAACATCTATCACCTGCTTCGTCTTCCGGCATTCTCGTCGCTCAAGCTGCCCGTGCAAGGCGGCACCGGCACACTCAACCCGTCATCCGGTACGGGCACCAACGGCCCGAGCTGGCGCATGGTCGTGGATCTTGGTCCGGAGATGAAGGCGTGGTCCACGTATCCGGGCGGACAGTCGGGCAACCCGGTGAGCCCGCGCTACGACGATCGGATTCCGTCGTGGACGAAGGGCGAACTGGAGGCGATTCACTTTCCGCGTACGCCCGCCGAGCTCGACGCATCGCAACGAGGCGCGTTGCTCCAACTCTTTCCCGCGCCGTGAGGCAGCCATGATTCTCATTGCGGTCGTGGCACTCGCCACCGCGCTTGCCACCTGGTTCGGCGGATGGTGGGGAGTTGCCGTCGTCGCGCTCGTCGCGGGCTTTCTCGCGTCCGAGCATCCCAGCACGCCGTGGCGTGTGGCCCTTGGCGCGCTGCTTGGCTGGATCGTATTGCTGGTGGTGGATGCCGGGATCGGGCCGTTCGCGCGGTTGGCCACCGCCCTCGGTGGTGCGATGAGTATTCCCGCGCCGGCACTATTGCTCATGACCGTGCTCTTCGCGGCGTTGCTCGCGTGGAGCGCCGCAACCGTCGCGGCAGAGATTGGACGGCTCAAGCCATGAGGTGACGCTGCATCGCGTGATGCGGCGTCCCTGATGCGCTACGCGAGCATGCGGTGCACTGTCAACCCGTTGCGGAAAAAACGCGGGCCTTGCACCTTGCGCGTCCCGCATCCGGCGCATGAGCGCCATCCCGTTTCGCGCTGATCAAATACATGGAGTCGTTCGAGCTGTCGCAGATTGCCACCACGGTTGCGCAGGAGCTCTCGCTCCAGCCTCGTCAGGTGGAAAGCACCCTCGCGATGTTTGCCGAGGGCAACACCCTACCCTTCGTTGCGCGGTATCGAAAGGAAGCCACAGGCGGACTGGACGAAACGCAACTGCGTGCCATCCAGGAACGCTCCGAATATCTGCGCGAACTCGGCGAACGGCGGGTTGCCATTCGCAAGTCCATCGACGAGCAAGGCAAGCTGACCCCTGAGTTGGCTACGCGCCTCGATGCCGTCACCACCAAGCAGGCCCTCGAAGATCTCTACCTGCCGTACAAGCCCAAGCGTCGCACGCGCGCCATCATCGCGCGTGAACGCGGACTGGAACCGCTCGCCGATCTGATCTGGTCCGGCGAGCTGGACGACGCCGCGGCTTTGGCGCGCGCCACAGAGTTCGTGAGCGCGGAGAAGGAAGTGCCGTCGGTGGACGACGCGCTCGCCGGCGCGCGCGACATCCTCAGCGAGCGCATCGCCGAAGACGCGGAACTTCGCGGATGGGTGCGCGATCTCACCCGTCGCAAGGGCAGTGTCACGTCGCGCGCGGTGGTGGGGAAGGAAAACGAAGTCAGCAAGTTCCAGGATTACTACGACTTCTCCGAACCGCTCGGCGGCATTCCATCGCATCGCGTGCTCGCCATTCGACGGGGTGAAGAGGAAGGCGTGCTCGCGTGGTCTGTGGCTGCGCCCATCGAAGAAATTGCGGGAGGCTTGAACACGCGCGTGAGCCACGGGCGTCGCGCGGTGGCGCAGTTGGAGCGCGTGGCGCAGGATGCGTACAAGCGGTTGCTCGCGTTCAGCATCGAGGTCGAGCTCCGGTTGGAGCTCAAGACGCGCGCCGACGAAGAGGCCATCGCCATCTTCGGGCGGAACCTCGAGCAGCTCCTGCTCGCGGCGCCGGCGGGCGAGCGCATCGTGATCGGACTTGATCCCGGATTCCGCACCGGTGTAAAGGTGGCCGCGGTCTCACGCACCGGCGCCGTGTTGCACACCGACGCATGGATGCTGCACCAGCCCGACCGGTTTTCCGCCGCGCTGGTGCGACTGGCCACGTCGTCGGGAGCGGAACTCATCGCCATCGGCAACGGCACGGCATCGCGCGAGACGGAAGCAATCGTGCGACAGACGTTGCGGGATTCAGGAATGGCCACCCAACCGCAGGTGGTGGTGGTCAGCGAAGCCGGCGCCTCGGTCTACTCGGCATCGGAACTCGCCGTCGCTGAACTGCCCGGCCTGGATGTCTCGCTGCGCGGCGCGGTCTCCATTGCGCGCCGGCTTCAGGATCCGCTGGCCGAGCTGGTAAAGATCGATCCAAAGTCCATCGGCGTAGGGCAGTATCAGCACGACGTCGACCAGCGTCGCCTGAAGAAGCGTCTCGAGGATATCGTGGTGAGCGCCGTGAATCGCGTGGGCGTGGAAGTGAACACCGCGAGCGTCGCCCTGCTGTCGTATGTGTCAGGCATCGGACCTGGCCTCGCGGAGAACATCGTGAAGGCGCGCGATGAACAAGGGGGCTTCGATTCACGCAAGGCACTGCTCAAGGTGCCGCGGCTCGGCGCCAAGGCATTCGAGCAAGCCGCCGGATTCCTCCGCGTGCGCGGAGGCAAGCATCCACTCGACGCGAGTGCCGTGCATCCCGAGCGCTACGCACTCGTGGAGCGCATGGCAACGGATGTCGGCGCCACGCTCGCGGAGCTGATTTCCGATGAAGCGAAGGTCGAGGCCATCGACCTCCCGCGCTACGTGTCCGACGATGTGGGGCTTCCCACGTTGCGCGACATCCTCGTGGAGTTGCGCAAGCCCGGTCGCGATCCGCGCGCCGCCTTCGAGGCGTTTGCGTTTCGCGATGATGTCACGCAGCCCAAGGACCTGAGCGAAGGCATGGAGCTGGAAGGGCTCGTCACCAACATCGTTGCCTTCGGCGCGTTCGTGGATATCGGCGTGCACCAGGACGGGCTCGTGCACGTGTCGCAGTTGGCAGACCGCTACGTGAGCGATCCCAATCACGTCGTCACCGTGGGGCAGCGTGTGAAGGTGCGCGTGGTGGCGGTGGACCTTCAGCGCAATCGCATCGCACTCACGATGAAGTCGGCCACTGCGGACACCCGCCCCGCAGGCGACGCAAAACAGGCAGGCCGCGGAGAACGGAAGCCGCAGGGTCCGCAAGTGGTCAGGCCGCCGGCAAAACCGAAGGAACCCTTCACCATCCCGAAACCCGGCGCCATCGCTCCAAACGGCATGCGCTTTCGGTGACGTAACACACCCGGGGGGCGGCCGTCTTTGTGGAACGTGCCCCCCTCGCAACGCTGGCGCCTGTCAATCGCAAAGGCGACGTTTCAGTATGACCACGCGCCCATACATTCTCGCCGAGTCCACGTGGAAGACTGTGGACGCGACCCCCTATGAAGTTGCTGTCCTCCCATGGGGCGCCACCGAGGCGCACAACTACCACCTGCCATACGCCACCGACACCATCCAGTGCGATGCGTTGGCGGCCGAGTCCGCGCGGAGAGCCTGGGAACGCGGCGCGAAAGTGGTGGTGCTCCCCACCGTTCCGTTCGGCGTGAACACCGGCCAGCTCGACATCAAGCTGTGCCTCAACATGAATCCGGCCACGCAAGCGGCCTTGCTCGCTGACCTCGTTCATGCCGTACAAGGGCAGGGCATCAGGAAGCTCGTGATCTTCAACGGCCATGGCGGCAACGATTTCCGGCAGATGATTCGCGAGCTCCAACCGCGCACCACGGTGTTCCTGGCCATGCTCAACTGGTACAAGGTGGGCGACGCCAAGAGCGTCTTCAGTGACCTCGGCGATCATGCCGGAGAGCTGGAGACGAGCGTGATGATGCACGTGGCGCCGGACCTGGTACAACCGCTCGGCGAAGCAGGCGACGGCAGCGAGCGCCGGTGGCGCATCGAGGCGTTGCGCGAGGGCTGGGCCTGGGCACCGCGGCGATGGACGCAGATTTCGGCAGACACCGGCGTGGGCAACCCGGCGTTGGCCACGGCGGAAAAGGGAGCGCGCTACTCCGCCGAGGTCACGCGACGCATTTCGGATTTTCTTGTGGACCTCGCGAGCGCAGACGTCGCCGATCTGTACGAATCACCCGCGAACTGACCCATGCGCATCGACTCGGCCCCCGATTTCGTGGAGTACTGGCGTGGCGTGCGCGGACGCACCAGCCGCGCCGTGATGCTCATTCGTCCGGACGATCTCGAATGGACGTACGAGGTCGGCCGCTGGACTATCGGTGACATCGTTCGGCATCTCGCCGGCATCGAGCGCGACATGTACGCGGAGAACGTTGCGGGCCGGCCCAGCCGTTATCCGGGACACGAGCGTGCGCTGGCGGACGGGCTCGACGCGGTGGTCGCATACCACGATCTGAAACATGCGGAGGCGCTCGCGATCTTTGGCGCCCTTACGCCCGCGCAACTCGCCGCCAAGTGCGAGACGCCGGCCGGTACCCCCATCACCACGTGGAAGTGGATGCGTGCAATGGTGGAACACGAAGCGCATCATCGCGGTCAACTCTATATGATGCTTGGCATGCGAGGAGTGCGCGTGCCTCCGCTGTACGGGCTGACCGAGGAAGAGGTAAAGGCGAAATCGCAATGGAAGACACAGTCGTGACCACCCCCGCTACTCCCGCTACTCCTGTTGCTGCAAAGCCGTCGTCCATGATCAGGCCGGCCGTCGCCCTGCTGGCGGTGCTCGCGATCATGGTGCTCGTCGTCTTCGTCGGCACCCTCGTCGTTGCGACCGTCCTGACCGAACGTGGAGTGAACCCGCTGCTGTTTCACCCGCCGGTCTATCTGGCCACGGTGCTGGTGCTCACCGCCGCAGGCTCGCTCTTCGGCGGATTCGCAACGTCGCGCATCACGTCGGACCGGTCCTTCTTCACGGTGTTCGTGCTGGGCCTTTTGCTGTTCGTATCGGCCGTGGTCCCTGTATTGCGCGGCACACCGCTCACGCCGGGCGATCCGGCGTGGTATCCGCTTGCCGTCTCCGTACTGAGCCCGGTTGGAGTGCTCATCGGCGGCGCGCTGGAACGGTGGCGGATGCGCGGACCTCTCGTGAAGGCGTAATCGCCCATGTTCTCGCTGGACGCCGGAGCGCGCGCGCTACAGCATTGTGGCATGCGTCGACTCGCCTGTTTGCTGGTGCTGGCCATCGCTGCCACCCCGCCCGCGGGGGCGCAGGACAGCACGGCCGTGGAAACCTCCCCCCGCATCTCACCGGCCTTCGGCGTGCACTACGGCACGCCGCTGCGATTCTCGGCGGCGTTGGGGATGCTCGTGGACATGGGGCCCCGGCGCAACGACGGATTGGTGGTGATGGTCGAACCAGGCCAGCACGGGAACGAGGTGTCCGCCGGATACTTCCGATTGCTCGGCCACTTTGGCTCGGGCTACTCACTCCGGGCCGCGGTGCTGCGCACGGGAGACGAGCCGTGGAATTCCAGTCCCCGTACCACCTACGTGGGGGTGGAAGCACACTGGATGATCGTCTTCGGCGTGGGCGGCCGCCTTGGGTACCTGCGTCGCGCAAGTCGCACCGGGTCCGACCCGCACGACAACCTCGCCACCGTCGGCGTCTCCATCGGAGGGTAGCGTCCGCTGTTGCCACGCCGTGTTGTAGCCCAGCAGTGAATCCACTGGATCACGTCTACTCATCCGATCGATGAAGACCATGCACTCGGAGAAGGACCGGCGCGCCATTGCCGAGCGCGTTCGGGCACTCGACGAAAACCGGAAGCCGGTCTGGGGACGCTTCACCGCGCCGCGCATGGTTGCGCACCTCTCCGACGCCATACGCATGGCCACCGGTGAGCTAGGCGTAGCGCGGCGGAAGTCCGTGATGCGCTACCCGCCGCTCAAGCAGTTCATCATTTACCTGGCGCCATTCCCCAAGGGCGTGCCCACCGCACCAGAACTACTCGCGCGGGCACCGCTCTCATTCGAGAGCGAGGTGGAGGATCTCGTTCGCCAGCTCAAACGGTTCGCGGCACGAGATCCCAAGGGGAAATGGCCTGCGCATCCCATCTTCGGCACCATGAGCGGTGGTGATTGGGGAACGCTGGCGTACCGGCATTGCGACCATCACCTGCGGCAGTTCGGCGCATGAAGGACATCGACTGGCCGCTCGCAATCGAGCTTGCGGTGGTGTTCGTGGTGATGTCGTTCGTCCGGTGGCGCTGGTTCCGCGCGCGCTCGATGCGCGGCCGGCCAGTACCGCCTGCCGACAAGAAGTGAACGGGAGGGGGCTGCTGGCAGCCCCCTCGCTCGTGTGCCTACGCCGCGCCAGGATCAGTGCTTGGGGTGAAGCCCGTGGTAGCACCGCGCCGCCGGAACCAGCGGACCAACCACACCACCAGAATGATCGGCACCGCAATCTTGATGGCGATGATGCTCACGGACAGGAACATGCCGAGCACTGCGAGCAGTACGCTGCCCATGATGAACACCAGCAGGATTGGCAGCCCAACGACAATGAGCAGCAGGATCACCGGCAGGCCGATGATGCCCAGCACGAACAGGATGGGCAGGCCGATGATCTTGAGAATGCCGGCCACCGGCAGGAACAGCGTGAGCAGCAGCGCGAACACGCCGCCAATGGTACGACCGGCAACGAAGCGGATGGCCAGGGCCTTGAGCAGCGTCCACATGATGGAACTCCCGCGGTCTATGCGATGATGAGCGGTTTTCGGACGCCTCGCGTCCCCTGTCAGTCCCTACGGCACCAGGGTCGCGGAGGTTTCCCGGCATGAATCCCCGGGCCCGCCGGCTGTTGACACTGGTGCTGTTCGCCTATGGAATCTACGACTTGCGCGACCCCGGGCGCGGGTCGCTGCTGGCTGGGGTGGATCTCGCCATCCATGAGACCGGGCATCTGGTGTTCGGCCCGTTTGGAGAGTTCGTGGGGTTTGCCGGGGGCACCCTGTTCCAGCTACTCATGCCGGCTCTCTTTGTCGTGTATTTCGTCCGGCGCGGCGACCAGCATGCCGCGAGTGTAGCACTCTGGTGGGTGGCCCAGAACTGCGGGCACATCGCGGTCTACGCCGCCGATGCCCGCGCCCAGGAATTGCCTCTGGTCGGCGGCGGCGAGCACGACTGGGCCTACCTGCTCGGACGACTCGGCTGGCTCTCGCACGACGTGGGAGTCGGACGCAGCTTCACCGCGGCGGGATACCTGCTGATCGTGGTGGCCACCTGGTGGGGGCTGGTGTCCGCTGGCCAGCCGATTGGCCCCAACGAAGCAGACGAATAGTCTCGCCGTACATCGCGCCGTGCGCTGTCGCACGGCACCTCGCTCCAGCACACAATGCCAATCATCCTTCGCACCGTCGGCCTGCTCATCTGCTCGAACGTCTTCATGACGTTCGCCTGGTACGCGCACCTGAAGAACCTCAGCGACCGGCCCTGGTTCATCGCCGCCCTCATCAGTTGGGGGATCGCCCTCTTCGAGTATCTGCTCCAGGTACCCGCCAACCGTATCGGCTACACCACCCTGTCACTCGGCCAGCTCAAGATCATGCAGGAGGCCATTACCCTCCTGGTGTTCGTGCCGTTCGCCGTGATCTACATGAAACAGCCGCTGCGTCTCGACTTTCTCTGGGCGGCGCTCTGTATCTGTGGTGCGGTGTACTTCATCTTTCGTGGCCAACCCGTGGCATGACGAATGTTCGTGCCTCTTCCCCAGCTCCCGCTGCCATGACGTCCATCCGTCCCGTCTTCCTCGCTGCGCTGGCCGTCTTCGCGTTGTCGCGCACTGCGCACGCCCAATGGATCGCACAGACGAGCGGTACCACGAACGAATTGCGTGGCCTCAGCGTCGTGTCGCCACAGGTGGCGTGGGCCAGTGGGCAGCGCGGAACAGTGATTCACACCGTGGACGGCGGTGCCACATGGCTTCGTGATACCGTCGCGGGAGCAACAACGCTCGACCTTCGCGCCATTGCCGGGATCTCGGCCACCACCGCGCATGCCATCAGCATCGGCGACTCGTCGCGCATCTACCGCACCACTGACGGAGGCAAGACCTGGTCGCTCCGATTCGCGGCAACGCGCAAGGGCACCTTCTTCGACGCCATTCGCTTCTGGGATCCGCAACACGGCATTGCCGTGAGTGATCCGGTGGACGGCCACTTCGTGCTCGTCACCACCAACGACGGCGGCGACACATGGGCCGAACTTCCCGGCCAGTCAATTCCACCAGCCATCGCCGGCGACGGTTCCTTCGCCGCGAGCGGTAGCTGCCTGGAAGTCCATGGCACCAACGACGTCTGGTTCGTCACCGGCGGGGCCGCTGTCGCTCGCGTATTTCACTCGGGCGACCGCGGCAAGACGTGGACAGTGAGCGACTCCCCCATTCGCGCCGGCATCGCGTCGGCCGGAATTTTCTCCATCGCCTTTCGCGACGCGACGCACGGCGCCATCGCCGGCGGCGATTACACCAAGCCCGCACTCGGCGGCCGCAACATGGCCCTCACGGCCGATGGCGGCCGCACGTGGACGGTGGTGGACAGCACCTCGGCACCACCCGGATTCCGCTCTGCCGTTACGTATGTCCCAACCACCAACGGCAGGAGCATGGTTGCCGTGGGCCTCAACGGCACTGATGTGTCCAACGATGGCGGGAAGACGTGGTCGCCGGTGGACGCTACGGCGTACAACTCGGTGCAGTTCGCGTCGCCCACGGCCGGATACACCGTCGGCCCGCGTGGCCGCGTCGCGAAGTGGACGGGTACCTTTGCGCCGAAACCCTGAGATTGGCTCGGCGCCGAGGGGGCCGACATCGCTGGCGTTCCGGCGACCGTAAACTTTCGCCCGATCGAATCGCGGCCTCCCGTGGCTATCCGTAAGAGAACGCCATTGAGTAAGACATGCGACGGCGTGACATCTCAAGCGTGCTCGTCTATCAATGCCGCCGGACGCGTCCGTCTGATCGCCGTGGGCCTGACCAAAGGGTGTCGTCACATAGTTTACAGTGCAGGCATATCCAGCCTGACGAATGTCCTTTGGCACCGAAGCGAGGTCGTATGCACTTAGTCTTCCGCTATCGCGCAGCTCTCGTGTTGACCGCGTTGTCCTTAGGCGCGTGCGGCGCAACCAAAACGACGGGCGAGCGTACGCCGTTCTTGCGGGTCTCGCTCTTTTCGGACGGCGGTGCCAAGAGTGTCACTGCGGCTGTTGGTGACACCGTAACGCTCACCGCGTACCTCGTCTTCGTTGGTGGCGATTCAACACCCGGCAGGACATGGCTCGTGTCCGGTCGACCGGATATAGCCTTACCGTTGGATCCAGTTACCCACGTGCTGGCGCAAGCAAAAGGATCAACCTGGGTTGTGGCAATTGCGGACGAGGGAAAGGATTCCGTACTGATTACGGTCAGGTAAGAGGTGGTCGAACGATTTGAGACAGGGACGTAACTCCAACTTGGGTAGACCCGAAACGGAATCGGTAAAGGGCGCCGTGCATCTGCGCTCCACATCGATAGTTGCAAGTATTGCGTACTGTCTACATCGGAGGCGGGGCCACGGGATAGAGGCTTAACTCACCGATGCTGAACCAGTTCGTAGATACCGATGGTGTGGTGGTTGCGACAAGTTTGACGAAGCGTGCCGCCTCTGGCGACCAGGTTACAACGAGCACACCGCTAGCGATATCGGTCGACGTCCACCGCGCGACTTGGTGATACGTCACGCCGTCACCTGAGAGCAGCACTTTGCCCGAGTTGGGGATGTCGCCGGTGAAGTGCGAATCGTCAAGGCGCAAACCTCCCAGCGGACGTATTGTGTGGGTGTCAACCTGGTAGAACGAGGTGTCAGGAATGACAACGCTGCCGGTCGCCCATCGTGAAGTCGATGAGCCGTCGATCCCTGCACTGGCTGGGCCGCCACCCTGGCTGCTGGCCGTCGCAGACCAGAGCGGTTCTGCGTAGTTTTGGTATACGTCAACCTCACCAAGGCTGAACCAGCTCGAGTTCGACGCAGGTGTATTCGTCGCGACGATTTTCACGAACCTTGCCGTCGTCTGCGACCAAAAAAGTATGACCGCGCCGTTGTCGATGTCGTCGGACGCCCAGCGTGCCATCAGCTTGTAGTTGACCGAGTCCGTAGACAGATAGACAGCCCCGGATCGCGGCATGTCAGAGGTGAACGCAGTGGCGTCAAGCCGAATTGCGCTCACCGGCTGACTCGTGCCCAGATTGACCTGAAGGAACGTCATTCCAGGCGAGACAGAGGCGCCAGTCGTCCATCGTGTAGCTCGATTGTTGTCTACAAGCGCGCTGAAGGAAGTACCACCGCCCGTACTCGAGGCGGTGAACGTCCATCCGTTTCGTGTGACGACGCCTGGCCCATTGCCCGCGACCAACATGCCAGTGTAGTACAGCTGGAGCCCGGTAGAATCGCGCAGTACCACCACGCGGGCCTCGTTGATGTGAACACCCGTGAACGGCACGGAGTCGGGGATAATCAGCGGCAGCAGGTAGCGCCCGACACGAAACACGGTGAAAGGGTGGGTGCCACTCGGCGTGGCAAATACGCTGCACAACGCTGAATCGCCCGGCAGCTGTAAGACTGGGAGTTGCGACGCGGATGTTGCGGTCACTCCATGCGCCTGAAGCCACACGTTGGCTTCGGCGAGGAAGTAGTCCGCATCCTCGAGTGTAGCTGGTGTGGCGGGCCTGCAGGTCTGCTGGCCGTTGGCGGACGAAGCACCGCTAGCGAGCAAGAAGACGGCAGCGACCACGCGGCGTCGGCGCGGTGCGGAAAATGAGGCCAAAACGAGGGACAGTGAATGATTTGTCATTTCGCGTCACAGCGAACCAGGACACTGAGGTACGGCGGGTGATTGCCCGGCTGATATTTCAGAATCATGTATGAATCAACAATATAGCCATCTTGCTAACGTCTGCCTT
>JBDUCM010000296.1:0-4025 GCA_040003455.1 bacterium
GCCGAGATCGCCGAAGGCATGGACATCACGGAAGAGGAAGTCGCGAAGACGATGTCCATTTCGCAGACGCACCTCTCGCTGGATGCACCCATGACCCCCGGCGAGGACAACAAGCTCCTCGACTACCTGCCTGACAACCTGAATCCGACGCCCGACGAACTCACCTTCGAGAAGGCGCTCACGGAATCAATTGAGGAGGCCTTGGCGCACCTGAAGGAACGTGAGTCGAAAATCCTGCGGCTCTACTTCGGACTCGACGGCGAAGAACCAATGACGCTGGAGCAGATTGGCTCGTTGCTCGGCATCACGCGCGAACGAGTGCGGCAGATCAAGGAGAAGGCGTTGTCCAGGCTCAGGCACGTGAGCAGGGCGAGAGCGCTGGAGTCATATCTGGGGTAAGAAAAGGGCCCGCTCGCGCGGGCCCTTTTTGCCTTCCTGCCAATTGTCGCCAGACTATCGCCTCGCTGGACCACAATCCCGGTGCAGCAACCCGCGGAGCGCGGAAGCGTGTTCGCCCACCGGACGCATTGCTGCGGATTCGCCGGCGACCCCCCTCTCGATCACATCGCCAGCGGCCTCGCATCGACGTGCGTTGGCGGGCGACACGGAGGTGTTCAAGGGGGGGCCGCTGTGGCACCTTTCGCGCACGCTCTGCGATATTCAGATTCCTCGTACGCGGCGCAGAACTACGGCTGGCTGGCGCCGCGCAGTCAGGGCGTCACCGCCGAACCGCCTAACCGACCCACCCACATGGCTTCAACCGCATCGTTCGACGTGACCACAGGCGTCGATCTCCAGGAAGTCGACAACGCCATCAATCAGGCGCAGAAGGAGATTGCGCAACGCTACGATTTCAAGGGTTCCAAGGCCACAATCGATTTCAAGCGCGCAGAGAATCTGATCGCGCTCGTGGCCGACAGTGATTTTCAGATGACTGCCCTGTTCGATGTGGTCCAGACAAAGCTCATCAAGCGCGGTGTCCCCGTGAAGAACCTGGACATCGGGGAACTCAAGAACGCGGGCGGCGACACAGTGCGCCGCGAGGTGAAGCTCAAGATGGAACTCGATGGCGATACCGCGAAGAAGGTCGCGGCTGCCATCAAGGACGCCAAGCTCAAGAAGGTGCAGGCGTCCATTCAGGGAGAACAAGTCCGTGTGAGCGGTCCATCCCGTGACGACCTTCAGGAAGTCATCACGCTGCTCAAGGGCAAGGACTTCGGCGTGCAACTTCAGTTTGGGAACTATCGCTAATACGACCCGCCCCCGCAGTATCGTGCTCGGTGCGTTCATCGCACTAGGCGCCGCGGTCGCGTGCGGCGGTGATGCCACGCCGCCGGTGAGCGCGCAGCCAAAGACGCCACTGACTCAGGTCATCGTCTCACCCACGCAACACACGCTCGTTGTGGGAGAAGTCTTTTCTTACGTGGCATCGCCGCGCGATGCCGCGGGCTTCGCCTACGCAGATCGTACGGTCACCTGGTCGAGTAGCGCACCGTCCATCGCGTCGGTGAATCCGGGTACCGGACGCGTCACCGCCGTCTCGCCAGGCGTCGCAACGATCTCGGCAACCGCCGAAGGCCGGACCGGCACCGCATCAGTGCAAGTCACCGGACCGGCCACCGCCGTGTCCATCGATTCGCCCGCCTCCACGATCTTCGTGGGGCGGTCGGTGCAGATGACCACCGTCGCGCTCGACGCTGCGAACCAGGTGGTCACTGGACGCATTGCGCAGTGGACCACGAGCGCGCCGTCGGTGGCGCTTGTCACGGACCAAGGCATCGTTGTGGGTGTCGCGCCGGGGGCGGCGGTGATCACCGTTCGCGTTGACGGCGCACTCGCGACACACTCGGTCGTCGTGCTGCCCATCCCGGCGGCGATCATCTCGCTATTGCCGAGCAACGGGTTTCTCGCCCGCGGCGTCAGCTTCCCGCTCGGCATCACGGATACAGACGTCGACGGAAATGCATTGACGCCCAAGGTCGTCACATACTCCACGAGCGCTCCGGCCATAGCCACGGTATCGGCTGCGGGCGTGGTCACGCCAGTCACGAATGGCGCCGTCGTCATCACCGTGGTGGCTGACGGGATTGCTGCTACGTCGCAGCTTCAGGTCATGGATCCGCGCGTCGTTGCAGGACAAGTCATCACCAGTGACGATGGCGCCCCGTCGAATCTCTTTATAGCCGCGCGCATTGCCGCCACGGGACAACGCTTTACCGCGCCAATCGACGCTGCGACCGGCGTGTACTCACTCGTGCTTCCCAACTTCGGCAATACGGGCCCGTCCCTCGAGTTCTTCACGGACGCGGTGGCCGGTACGATTCGACGGTATCACCCCTCGTATCGCGTGTACGCGCCTGGCGACGCCCCCTCTGGTGCGAAGCTGCTCCTGGTGGCCCACAGTGTAGTTCCCGATTCGGGCACCTATGCCGGGCGAACGTTGCCAGTGGATTTGAACGCCGCGTTCACTCCCGTGTGCACCACGGCTGGTGACGCCAATTGCCAGAGCTACTGGCCCGCGTACTGGGTTGGCGGAATCAAGATGTGGCCCGACCGCGCACGGCCCGTTCCGCTGGCCATCGATCGCACGACGATGGCCGCGGTTGCCGGCACCGACTCGATCGGACTGTGGGCCACGATTCGCAACATGGAGGCAGATCTCGGTCGTTCGTTGTTCGCACCGGCCAACTTCAAGCCGTATACCTCCACCGGCTACACCGCTGGCATGGTGCTCGTATCAATCGACCCCACCGTCGCGCCCTTCAGTGGATACACGAACTGGGGGTGGGACGCCAACGGAGAAGTGACTCAGGCCAGGGTGCGCTTCGCCGCATCGCGGTACTTCTCCAGCGGTGGCATCACAAGCCACGAGCTCAATCACTCACTCGGCCTGCATCACACGTGTGTCTGGGCCACCATCATGGGCAGCTATGGCTGTCCCATCGAGCCGCGCATGTCGGCGAGCGACGTGGCGTACTTCCACCTGGCGCTCCATGTACGCGACAAGGTGAATGCGTTGGACCCAACCTGGTCCATCATGGAGGCGCTCCAGGGGGTCCGGGTAATCGAACTCGGTATCCCGTCGTCCAACGCCACCCCACTGTCGATGCGCTCCATGCTCACGCGGGTGGGCACCTCCGGGAGCGATAGCGCACCCTAGAGCCAATGCTGTTCAGTCAATGCGAATTGATGCGCATTGCTTTGAACCACGGAGGACAAAGACGGCATGGAGGGTTGGTCGACGCCTGTTGCGTGCGCTTCCTCCGTGTTCCTCAGTGGCCTCTGTGGTAACTGCGGTTTGTTCTGTCCGTCGCCCTGGTCTGATGAAGACGGTAAGTGAACAGTTTTGACCCTAGAGCCCGCAACAGGTGCCTATCAGCGGTGCACGACAAGATGAAGAGGGACTGACGACGCGATGGCGCGTCCGCGCGACCCACGCAGCACCACTTGCGCCGTGAAGTCGCCGTCACGTGTGCAGGCAATCTCGCCGCCAGCAACACGCAACCTGAACTGATGCGCGATCACCGCCGGCGCCGGTGCCGGGAAGGCTGTCGTCAACACCCCCTCGCAGGCGCCGCGAAGTAGCAACTGCGCCCGGAGAGACTCGGACGGATCTGCCCCAGGCCCGCGGGCCAGAAGTGCCAGTACGTCAACCGAATCGCGAATATCCGTTAGCGAAATTGGCGCTCCTGTTACCGCGTTCGTGAAGGCAATCACGCGAATTCCAGCGGTTTCCGAGCCAAATGGGACGTCCGGACCGCTGGCGGGCACCGGCGCCACGGCCGAAGGCGGCGCCGGCGCCGGGGCATGGAATACGTGTGGCGCCGGGTCATCGCGACACGCCAGGCAAAATGGAACCGCGAGCGAGCAGAAGTGGCGAGCGCGAAACACGGCGATGTGGAAGCAGGATGGGTGGAGCTAAGTCTCGTAGTACACTATATTTACAATAACTCTCCTCTCTCCTGCCCGCATGAAACTCGGCTTCATCACACTCGGCTGCGACAAGAACACCGTCGACAGCGAGC
>JBDUCM010000297.1:0-4016 GCA_040003455.1 bacterium
ACCCTTGATGCTGTCGCCGCCATTCCGCTGGTGACAATCCCGTCTCGCGCTTGAATGCGCGACTGAATGCCGCCTGCGACTCATAGCCTACCTGCGCCCCGATCGCGGCAACTTTGGCGGTACTGCGTGACAGCCGCTCCGCCGCCAACTGCATTCGCCAGCGCATGAGATAGAGCATTGGCGCCACGCCCACGAGCTGCGTAAAACGCTCGGCCAGGACACTTCGCGACGACGCGATTGTGCCCGCCAGTTCCGCTAGTGTCCATGGATGCGCCGGTCGCTCGTGCAGATGTGTGAGCGCCGGTCCAACCACCGGGTCCTTCAGGCCGCCCAGCCATCCCATCTGCTGCGCGGGCAACTGCTCCACATACTGCCGTACCACTTCCATGAAGAGCAGTTCGGCCATGCGTGTGAGCATTGTCTCGCGCCCCACGCGCGCCAGCCGCGACTCGGCAACCGCTTGTCGCGGGAACTGCGACAACCATCCACGCGCGGCGCCCGGCATCAGCAACGTGGCTGGCAGCGACGCGAGCAACGGATTGAACGGCCGCACGTCGCAGCCGAGGAATCCGCAGACGAGTGCCGTGTCGCGCTCTACGTCGGGACCTGCCAACAGCGTACCGGGGTAGCGATCTGGTGCTGCGGTCGCCAACTCGGGCACCGCGCGATAGCCATTGGCGCTGGACATGAGATGCGGGGGGCCCTGTGGAAAGACGATCACGTCGCCCGCTTCCATGTGCACCTGCGGTTCGCCGTTGAGTCCCGCCCAGCACGAGCCTGACACCAGGACGTGGTATGAGATGAGATGCTCCGCCTCCGGAAGGATACGGGGCGCGAGGTCGCGTGCGGCAACGGTGGAGAGTGACCATGGCGCTGCCGCTTCCACAAGGAAGAAGTAGGCGCCACTCAGTCGCATCGCGCGCAGCACGTCGGACAGCGGATCCATGAGGCTTACGTGCTGGAGGTGGGTGAAGAGAGGAGGGTCACGGCGCCAGCCTTCGTCCGGGCGACGGGCGTCGCGTCCTGCGTCGCTGACGCCCAAATGACGCTGCCTGTTTAGAATCGATAATACTCACGCCGCGAAACAATTGCGTGCTGTGTGCTCTCTGGCCATCTCCACCCTCTCGAAGTAGCAGGGCCAAAGCACCAGTCCAGGCCGAACCTGAGAAAACTCTTAGGAAACGAGGTGCGTCGAAGCGAGCACGGCCTATGTTTGCACTCAGATTGCGTGACGTCGTGGGTATTCCACCTCATGCGATCTGGTCCCCCCACCTTGCACCAGGCAGGCTCTGTCAATGACGGCAGACTGTAGGATAACCGCAAAGGTGCCCGACGCCGGGCTCGATGGATATGCCGCAGCCCGATAGGAACCGCGCGTTATCAAGCAGTACCGGCATCGCGGACAGGCTCGATTCCAACCCGCACCGATTTCACAGCGCAAGCTTCCAGCGCGTCCTTGCCCGCGCACGCTTGTTTGCGCGCGATCGGCGTGCGACCATCCTGTTGGAAGGTGAGTCTGGCACCGGGAAGACGTTGCTCGCCCGGTACCTGCATCTGGCGTCACCACGAGCGCAGAAGCCCTTTCAGGCTGTCGTTCTCTCCACTCTCGACGATACCCTGGCTGCGTCCGAGCTGTTCGGCCACGTGAGCGGAGCGTATACCGACGCCCGACACTCCCGCGCAGGCCATTTCGTATCGGCCAACGGCGGAACGCTCTTCCTTGATGAAATAGGAAAGGCCTCGCTGGCCGTTCAGCAACGCCTTTTGCACGCCGTGGAATACGGTGAGTTTCGTCCCGTTGGCTCCGATCGAGATATGCGGGTGGATATACGGATCATCGCGGCCACCAATCTTCGACTCGAAGATCAGGTCAGCCGCGAGCGCTTCCTTCCGGATCTCTACGCCAGGCTGGCAATATTCTCATTGACCATGCCGCCGCTGCGCGAGCGCCGGGCCGATATACCGCAATTGGTAGCCGAATCGGTTGCGAAGCACGCACTCGACGCAGGATACGCGCTTGCGCCAGACGTCGACGAGCACCTGATGGTCGCGTTGCGGTCGGCACCCTGGCCGAACAACCTCAGGCAGCTCGATGCAACCATGCACCGGCTGGTATTGGAGGCCGACGGCGATACCGTCCTGCGGCTCGACCACTGTCACGACAGCCTGGAGTATTTGCGCGCCGCCGGCAAGCAACCCGATCCACTCACACCGGAACGCATCGCCGATGCCGTTCAAAAGACCGGCAGCTTCAGCGGCGCCGCCCGCGTGCTTGGCGTACATCGGGCGACGCTGCACCGCCACCGACGCAATCAAGCAGATGCCAACGCCGCTCCGGGAATCGAACGACACGCCTAGGCTGTCGGACAACATGTAGCGCTACAGTTTGCGGGTGTTGCACACCTGTCGCGCGACATGCGACAAGCGTTGCAACTACGATGCGGGAACTCATCCAAGCCCTTGGTGCGACAGTGGATACGCGTGAGTGCTTCGGGTGGTCTTTTCCGTGCATTGAGTGCGATCAATGCCACCATCGCCGCACGACCACATCGGCCTGTCGCTCGCCACTGGCCTGACCAGAGAATTTCTCCTCCATCACCGCTTCTGCCCCAAGGCAGTCGACGAGGGTGGCCATCTGGTCGTCGCCAGTGCACCAGACGCATTGCTTGACGGCCTCGATGATCTTGCATTCGCGTACGGGGCACCAGCCGTCGCCGAATCAGCAAGCACCGACGAAGTCCTGCGCCTCATCGAGCGGCTTACGACACGCGCGGAGCGGACCGTCGAACTGGAACGCGCAAACGCGTCCGACGAAGAGATGGCCACGGATGTACGAGATCTGGTCAATCAGCCGCCGGTCATTCGCTTCGTGAATCTGCTCGTCCGGGATGCCTACGACGCGGGCGCCTCGGACATCCATCTCGAGGCAACCCGGAACGGCCTCTCCGCGCGCTTCCGAATCGATGGCGTACTGACCCCGGCAACGGAACCGCCCGGACACCTCCATCACGCTGTCATTTCACGAATCAAGTTGCTGGCAGAGCTCGACATCGCCGAGCGCCGCAAACCACAGGATGGCCGAATTCGCGTGCGCCTGGAGGCGCGTGAACTCGATCTTCGTGTATCGACCGTCCCAACCATGTTTGGAGAGAGTGTCGTGCTTCGCCTGCTCGATCGAGGCGGGCAGCCCGTCGGCATGGACGTGCTCGGAATGACGCCCGCCATCCTTCGAGCCGTCGAGACACTCGTACGTCGGCCGCACGGAACGTTTCTGGTTACCGGGCCGACCGGTAGCGGAAAGACGACCACACTCTACGCAGCGTTGCAGACGCGAACGGCCGACGCAGAGAAGATCATCACCGTCGAAGATCCGATCGAATATCAACTGGGTTCCATCACACAAGTCCCTGTCCATCGTCAAGCCGGCGTCACGTTCGCATCCGCGCTTCGGGCAATTCTCCGCCAGGATCCTGACGTCATCATGGTTGGCGAGATGCGCGATCAAGAGACGGCCGAAGTTGCCATTCAGGCCGCCATGACGGGGCACCTCGTCCTGTCCACACTCCACACCAATGACGCGATCGCCGCCATCCCTCGTCTGCTCGACCTGGGTGTTCCGGACTATCTCGTTGCCGCAACCGTGGAAGGCGTCCTCGCCCAACGCCTTGTGAGGCGCATCTGTGATGCGTGCCGAGAACCGTACATCGCCACGTCGGACGTCATCGCCGCCGTCACAGCGCATGCTGGCGAGAAAACACGGACGTATCGCGGTGCTGGCTGCGCCCTGTGCCGCGGCACCGGATACCGCGGCCGCGTGGGCGTGTTTGAACTCCTCACGATGTCCGAAGATCTGAAGGATGCAGTCACGCAGGGTGCGTCGCGATCAACACTGCGTGCCCTCGCGATCCGAAACGGCATGGTGCCGCTCTCGGAAGATGGATGGGTGAAGGTCCAGGCAGGACTCACGACGATCGAGGAGGTACTCCGTGTTGTTCAGTAGCCGCCAATCGCCGCGG
>JBDUCM010000035.1:0-40731 GCA_040003455.1 bacterium
TTGCGTGGGCTTTGCGTCCCAGGCAACAGGCTCCAAAGGGGCATCGCGGTATGTGCTACCGGCGACAGTCTCGCAGGCTATTGGATGCTCAACTCGCCAGCTGGAATCACCGTTCTCCCCCCTTGGTAAGCGCCGAGTCTCAGGCGCGCGCTGATGTAGTAGCTACCGCGCTTGAGCGTATCGATCCCAAGCCGGGGGATTGGAATCATGAGCGTGAATTCGCGGGGACTAACGGAGTCTCCATGCGCGAGGGACTTCGTCGCGAGATAGGCGGGGCAAATGTCTACCACCCCCGCCTTCTCCGGGTCCCTCCGGGCGTACGAGTCGAAAGCAGCCGGACCATCTCGAGACCCGGATGAGTAAAGTTCAAAACTCAAGGGGCACGCTCCCCACTCGAGTTGAATAGCATGGCCCGAGGTATTGTATGCGACGATCCGAATCGTAGCTTGGTTGCCCGCAACTGACGTGTGCGCGACCAGTCGCAGCGAGTCGCTGCGGAGAACGGTACCTACTCCGTTATCCACTAGCACAACGCGAGGGGTTGTGCAGCCGCCAGGTACGATCGCGAGCAGAAGCACACTGACAGCACGGCGGCCACGCATACCACGCCAGTCGTTCAACCAGTCTCGATGACGCATGCACTCCCTCAAGCGAAAGGCGTTGGTGCGCGAGCCAAGTCATCACCTGCCCGAAGCGCGTACCCATCTGTAGCCAGAGTGGAACCGATGGACGTCCCAGCGCTATCGTTGATACCCTGCTGTTGGCTCTATTCGGAACTTCCGGATAATAGCGAGAGTCAGGCGACGCTATTTCGGTGAACGACGCGTTCGAGCTGTTCTCGCGTGACCGGCTTGTCCAGATAGTCGAATGCACCGTGCATCTGCATCCGGTTCTCGCTGGCGACCGCGCTCACCACGACGATAGGAATACTCCTCAGAGCGGGGTCGGCCTCAAGCTCGCGCAAGAAAGTGGCCCGACTGCCAAACGCCTCAACGCAGCTTCGCACCTGTGAAGAAATAGAGCCTGCAACTGGCTGATTGGCCCCGATGGACAGGACATGCTCAGCGACGTGCCCGGGATGCTCGGCGGCAACCGCCGGCGAAGGATCTACGGGCGGCTGTAGCTGCGGCGTGGACACACTACTGTGCCGTGACCAAAGCCCCTGGCTGTAGTTGCGTGTTTGGTGCGACGTGAGCCGTCCAGGGAAGCAGGAGGCGGGCACCCGTCGTCGCGTCAATGAGGTCGAACTCCGCCGATGTTGACACGATGAGCCATTTCCCATCCGGCGACCACCGCGGGCCGAGGGAGTAGCGACCATTGGGTGACCGCAACCGCACGTTCGAGCCGTCGGCATTGACCGACCAGATGTTGTGGTCCCGCGCGACGTACGCGATCTCCGGCTGCACGGGCGAGAAATCCGGCATATCGCCGACAACGGCCATGTTCTTTACCGCTCCGGTCGTGAGGTCCACAAGTCCCACGATCCCGGATCCCTCGTACGATCCCGAGGTCACCCATCTTCCATCGGCCGATGCCGACGGGGTGAAATACGAATACGTGTTCGCCAGTTTCTGCGTACCACTCCCGTCCCCGTGCGCACGCCAGATCGCGTAGGAGTCACCCGGTGCGCTGTAGCTGTAGTAGATCCAATCTCCACTCCCGAATACGCCGTCCTCTCCCCGAATGGGTGCGACGGCAGCTTCGATGCGTTTGCCATCGCGACCCACACGCACGAGACTCCGCCCGCCGGCGCGTTCATCATGATGAAGGATGAATTTCCCGTCAGCACTCGCTGTGAGATGGGGAAACGCGCTCGCCGTCGTGTCGATCCGTCGCCGGTTCGAGCCATCGAGGTTGGCCAGCCAGAGATCGTATACGTGCGAGAAGGTCGAACCTGGGCTAGAGCGAATCGTGAAGTACGCAATCTCGAACTTCGGCACCGCGATGAAGCGTGCCGAATCAACCATCGTACCGAGGCGGACGACGACGTACCCGGTTCCCGGCACCCCTGCCACGGCCTGACCACTCGCGTCAACCTGGGTGACCGTTCCGCGCGCCGAGTACTGCAACACACCGGGACAGGCATTTTGATAGAAGTCCCTTGGCGCCGCGCCGACAGCGAAGGGTCCGCCCGCGAAGACATTCGTATCCTGCGAGGCGAATCCGATGTGAGTGACGGGGCCGGGAGCTCCGGTAAACGATGCGCTATCCCGCAGCCCGAATTCCGGCACCTCGATGATCACTTGTTGCGGGCCAGCGGTGGAACCGAGCTTGATCCGGAAGGACACGCTGCCGGTGGCATCCGTGGTGTCGGCGAACGTGGTGTCCGTGGGTGTTCCGCTGGCTCCGGCCACGAACGGCGTTCGCTGGGCGTAGTTGATCGGTGCCGAGCCAGCCAAACCAGATACTCGCACGACGACGCCGCTCAAACGCGACCGGGCGGGATCGACGCTGATTACCAGCGGGACCTTCATGACCCGCGCGATCGTGTCGGTGGCTCCGGCACCGCTAACGACGCGAAAGCTTGGTGTTGTCGGCTTCGGCGGGCTGGTATGGACGTCAGTGGCACCGCCACCACCGCACGCGGAGACGACAAGCAGGCCGACAATGGTGATGAGACGATCGACGCGGACACTCATGGACGCCATTCGGGACTTCCGACGAATTTTGAATAGTGGATGGGCAGCACCTCGGCGGTGCGATAGTTCACGAGAAGCAGCTTGGTATATCCACTGACCGTGCCCGTGACAAACCACTGACCATCGCTCGACCACGAAACGCCACTCGCGAAACGACCGCTCGTGAACTTCCTGAGATTGCTTCCATCCAGCGCCGTCATGTTGATGGCATTGGCCGCCGAGATCCCGAGCAACTCATTGCTCGCCGGCGTGAACGTCGCGGGGATCACGTTGTACGTTTGCGCAACGACGTTGACGGGATTCGTTGAGTAGACCAGCGTGCCAATTCCGGAACCAATGATGTACGGATTCATGACGACGTGCGCACCATCCGGTGCCACGCTGATCCACCACGCGTCGGGATAGTTCGACTCTCCCTGCCTGATCACTTCGGCGCCACTCCCGTCTGGGTGCATCCGCCACACATCCCAGCCGGTGAAGCCGGTGCGGTTGCCGCTGAAGTAGATCCACTGTCCGTCCGGGGTAAAGCGGCCCTGGCCAACGCGCGTCATGCCAGATGGGTTCGGAATGTGCCGCAAGCCGCCGGTGCTGTCGATCAGTGTGAACGACGAGCCGGCGCCACGCGCATCCACGGCAAGCACCGAGTGGAGCGGCCCCCAACTCGCCTGCGGGGTAAGCCAATTGAATTGCCGCGCTTCTGCATTTGTCGTGAAGCTGGAACCATCGAGCTCGAACGTGACGATGTTGGAGTCGACCTGGCCGAGCAGGATTCCGTGGGGAATGATGGAGACCAGTGTGCTGTCGCGGACAGCGCCCGCCGTCATTGCGATGTTGGCACGTCCAAATCCGACGCCGATCACGCTGTCGTTTCGAATCGCGACGACCCCGTGCGGATACGCGTAGGTAATGGCGTCCGTTCGAGAATTCCCCCACTGGTCGGCCACCGTCGCGCCAAGGCGGTAGCCGCTGCCGACGTACACCTGGCTGTCGGTGACCGACATGCGAACCCGCGTTGCTGCACCGGGCAGCACGGTGTAGCTGGATGTTGCGGAGAGTGAGAGCGAGGGAGCGGTGACCAGGACCGCACGCGTTGCGGCGACATGCCCAAAGCGAATCCGGACGGTGGCGTTGCCATCCCCATCCGTGGTCACATTGATCACGGAGTCGAATGCGCTCCCGAGCAATGGGGCAAATTGAACGCTGTAGGCGTTCAGGTCGTGAGGATTGCCGTCCGCTGCCAATGGAGCAGCGAAGTGAATCACGATGTTCGAAGCGGGCTTGCCATCGACTGTCGCGTTGACCTTGAGCGCTTGCAGTGGCAGGGCGCCGACGGTGTCGGTCAGGGCACCTCCCGCGACAATGCTCAGTGCCGGTCCGGTTGGCCTGGGGACGACCGTCACGTCTGCCGCGGCTCCGCCGCAAGCAAGGGCACCGAGGAATGCGACCGCAAGTACCGAAACCGGCGAACGACTCGCGCGCACGTCGCAACGTGCGTCTGTGGCAGGGGCCTTCATGCGTTTGAAAAATAGAGCCACGCGCGCAACGCCGCAAAGGACGAGTGTTAGAATGATGGCTCTTACGCTTCACCCGCCCTGATTCGCAAGCGCGCGACCCGGGTCGGCGATCCGGCTCCAAGAGACAAGGCGATGATGAACGAGTCCTTGTGTACGTCCACGCAGAGAGAGATCTTGGAGCAGACTGCTGGTGCCGCAGGTTTGAGGAGCTCTGGTCACTTCGTATCAACACGCGGGAGTCAATGGAATGCTCGCTTCGTTTTCATTGAACTCGTTTGCAGCCTGGCTTTACGTTGCCAGACGCATCGCTCACTATGACAGATCGGCACATCACACCACTCGCACGTGGCGACCGTCGCCCGGACATTGCCTGTCCGTGTGCGGTTTTGTTCCGACCAAGGGAATGAACTGGAGTTGCAGCCCCGACGGCTGCGGCGGCTGCTTCGATACGTTCGAAACGCGTGCGCGCTGTCCGCACTGTCGGGCACAGTTTGCGTGGACCGCCTGCCCTGCCTGCAGGGTCGCCTCCTCACACCGAGATTGGTACCGGCGCTCATCGCTCCTAAAGCGGTGATTCCGTGCGCCACTTCCGCAACGTGAGGCTTCTGTGAAGCCGGTGCGAATCCGGCAGGCGCTCGTGTAGGCCCTGCGCCGGCGGATGCACAAGCCTGAAATCAACTAGTAGCGAATTAGCCGCGTCGCAAATTCACTACTTGTCTCTGTGCGCACCAATTCTCACCTACGTATGAGTTACTGGTGCGCTGTCCCTGACGGTGTAGCGCCAGCCGGTCGCGAACGCACCCAGCCGACCAAAGCGAGAGCTGCCGTAAGAGTGCCCAACACCAAGAACGCCGTCGACAAATACCAGAACGAATGCCTTTCGCCCGGAAGAAGCGCGAACGCACCAGCAACGGCAATTTGGAGTCCTACCCCAACGAGCAGGTCGAACGGATCCGCCGACGAGAGATTGTCTCGGCTGGCTGCGCAGGGCTTTCGCCCTGCGCAGCCGAGTGCCTTCATGCCGTCATTCCGTTGGGCGCTGAAGCGACTGCTCCAGTCGCATCACCCTTCGGTCCGTGCGTGCCTGTCGTCGTCGTGCAACGTCCTTGAAGTCGGTCGCCATACTCACCATGTGATCGATGGCGTCGAGCCGTCGCTCGAGCCGATCGAAGTGCATGGTGGACTCCTCGTGATACGCCTTCAACTCGGCGCCCACGTTGTTCCGGGTGTTCTCCATCTCCTGCCGCCACACTCCGAGCCGATAGATCAACACGGAGAGGGTGCCGAGCACGCCCGCCATGCCGACGATGCGGGCGCTGTTGTCGATGCTGCTCCAACTATTCCAACTACTCGTCGTGGCCTGCAATGCACCGAGCCACGCGGTGAACGGCAGGAAGACTGCAGCCATGGCGGTGCGCATGGGTCAGCCTCGCGGTGGATGGGGATCCGCGCCGTGACTGTCCTTGATCCTGATGCGACCGCCACTGCCCTGCACCACCAGCTCACTACGATTCGCGCGAGCGAGGTGTCGTGCGATGGACGTGGCCAGCCGCTGGGTTGAGGGTGGAATGAGATACCGTGGACACCGTTCCAGCATGATGGAGTACCGGCGGCCGTGGCGAACGACCCAGACGTTCGGGCCGAGAGGCGCGGTGCCGCTCCGTGGGGTTTCGTGTGGCATAGTGCGTCAGCCTGTGGGTGAAGGTGCGGGCGCGGGCGCCGGAGTTGGTGCCGGAGTTGGTGCAGGCGTCGGCTTGGGTGCCGGCGTTGGTGTCGGTTTGGGCGTGGTGGTGCCGGTGGTGCCGGTGGTGCCGGTGGTGCCGGTGGTGCCGGTGGTCGTGCTGGTGCCGATGCGCTGACCCGTGCGATCCGGGCGCTTCACATTGGTCCAACCCTCGAGCAGTACCGGGTTGTCCTTCAACGCGATCTTCACGTACTTGTCCAGAATGTTCACCAGCCGGCGACCACTGGAGATGGTGGCCTGCACGCCGACGGTGGCGGTGCGACGTCTCGCGCGAATGTCGGTGTGACCGGCGAGCGAGCTGCTGAGTGTTTCTGCCGCAGCGTTGAGCTGGGCGATGAAATCGGCGGGCATGCCGTTGTCGATGAAGAGCTGGACGTACGGTGCTGCTGCCTGGGCCATACCGTCGGCCGCCTGGGCGAGTTTGGCGTTGGTGGGCCGGCCCCGTGGCATGCGCAGCGGCGCCACCTCAGGCGTGAGCGGAAGTTCCGCCCGCGCGATGCTGGCAATCGGCGCCATGTGATCGCGCAGCAGCGCACGACGCAGGCTCTGTTTGCCAATGGTGGAACTCTGCGATTCGATGGAACTACCGGCCTGCTCGGTCGCGTGGCCGCTGAGTCGCGCGATGTTGGTCTTGAGCTTCACCCGGGCCCCGGTGTTGACGACCGTGGCCAGGTCCGCTGCATTGCGGTCGATGAACGCGTCGACCGCGCGGAGGGACGTGACGTCACTGCCCTGATTGGTTCGCATGGGATGCTCCTATAAGGAAGTAATTGGCGCGCCGATCGATTTATCGGCGAAAAGTGTTACGACTCCCCGTCGGGTTGGTGCAACGACGCCGGCATGTGTTTCCTCGGCGGCGTACGGTGGTGCAACTCGGCGGTACGTTGGTGCTTCGTGACGATGCGGTGGTGCTACATCGCGTTCGGTTGGTGCACCGTTGACGGTGCCGAAGTTTGAGGTTGCCGCGCCGCTGGTGCATGTCCGCGTTCCGTCGTGTTGCATGACCGTGTGGAGTGGTGCAACGAACGAGGGTGCGTGGTGCACGTGGGCGTCGGCGTGTGTCTGGTGTGCGTCGTGTTGGTGCATGTGCCTTCCTCCATGGTGCAGGTTCACGTGCGGTTGTTTCCGGTGCCCGGTACAGTGTGTCGCCCTTGCGATCGCGTGGTGCAGGGAGCGCGGGGCGTTGGTGCGGTTGCGCGGTACGGTGGTGCACGTCGGCGTCGGCGCGGTGCGGGTCGGCGATGCGCTGGTGCGAGTTCGTTGGGTGCGTGGTGCAAGTCATCGGTCCTCCGGTGCGAGTGAACGGGCACGACGTGCATGATGTGATGCGCTGCTGGTGCAACTGGGCGGTGCCGTGGTGCAGATGAGCGGCGGCGTGGTGCATGTGGTCGTCCGGGTGGTGCAGGTTATCGGTCCATGCCGGCACCTCCGCGGTGCGATGGTGCAGGTCATCGTTCGTGTGGTGCACCTCATCGTTGGCGTGGTGCACCTCGTCGTTCGCGTGGTGCACCTCGTCGGTCGCGTGGTGCACCTCGTCGGTCGCGTGGTGCACCTCATCGGTCGCGTGGTGCACCTCATCGGTCGCGTGGTGCAGATCGCCGGTACGCCGGTCCACCTTGGCCGATGCGTGGTGCACATCGGCGTGCGTGGTGATGCAGGTCAGCGACTTACGCGGCGACGTCGACGGGTTGATCCACAACCGGACCGACGTGCGACGCCGGTTCGGCGTACAGCGGCGACACGGTCGCGGTGCGGAGCTCCAGCCAGTCGGACAGCGCGGCACGGAGGCGGCGCTGCGCCACCACTACGTGGCCGCAGACGGCCGAGCGGGAGATGCCGAGTGCCGAGGCGACCGAGAGGTAGGACGTCTCGTCGTTGCGGACCATTAGGTAGACCGTGCGGCACAGCGGCGTGAGCGTGTCGAGCGAGCGGGTGACCAGGTCGGTCAGTTCACCTTCCTCGAACCGCGCGCGCGGTGACATCCATGCTGGAGCCACATCGGCGAGCGAGGCGAGGAACTGCCCGTCCCGGCGTGCGCGGCGGCGGATGGCGCGGTCTAGGTCGACGATGCGGCAGAACACCTGATTGCGCACCAGTGCGATGAGATCCTTCCCGCTCGCCGTAACCCTGCCGTCGCGGAACGCCACGAGGTAGTCGAGTACGACGTCCTGCGCGATGTCGTCTGCATCGGCGGCGTCCACGAACTGCCGGCCGGACTCGCGGGCGATCTGGGAGACCTGGCTCAGCAAGGTCTCTTCTGTGAACTGCTGGTCGATTGCAGGCATGGCGAGCTCCATTCGTGGTGGCGGCGAAAAGAGTCCTCGTCTCGCAGGTCTCTATTATCTAAACGTCACCGCCAGGTGAAATGATTGATCGCTCGTCAAAGAATCTTTTGGAGAAGCCGGTGTGGCGTGCCTTTGTGAGCGATCGCTATACATCCCTCACGGTTTGGCACGGCCATATGTCAAGCGCTTTTTTTGCGGGTCACTCTGGCTCTCTCGCCGGTTCGTAGTTCGGCTCAACAGGGCCCGGCTCGGAAAACCGCGCGTCGAGCGTGATATCCAGACCCCACGATCATTGTCGGTGAGGCATGCGGGCCATCTCGTGAGCGCGGAAGGCAGTTGCACCCGGCGTTTCATTCCATCGTCACGGAGTTTGAAACTCTGCAAAACCGGTCTCCGTAGTTGAGGTAGCTTCGGCGTCGTGATGCGTTGAGCGTCGAAGGATGTGCCAACCTCTCATAGAAGGAGAATGGTCCATGCCGCTACTGTCGCCGCAGTCGCTGATCATCACGAGCCGAGCGTTGGCCGGGGTAGGTCTGACGCCCGAAGAGGTCCGGTGGGATGCCAAGACCCTGGAGCGTGCCACTGATGCTGAGGGTCCGCCGTCGTGGGATGCGCGCTTCATCCATGTGGCCGGGTTCTGGTCGCACTACAATCACAAGAGCCGGACGAGTGCGTGGCCCTTCCCCACGGACTTGACCACACCCGAGTTGGGGATGTTCGGCATGCATCACAACGTGTTGTACCAGGAGCCCATGGCGGGCGACATCTTCCTCCAGTGGAACGTGCGGGTGAAGACCTTCGTGCACTCGGGTGTGGTGGTGGACGTGGAGGGGGCCATTCGCGTGTTTGGCCGCAAGCCGGCGTTCGACCTGTACACGGTGGAGGGTGACACCAACGAGTTCGCGCAGTTGCGCGGCGGCAAGTGCATGCGGGTGCAGCGCCGGTTGTCGGCGGAGTTGGGCGACCGGTTCCTGCGGTGGGAGGAACTGCGGCATGAGGGGGCGCGTCGCCTGGGTGACCCCCGATGCTGACCTACGTTGCGCTGCCGGTGCGCGGTGAGGGCATCCCGGTCACCGGCAAAGAGGCGCTCGCGTTTGGCAAAGCGTGGCCGATTTTCGAGCGGTCGATGAAGCGGTTTGCGCGCATTTGCACGAAGGATCTGGACAAGCAGGACGACTTGCTCCAGGAGGTCATGCTGACGCTCTGGAATCAGGATCCGACGCGGTGGGATTTCACGATTGACGCGCACATCCTGTACATGAACAAGATGTTGATCCACCGGATGCATGATGCGTGGGATAAGGACAAGAACTTCCGGGAGAAGGCGGAGGATATTCCGGGGGAGGTGCGGATGGATGCGCGGAGGGCGGAAGCGGAGGCGGGACGGGCGCTGAGGACGACGTTGGCGTAGGTCGTGTCACCGTGTTGAGATCACCGACAGAACGGATGATGCAGGTTGCTGTTCTTGTCGAGGCCATCGGTCGCGTGGCCGGAGCAGACTCAGGCAACTACCTGTAGGGTCTTTCGAACAGCATGGGATGCGTCTACCTACTCCTGGCTCGAGCCAAACCACGAACTGACGCCGACGACGTCGACCTCGTTCAGCTCGCGTTCGCCGATTGCGGTTTACAGTTCACCGTATCCAGTCACCTCGTGCAGCCACCTCGTGGGTATCTTACACCGTCGTCGCATGCAATTCGGGAATATCTGTCGGAAGCGCGATCACGTACTTTGTGGGCGCCGCTGATGGAGCCACTCCTATTTTACACGATTGTTAGAGGAGGCTCATCGATATGCGGTTGAGAGGAAGCACGCGTCTTGTCTTGACGCTAAGCGCACCTGTTGTATTGGCGAGTTGCGGCAACAACAGAGTTTCGGGTGTTTTGCAACTTGGCCAGGTCACGCGCGTACGAGCATTCGACGCGGTAACGAATGTGAGAGCGGTAACCGTGGCTATGGGCGGCACTGCCAGGGTAGCCCTGATGGAGTATGACACGCGCGACTCCACATTGAGCATTCGGGCTGAGTGGGTGTCGCGAAATACCGCAGTTGTCTCGATCAGCGGATCGTCGCTAACTGCGCAGAGTGCCGGGCAAACATATGTGGTGGCGCAGATTTCCGATAACGGACATGCATTCGCTGATTCGCTTCTTGTGACCGTTGGGCATTAGGAGCGAAGCAGGCGTCACGGGGGTTGATGTGACCTGGGCCGACGATTCGCGGCCTGGAACGCCAGATTACCATCTTAGCTGAAAGAGCCGTGGTCCGATCCGCACTGGCGACGTTGATGGTGGCCTCGTCAATTGTCGCGTGCAAGGACGCGATCCACGATCCCATGACCTCGTTGGCGCCAATGGAAAGGAAAGCATCGAATGGAATTGTCGCGCATACGGATAGCGCAACCTCTCCGGCCGGTATTCCACCCGAGCAGGCTGAATTCCTGGCTCAGATCCGCAACAGCGCGAAGTGGAAGGAAATGCAGGCCCGCCACCAGCGACTCAGCGCCCGCGGTGCTCTGTTGCTCGCCATTTCGGATGCAGCACTCCCAAACGACGCGGTGGCTATCATTCGGCTCGGACAGGCAAAGCCCCTCTCGCGCTATGTCGTCGTGTCGCCGGCATCGCTGAACGATGACATATATATGACAGCGCTTCTACAGGCGCGCGTATACGAATCGAAGAATGAGGACGACGATTCACCTGTAACGATTACGCTGTATGCGGATCGCAGAATTGAAATCGAATCGCAGGCGAAGGGACGGAGCGTGGATCATGACCGGAGTTGGGGCAAGCATGCGGAGAATAGGTTGACGGGCCCCCTTCTCGCGAGCGCCCGTCAGGGAACTGCCGCTCAGATTCATGGAATTGGGAGTGTGGTTCTCGTGCGTACGGATCGCCGCTATAGCGGGGATGGTATTGAACTGAAGTAGCCGTCCGCGAGAGTCCTCGTGAGCTGTTGGCACGGTGCGACCTTCGTGCGGAGCGAGGAGTTCGCGGTGTAGTAGCGGCGCCGCGGCGCGTTCTTTATTTGGCACCTGCCAACTCGCCCGGCGCGCGGTCTCCGGTACATCGAGGGGCGGTGCAACCGAAAGCGGCGTCATTCCACGCTGGGATACATCAGCCCAGCCGCGTACGAGGAAGAGTTGCTGGCGGCATAGTTCCTCTCACTTATGCGTTCACCAAATCGGACCAATCCCGCTCGCTTTCAACAGGCCTTCTTCAGCGCCAGGAGTCCTATTCTGAAATGCGTGTGCCATTGAGCAATTGCCTGAACACGCAGGTAGTGTAGACCGTTCCTGAGGCGCCGCCGTCGCGAAAGGCAATTGTCTCGGCTCCACTGGAGGCAAAGTGCGCTTCCAACGCCGAACCAGGAGGCGTCTGAACCAGAACGACGAACTGAGCGGTGTCCGCATCCGAGGCGGTAGCGTAGAATGTATGACCACCCGCCCGAGGCCCTTCCGCCACGCTAGTGGAGCTGCTGAGTGTCGCCGTGAGCGGTGACGTCAGAAAGCCACCCCGCGTGAGACTGCCCAACGTTGGTATTCCTACGCTTGTGACGGTCAGTGAAAGATTGCTTCCTGACTGCACTATCGTCACCGGGAGGGCTGAGGACGAGCTTTCGGTAGCCGGCACAGGCGCGTACTGCGTGGCATCTACGCCAAGTGGTATTGGAAGGGGCTGAGGTGCGCAACTCGCCGCAGTGTGCGTCGCAGTCACCACGTATCGTCCACTAAATGGATTCGAGTCGCTGGCGCTAGTTGCAGCAGCACCACAACCCAAGCATGCGACCAATAGGCCGATGAAGGCGACTTGAAGTCGCAACGTACGTCGCTTGGCAGCATCGTGATCCTCACCTTCTTGGGTGACCGAATCCAGCGGGTGCAGGTGGCGCGTGTCGACCTCCACCCTCTGATGGAAATGGCGGTCGCGCGCTAACTCACTTTGGAGAAGCGTTCTAACAGATCAACACTCCTGGATCACAAACCGTCACACAAGGGAGGAATCAACGAGGCGCCCGTCCCGTCCGTCACGCGGACGTAGAGATTCAGAGCGATTGCCACTTCCTGTCGTAGTGAACTCGAGAACTGTGGACGGGACTGCTCATGACGACATCGCGCGATGCGTGAGAACTCAACCGCACACTGTGGCAAGACGAGAACACAATTCAGTGCAAAGCCAACAAACGATTCTGCCGGGGCAGCGGAAGTCTTCCAGCCCGACCGCGCTACTATTTCGTCTTCGCCGCCGCGCCGCCCGCAACAATCCCCTGCCTGAACGATTCCGCACCCGCCGAGTACTTCCACCAGATCACGCCTGCGGCGATCAGGAATCCCACGAGAAGCAGTGACGCGATCTGCCCATTGATCCGTCGCCCGCTCTCGGAGAGCGGCGTGCGGCTCGACTGCATCTCTGAGGCCATCGTACGGATGCCGGCGCGCAGATCGGTCGCGTACTCCCCCACGATGGGATCCTTCATCGTGCCGACCAAGCTGGCCGGTGTGGTTGCCTTCACGGGTGTTTCCGTATTCATGGCATGGTCCTCGAGGCTGGGGGAGCGTCGGCAGCCGCCGGAGATTGGGCAGCCTGTGTGGCGGCAATGAGCATGAGGCGAGGCGCGGCGCGAAGGATCGCGCGCGCTCCGAAGATCAAACCCGTGGCTAGAATGACGGCGGCAACGGCCCGCCCAAATACGTGACGGCCACTCCGCACGCGGCCCTGCCGTCGCTGTTCGGCGGTAGCTTCCTCAAACGCGGCGTACTCCATTTCAAGTGCCCGGATCTCGGCCAAGGTTGCACCACTGGCATGCGTCATCACGTATGCCGATGCCACCACCCGCTTCGCTCGCCGGATGTCGTCGCGCTGCGTCTTGCGCCGGCTAGACACGTCCTGCCTCCAGTGCAAGCATCATCGCCTCATCGTGATGAGTGACCCTGAAACAGGGTGGACCCCCCGGAACGGCACGCAGCGACGCGACACGGGGTTGTTGGGACCTACGGAGGGGAGTTCCGCCGAGTTTCAAGGCCGCATGACGGCGAAATGACGGGGGTATGTTAAGGGGCCGAAGGGAGTCAGGCAACGCGGAAGAGTGAACCTGCAGCGAACATTTGTTTGCGTTGTGGCGCCCATTGCTTAGATTCGACCCAGCCCGTGATTGATGCCGGGTCCCACCCGCTCCGCCCGACGCCGTGCGACAGCCAGAAGCAGTTACTCCGCCACCTCCCAGTGGTGCGCGCCGCATTCTCCGTAACGAGAAGCCCAACCCGCACGCCTGGCGAGGACGATGGCGCCATTGGCGCGTCATGTCGCTTGTGGTGATAGGCGTCATCGTCGCCGCGGTGCTGGCCGTCGCAATCGGCAATCCGATATCGGCGGCGACGAGTAGTTCCCAATCGCTGACCGCGGATCCGTAAGAGCAGCCGTCTGTAGCATCTCGCCTCGACTCGCCGTAGCAACCGACGCACCACCCCACCTCGTCGGGCATCCAAATGATTTCTTCCATCTCACGCGCCCGGCGCTGGCTTGCCGTGGCGTACCTCGCCGTCGTGGTGATTGCCACCTGGCAGCGCGGTTTCATCAGCCGCGAGCACACGACCTTTCCGATCTTTCGGCAGTCGTTCGTGCACCTCTCGGCACATCAGGATCTGTACGCGTCCTACCCGCTGGAGCAAGGACCAGCCGCGCAGGACCTCTTCAAATACAGCCCCACGGCGGCGATGCTGTTTGCGCCGTTGTCCAGCGTTCCATTCCTGGCGGGACTCTTCCTGTGGAATCTCTGCAACGCGGGCTTGCTGTTCTTCGCCATCACGCGATTGCTGCGCGGCAATGCGGCCAACATGGCCTTGGCTCTGCTACTGCCAGAGGTGCTTACGGCTGTGCAGGCGTCGTCGAGCAACGCGCTCGTTGCCGCGCTCATGTTGCTGGGGCTCCATTGGATTGCTCGCGGAAAGCAGGCCCCTGCTGCGCTCATGATCGCGCTCGGCGCCGCCATCAAGATTTTTCCGTTGGCGGTGGCGAGTGTAGCCGTGACGCGCGGCGACCGGTGGCGATTCGCATTGGCGATTGCCTTGTCCGGCGTGGTCGTGCTGGCGCTCCCGCTCTCGGTAGTATCAGCACCCGAATTGGCCGCGCAGTATCAATCGTGGCACGCCCTGGAACTGAAGGATGCCGGTGATGTGGATTTCGGCATGTCGTTCATCCGTGCCATGCGAGCGTTCTGGGCCACGGCGACGCCGAACTGGGCTTTCCAGTTGGCGGGCACCCTGCTGGTTCTGGTGCCACTCCTGCGGCGGGACCGGTGGCAGGACGCATCGTTCCAGCTCCACTTCGGCTGCTCGCTGCTGATGTTCGCGGTGCTGTTCAACCACCAGGCCGAACGCCAATCCATGGTGATTGCCGCCACGGGTTGCGTGATCTGGCTGAATTCGCGCGCGTGGTCGTGGCGGCTCGCGGCACTGTACGGCGTTGCGCTCACGGGCGCGTCGGTCCTTCCCTATGCCGTGCTCTGGCTCGTGATGCAGCACGAGCTGTTGGCGGGCGATCTCGCAGTTGCGCCGGCCGCCTGGCGGGCGCGCATCGTTCGGCATCTGACGCCGGCTCGTGTCGCAGCCTGCCGTGCCTGTTGCATGCCCGTTTCGCGACTCCGCTGGACCTGTGTGGATTGCCGCACGATCGCGCCGGCGTGGCCGTACTATGGATTCCCGGAACTTGCCGTGCGCTTCGCGGCGTTCGTGCTGCTCGCCGATGAGGTGACCCAAGGACACTTCATCTTTGGGTGGAACTTGTGGGACCTGGTGCAGCCGATTTCCTGAGTGCGTTGCCGCTTTCGGGTGCCGTTGTACAGGCGAGACAGATCGATTCGGCTGTGCACCTCTCGGCCCATCAGGATCTGTACGCGCCCTGCCCTTCCAGGGGGCGGCAACGTTGACTATCGCACGTTACACCCGTACGTTCGCGCCACACCAGGTCGCTTGCCCCGGACGGGTGTCCCACCTCCCACCATGCGATGATGCATACCCAGACTCCACCGCGTCACCAGCGGACCGCACTGTTTTCAACGTGCGGCCTCGCGGCCGTTCTCGCAGTCGCTGCACCGGCCGGAATGCACGCCCAGTCGTCCGTGTACGCCAACTCGTATGTCTACCAGTACGCAGACAACGCGAACACGTACCTCACCACCTCGGTGAATGGCTGCACATCCAATCAGAACAACGTCATAGCCTACTGCATCGTCCCGCCCAACCCCGGCGGCAGCGGCTCCATCCTGGCGCGCGGTATCTCCGCATTTGACCCGGTCGGCGGCACGTTCAAGTCATTCGCTGCGCTGCAAGCCGATCACTTCACACTGTCCCAGTTCGTCCCCACGTACGACGTGAACGGAAATCGCGCCTACACGGGCAACGCTCGGCCCGATGTGGTTGGTGTCTACTCCTACGTGGGGCTCTCCGACGCGTTCGCGCTGCACGCGAGTGCCGGAGTGTACCCGGCCACGATTTCGTTCTTCATCGATCTTGATGGGGTGATGTTTACCGATCCCCAGCTTGGTGGCGCTTCGGCATTCGCCAACAGCTTCGTCAACTTCTGCACGGCAGACGCCGGTGTGTGTGGAACCCCCGCCGCCGCCACCGATGCATTCTACGGCGGTTCGTCGATGAACATCGACAGCGACGGCAATTCGGGATTCAGCCAGTATGCTTTCGCACCGGCCGGAGCCAACCAGCCAACGGCGACGTTTGCCGGCTCGTATCAGCCGGGTTTCGTGAATGGTCGGCTCACATTGGCGGACATCCCGATTTCGAACGGCAACCCGTTCGACTTCAACTTCGCGTTCGGCTCGCAGGCGGCCTTCTTCCACTCCACAGCCAGCATCGGGCACATCCCGGACGGTTGTGACCCGATCTTCGACGCCGCGTGCACGCAGACGCCAATGGCGGACATTGACGTTGACGGCAACGCGGTCGCCGACTTTTACAACACACTCACGTTCAGTGGCTACCAGGTGTTCGACGCGAACGGCAACGACATCACGAACTCCGTTCAGCTCGACTTCGCGTCGGGTTTGAACGTTCCACCCGAAACCACGACCACACCGGAACCAGGCACGTTCGCACTGCTGGCCGGCGGGCTTGGCATGCTCGCCATGGGACGCGGACGCCGCGCGAAGGCTGACGGCAACTAGCACGAGAGAGGAAATGAAGGACAACGGGGCCGCGATTGCGGCCCCGTTTCCCGTTTCCCGCAACACCGCGCGGAACTGATCGCCCTGCCCGCCGAGGTCGGCGCTTTTTCTCATCGATTCTTAATCGATCGTTCACGTCCCCATCACGACTGGCTCGTACTTTCGCGAAGGTGCCAAGCAGGCGCTCCTCTCGCAACGCGGGGATACCGATGAGTCGATCGATGACAAGCAGGGCGCAGGAAGGGAATGCGGCGCGTGGCATCCTCGCCAAAGCGTTGGTGGTTTCTGCGGCGTGCTTCGTATTTCTCGGAGAGAGTGCGGCCTGCCAGGCGCTACCTGTACGAGCGGTTGCCGGAATGGAGACCGTGGACTCCCTCGTCTCCGCGGAATTCGCCAAGGACAGCATCGGGAGTATCACCGTCGGCGTCATCGCGGGCTCGCAACTCGTGTGGACGCGCAGCGTTGGTTTCGCCGACATGAAGACGCACCGTCTGGCGAATCGCGCGACGGTCTATCGAATCGGCTCGGTCACGAAGCCATTCACCGCCGTCATGTTGATGCAGTTGGTCGCCGCGGGAAAGGTTCAGTTGTCCGATCCCGTGGAGCGGTATCTTCCGGAGGTCAAGCAGATCACCTCCAAGCCGAGCGGCGCCGCCCCGTTCACCTTTCTGCAACTGGCGACAATGACCGCCGGGTTGGCGAGAGAGCCGGACGACGCTGGGCCATTCTGGACGGGGCCTGTATCGGATTGGGAAAAGAAGTTGTTCGCTGCGCTGCCGCACACGAGCTACCTCTCCGCTCCCGGCACAGAGTATTCCTACTCCAATATTGGGTACGCGACGCTGGGGGCGGCTCTTGCTCGCGTGGCCGGCCAGCCGTACGTGGAGTGGGAGCGCTCGCATGTGTTCAAGCCGCTGGGGATGGATCGCACGCGATTCGAAGTCGATCCGACCATCAAGGCTGATCTGGCGGTTGGATATGAGGTGCGAGGCGACGGAACACTCGACGACCAAACCGCGGCAGACGAAGCTCGGGACGGGCGCGGCTACAAGGTGCCGAACGGGGCGATCTTCACGACGGTTGACGACCTCGCTCGCTTTGTATCGCTGGAGCTTGGTCGTGGTCCGGACAGTGTTCTTGCGAGATCGATGCTGGACGAAGCGTTCGGCGGCCTCGTGGCGACCAACCGCGGTCTGGAGACCGGGTACGGGCTGGGTTTCATGGCGATGAGTCGGGACGGCTATTCCTACGTCGGGCACAGCGGAAGCGTCGCAGGATATCGTGCCTCCATGTACTTCGACCGCCCAGGGAGACTTGGCGTGGTCGTCTTTCGGAACGTCGGAGGCGGCAAGGAGGATACCGATCGCCTCGCGGTGGACATCATCTCCGCACTCGGCAGGAAGAAGATCGCAGAGATTCAGGCGGACATCGACAAGCGATTCAAGGGACAGGTGGCATCGCCGGGAAGCGAGGCGGCCCTTCGCAGGCTCATCGGAGAATTGCGAATCGGGAAGCCTAACTATGACCTCATGGGCCCAGACCTTGGCAGGGAGACGCGGCGGCAGGTCACACAGCACGAGGCCACAATCGCCAAGCTCGGAGCACTCCAGTCGGTGACCTTCAAGGGCGCCGGCCGGGGCGGTGCGAACATTTACCTGGCTACGTTCGAAAAGGGCGCGTTGGAATGGCGAGTCTGGCTCAACCTGGACGGCAGCGTGGACGTGTTTCGCTACAACGATGTTTCGCTCGCGAAGTAGCGCCTCGCAGCTCACCACCCTTCCCGCCGCGCGCCACTACATCATACTGTCGAATTTCGGAAAACCCGTTCGTAGTAGCTGTGCTATCCCCGACCGCAGTTTCCATCCCTCGCAAGGAGCGCACAGTGTCGAAGGTTATCGCAATCATGTCCATGTCACTGGACGGGTACGTCGCCGACCGCAATGATGGTGTGGCTGAAGTGTTCGACTGGTACATGAACTCGGGCGACGTCGAAATCCGCACCGGTGGGTCGGACTCCATGACGTTCAAGATGTCCGGCCCAAGCGCCGAGCACTTTCGCGATCTCACGTCCGGGCTTGGTGCCGTACTCACCGGTCGTCGCACCTTCGAGGTCGCCCACGGCTGGGGCGGAAACCACGCGTGGGGACCGGCATTCGTGCTTGCGCACAGCGTCCCCGCGGGATGGCCGCGACCCAACTCGACGGTGCACTTCGTGACCGACGGCATCGAGAGCGCCGTGAAGCAGGCCAAGACGGCCGCCGGCGGAAAGTCGGTTGGTGTCCACGGCGCAGATACCATCCAGCAATTGCTGAACGCAGGGCTCCTCGACGAAATCAGCGTCGACGTCGCGGCGGTGTTGCTCGGCTCCGGCGTTCGACTCTTCGATCACCTCGCCGCCACGCCTGCCGTCCTTGGCAACCCGACGGTGATCGCGGGCGTTGGCGTTACACACCTGCGCTACCAGGTCCGCAAAGCGTAGTCCTGCACCGAGCCATAGCTTGCACGGATCAGCACACCCACCGTCATATCGAGACCTCGAATGATCCCCGTTGTCCACAACCCCGCGAGCATCTTTCCACCCTATCGCGGCTACGTGCACGCGCTCGAGGTTCCTGCCGGTTCACGGCTTCTGTTCATCAGTGGACTCAACGGCTTCGAGCAGGACGGTATCACCATGCCTGAGTCATTCGAAGGCCAGGCCGAGCTCATTTGGGCCCACATCCGTTCGATCCTGGACTCGGCCGGAATGACGGTGACCAATCTCGTGTCGCTGCGCACATACCTGGCGGACCCAAAGCACGACGAGGCCAATGCACTGATGCGTGCCAAACAACTGGGCACGCATCGTGTCTCGTCCACAGTCGTGTGTTGCCAGCTTCTCGACTCCCGGTGGGCGCTCGAGATCGAGGCCGTTGCGGCGGCGTAGCTACGAGGTTGTAGAAAAATTAGTGAAGCTGGTCGCGGCGACGGGTGAGGAACGCCACCTCGCCGGAGTTGCTCGCCAACTCGATGGCTGTGTCGTACGCCGCGCGCGACTCCTCGCTGCGGCCCAGGCGGCGCAGCAAGTCGGCGCGCGTAGCATGATAGAGGTGATAGCCGATTAGTCTGTCTTCAAGACGGTTGACTGTGGCTAGTGCCACCTCGAGGCCATCACGCTCGCCGACCGCGATGGCCCGATTGAGCGCGACGATCGGCGAGGGGTCGACGCGGACGAGCTGATCGTAGAGCGCAACGATCTGCGACCAGTCGGTTTCGCCTACGCTGCGGGCAGAGGTGTGCACGGCGTTGATCGCCGCGAGAATCTGGTAGCGACCGGGAGCCACGCCGGCGGCCAGGCGCTCGCGAACCAGCCGATGACCCTCGGCGACTAGTGCTGCGTCCCAGGCATCACGGTCCTGCTCAGCGAGAGTGACCAGGTCGCCGCTCGCCGAAACCCGGGCGGCACCGCGCGCCTCGGTGAGGAGCATCAGCGCCAGTAGCCCGACCACTTCACCATCTTCCGGCATGAGCACACGGATCAGGCGCGTGAGCCGGATCGCCTCGGCTGTGAGATCGTGACGTATGGGATCGGTGTCGGGGCCCGTGGCCAGGTAGCCTTCATTGAACACGAGAAAGAGGACGGCAAGTACGCCGGCAACACGCGTCGAGATGTCCTCGACGGACGGTACCCGATACGGAATGCGGGCCACCTTGATCTTGGCCTTGGCGCGAGTGATCCGTTGCCAGATGGTGGATTCCTGCACGAGGAAGGCACGGGCGATCTCGGGCACTGTCAGTCCGCCGACCATGCGCAGCGTTAGCGCCACGCGGGTCTCCATCGCGAGCGCGGGGTGGCAGCAGGTGAAGATCAGCCGGAGGCGGTCGTCGTCGATGGCGCCGAGGGGCTCGGGCGGATCGTTGTCGTACAGCATCTGAGCTTCCTCCTGCTTGTTATCGCGCTTGCTCTCGCGCCGGATGCGATCGATGGCCTTGCGTTTGGCGGTGGTGGTGAGCCAGGCGCCGGGGTTGGGCGGCACGCCGTCGGCCGGCCACCGCTCGACAGCAGCCGCGAACGCCGCGGCCGCCGCCTCCTCGGCGATGTCGAAATCACCGAAGCGCCGAGCCAGCGCGGCGACCAGCCGCGCCCACTGTTCTTTATGGGCCCGGGTGATCGCGTCCCGGACGCCGGCGTCACTCAGCCGAGCAGGAACGGCCGCACCTCGACCTTTCGGTTGCAGGCCCGAGATCCATCGGCGGCGAGCTTGAGCGCCACATCGAGGTCGGGGGCATCGATGATCCAGAAGCCGGCGATGTATTCCTTCGACTCCACGTAGGGCCCGTCGGTGAACAGCGACTCGCCGCGGCGGTTGTCGATGACGGTTGCCGTGCTGGGCGACCCAAGGCCGCCTGCGAAGACCCAGTGGCTCTCGGCCCTGAGCCGGTCGTTGAACACATCGATGGCGGCATCCTCGGTGCCGGTCGCGGGGCCGGTCCCATCGTCGATCACGGAAATCAGGTACTGCATCTTGGATCATCTCCTGTGCGTGGTGGCGCCCGTCGTGGGTGGTTGCTCACCCCTACTACGAACAGCGCCGCCGGGATTCGACACGGCTGCGGCTGGGTCGGTGGTTGTGACTCAGTACCGTAGGGCTGGAACATGCAGCATTTGCTGCTGATGGTTCGTGCAATACAGTTATCCGCACACAGCAAGAGGACAAGGATGGCCATCCCGCGCAAAAAAGCTTCCCGTTCCGCATCGCCTCCGACCAGACGACGCGCGGTCACCGAGGGCAAGGTGCGCAAGGAGTTCTGGTTGGATCCGGCCTCGTTGGCCGCAGCCCAGGCGTTTCTCGGCACCGTGACCGAACGCGACACCGTCGAGTTGGCGCTGGACCTGGTCATCTTCCGTCGCGATTTGGTCGCGGGCGCTCGCGCCCTGAAGGGAATGCGGCTCTCGCGCCTCGGCTGAGATCACCGGCACTCGTACGCCGAACAAGTATGTGCTCGACACCAATTGCTTCATCGACGCCGCGCGCGACCCAGTTGCCGGCTCGGCCTTCGAGAGCTTCTGCGCGGGAACATGGGGTTGAAGGATTCCCGGCTGGGATCGGTGGTGGTTACGGCGCAGCGGGTGGCATGACCTGACCGAGGCCCACGACTTCGCCACTCGCCAACACATGGCCCTTCATTGCGTCGGTCATCATTGGGTATGTCGCGAGCACATCCGCTGACAGCGGCGTGTCGAGTGCAAACACCTGGAAGTGGTAGCGATGCTTGGGACCTGCCGGAGTGCGCGGGCCAAGGTACGGCTGCGCAGCGGCGCGAATGTTCGGGCCGTATTGCGCGTCCGCGGGAGGTGCGCTCATCCCGGCGTCCAGCTTTGTAACACCGGCCGGGACGTTCGCCATTGTCCAGTGAAGGATCGCCATGCCATTACGCACCCCATCGAGATCCTGAAGGATGACGACGTAAGCCTTGGTGCCCGATGGGCCGGCCGACCACGCGAGCCCCGGAAAGACATTGCCCTTGTACTGGGTATTCTCGAAGGGAATGTCGCCGCCAGCAGCGAACGCCGGAGTGGAGACGGTGAGCTTCGCGTCGCCCTTGGCCGGCAGGACCGTGAGTGCCTTCTGGTCGGCGCCGACCTCGGTGGCCAGTGGAGGCTGTTGGGCCTGGAGGTTCGTGACTCCGATGACAATGAGCGCGGTGGCGAGTGCAATGCGTGTCTTCATGTCGGTCCCATTTCGTCTGGACTGTTGGTCGATCAAGAGAGGATATGCCGAATATACACGTTCCTCGGTCGGAGTTCGCTCGCCACGGAACCATGTGGTGCGTTTGGTTCTAATGGGTGGAGGAGTGCCGCCGGAGCGCGTGGAGATCGCGATTGAGCGGTTGCACCTCACCTCGATCCATCCACAAATGATTGCCTTGAGAGAACGCGCGGCGCACCTGGCGCCGTCATTGCGCACGGCATGGTTTGCCATTCCGCTCCGCATGATCATCGGCTACGGATTCATGGCGCACGGATACGCGAAAATTCTGCGTGGTCCCGAGATCTTTGCCGGGGTGCTGCACGCCCTTGGCGTTCCATCACCCGGATTGATGGCGTGGGCAACCATCGCAATCGAACTCGTCTGCGGATTTGCCGTGCTTGTTGGCGCTTTCATTCCACTGGTGAGCATACCGATGGCGGTGGTGCTGATCGTCGCCATCGTCACCGTGCACCTGCCCTACGGCTTCAGCGCGATCAAGCTCCAGTCTGTGGATGCCGCCGGCGCGCACTTCGGCCAACCGGGCTACGAGACCGGATTGCTGTACCTCGCGGGGCTCGCGGCGCTTGTACTTGGCGGCTCGGGACCGTACGCCCTGGATCGTCTACTTCAGCCACGCCGAGATCGCGTGAACGGGCGTTGAGGTCGCGTGACGTCGGTGCTATCGCTCCGGCAGGAGGATGCGACGATCGGTTTCGGCAATTTGCGCGTCGTTGATGCTGGCGAACCGGCGCGCCATGAGTCCGTCCTCGTCGAACTCCCACATCTCGTTGCCGTACGAGCGATACCACTGCCCTTCGTGGTCGTGCCACTCGTACTCGAAGCGGACCGCCATACGGTTTTCCCTGAAGCCCCAGAGTTCCTTCTTCAAGCGATAGTCCAGTTCCTTTTCCCACTTTCGCGTGAGGAACGCGCGGATTTCGTCTCTGCCCCTGATGAAGTCGGTGCGGTTGCGCCATTCCGAATCCGGGGTGTAGGCCATCGATACGCGTTGCGGATCCCGGCTGTTCCATGCATCCTGCGCGGCCTGCACCTTGGCCAACGCGGTTTCGAGGGTGAACGGGGGCTTGATCGGACTCGTCATGGCACGTGGACGTATGCGTGAAAAGGGGTCGCGTCGCTACGGTGGTACGTTACCGAACGTTCGGTACAGTGGCAAGGGATGGCGCGACGCGCCATCAATCGTCGACGCGCAGTTCGTCGCGAGCCGTCAGTCCGTACCGCCGCAACTTCCGCCAGAGCGTCGTCCTTCCCATGCCGAGCAGTTCGGCGGACCGGCCAAGCGCGCCATCCGTCTCTTCGAGCGCCGCCTGAATGGCCGCCTGCTCGTCGTCGTCCGGACCTGCGGCGCGATAGCGCACGTCTGCCAGGCGTGGTGTGCCTCGCTCCCGCACGTCCGCAGGCAAGTGCTGTGCTTCAATGCGATGAAAGGACGCCTCGATCGCCGCTCGCTCCACAACCGCGAACAATTCGCGCACGTTGCCGCGCCACTCGTGCGCACGAAGCAGGCGAATGGCGAATGGCGAGCAGGAGAGGCGTTCGCGCCCGGCGTGTGCCATACGCAATGCCGCGAGCGCGTGCTCGACGAGCAATGGAATGTCGCTGCTTCGTTCGCGCAGGGCGGGAAGCACGACGGGAAACACGGCCAGTCGATAGTACAGGTCTTCGCGAAACCGTCCCTCGGCAACAAGTCCCTTGAGATCCCTGTTGCTGGCTGCCACCACGCGAACGTCCACCTTGATGGGAAAGCTTGCGCCCACGCGCGTTACCTCGCGCTCCTGAAGCACGCGCAACAGCCGCAGTTGGAGCGCAACGCTCATGTCGCCGATCTCATCGAGGAAGATCGTTCCCCCATCGGCAGACTCGAACATGCCAACACGATCTCGCACGGACCCGGTGAACGAACCTCGCACGTGGCCAAACAATTCGCTTTCGAGAACGCCGTCCGACAGTCCCGCGCAATTCACCGGGACGAACGCCGACTGTGCCCGATCAGATAGTTGGTGCACCGCGCGGGCCGCGAGTTCCTTCCCGGTCCCAGTCTCTCCCGAGATCAACACGTTCGCTGCGGACGGTGCCACCCGCCGAATAGCGGCGATGACGTCCCGGATCTGTGGCGACCGTCCGACCATGCCGCCAGGATTGGGCGCGTGCGTGTGGAGGGACGGGCGTCGTTCGAGGAGTGCCGCAACGCGCGCGGTCAGCACGTCCGGTTCCACCGGCTTGGTCAGGAAATCATCGGCGCCGAGTTGCAGGGCGCGTACGGCGGCATCGACGGTTCCGTAGCCGGAGATCATCAGCACCGGGATGTGGTCGCCCCAGAGTCTCAGTGCCTCCACCAATCCGAGGCCATCGATGCCGGGCATGCGGATGTCGAGCACCACGAGATCGAAGGGATGCGCGCGGAGGGCCTGCACCGCCGCTGCGCCGTCACCGACGACGTCCACGGTGTGCCCATCACTCCGCAACAGCGCCGCCGTAGAGAGCCGGAAGGCGCGGTCGTCATCCACCACGAGAATTCTAGCTTGGGACATCATCGCTCTCCTGCTTCGAATGACTGGCCTTCCTCGACCCCGAGGGACTCCGCGACGGGGAGCTCGATGCGAAAGCGCGCTCCGCTCCCGCCGCGATCGTGCGCCGTCATTCGTCCACCGGCGCTCCGGATCAACCCCTCCGCCACAAACAGACCGAGTCCAACCCCGTGCATCGCACCCTTCGTGGTGAAGAACGGATCGAAGAGGCGAGAGGCGTCTTCGGCGGTGATACCGGGACCATTGTCGTCAACGTCAATCACAACGTCATCGGCAGCGCGGCGTACTGTGATGGTCACGATGCCGGCACGGCCAGGCGGGCGGAGCATGGCCAGTGCTTCCCGCGCATTCTGGACCGTGTTGAGCAGCACCTGTTTCAATGCGTCCGGTGCGATGGCGGCGCTCAGGCTCGGGTCGCCAGCACATTCGATTCTGCAATGTTCGAGGTCGGCACCGAGGTTCATGAGGCGTTCCACTTCGCCGGCAACCGCGAGCGGACTACAGGCCTGACTGCCTGTGCCTCGTGGCCGATTGAGGTCCAGCATCTGCTCGGCCAGCTCGTGCATCCGCAGCAGCTCGTCAATGGCCATGTCCGTGAACTGAACCGCCTCCTGGTCGTGCGTGACGCGACGCCGAATGAGCTCGAGACAGTTCCGCAGGCTCGCGACGGGATTGCGAATTTCATGCGCGAGTTGCGTGACGAGACGACCGCTTGCAGCCAATCGGTCACGCTGCATGAGTTCGGACTGAAGCGCCGTGAGCTTGGCATTGCGATCACTGAGTGTGATGTTCGCCCGTCTAAGCTCGTGGAGTCGTGCCGCCAGCGCGCGTCGCATGACGTCGAAGGCTGCCGAGACGCGCAACACTTCCCGAATACGCGAGACCGGAAGTGGCGCCGTGAACCGCTCCTCGGCGAGCGCCGACGCGGCGGCCGCGAGGTCCTGCACGGGTCGCGTCACGAATGCCGCCAGGATAGCGCCGAGCAACAGCGCGACCGAGAGGGCCGCGAGTGCCGCAATGGCGGCGATTCTCCGCAAGGCGGGCAAGAGCGTCAGTTCGTCCGCCATTGAACGCGAAAAGATCACCACCGCGGCGCCGGAGAGCGGGGCGGCCGTTGCGAGATAGCGACCACGCGGTGTGTCGACGAATCGTGGAATGCTGTCGAGCGCGGCGGTCAGTAGCGCCGCGGTGATAGTGGAATCCAGTGTCGTACCTGTGGCTCGTCCGCTCGACGTGGCGATCACCACCCCGGACCGGGTCAAACCCGCCAGCAGGCCCGCAGCCTGATCATCGAAGGGGTTGGCCAGGCCGGCAGCACCCACCCACTGCCCCGCATACTGCACCGGCGCCAGAGCGATGCGCAGCACCAGAGGGCCGGCCAGTTCGGTGGCCACCGGCATTCGTCCAGCGTGTGTTTCGGCCACGAATGCGACATCGACCGTCGGGCCGCTCCACGTGGCGCCGTCACGTGCCACGAGCAGTGGTACGCTTCCTCCGAGTGAGGTGCGCGCCGAGTCGATCAGGCGTCGTGCTTCCGCGCGGTCTCCGCGGCTCAGTGCGTGTGGAAGGCCGGGAACCTGCGCGAGTTCCTTCGCATGCATCATCATCGCGTCCGACGTTGCGGCCATGCGATCCGTCAATATGCGTGGCGCCAGGGCGAGGTCCGTTCGTGCGCGGTCTTCCAGGGCGGCGGCCAGCCGCCGATCCATTGCGATACCCGCCGGCAGAAAGCCGGCGAGCATGGCAACGGCAAGCGCTCCGAGAAATGTGCGCTGGAGCGTGATACCTGGTTCAGAGATCAACGTGCCGCGAGTCCCACTGAACCGGCCGGCAGTCCCGCTACGCCCGACAGTGACGTGAGTGCACCCGTTCCGTTGTTCACCTGGAATGCGCTGATTGATTTGTCGCCCCCGTTGCGCGTATAGAGAAACTGCGAATTGCCCGCGAGCGCCGCATCTGCCGTACCGGGCCCGGTGCTTCCCGTGAGACCGGACGCATCCAGCAGCGTGAGCCGGCGGTCGTGTACGTTGTAGCCCGACACCGTGCCGCTACCCGTGTTGGAGAGGTACGCGAACAGACCGCTATTGGTCACGACCGCCCAGCACGCCGACGTCTGGTGGGTGGGCACTGATGCGCTGAGTACCTGAAGTGTTCCATTGGCGTTGATGCGATACGACGACGCCGCGCTCAAGCCGGGGGCTCCCCCAAAGGCCTCGCTGACGACCATGGTGCCGCGCGAATCGAAAGAGAAGCCGAACGGCGTCTGTCCCGCGGAGTTATTCACGATTGCCGCGCTCGGCGTGCCCGACACGCCGACGATGTACGTGGCGATACGGTTTACAGCCTTCTCGGTGACGACAAGCATGCCGCCATCGGGGGAGAACGATACTTCGGCCGGATCGACCGCCGTGCCGCCCAGATTGCGCTTCGATTCGGCGAGCGGCGCCAGGTTGGCGTTCCCGTCAACGCGGAAGCCCGCGATGTTGCCGGCTCCGCCGGCATTCAATACATAGAGAAGGCCGCCATGTTCCGTCACACTGATCGGCAGTGTGCCGCCCGATGACACCGTCGACGCGCGAACGAGTCCGGTGGAGGTGACGCGGAACGACGTGACCTGATTGCTGCCCGCATCAACGGCAAAGAGCTGCTGGCCATCCTGACTGAGTACGACGGCGCCTTGCGAACCAAGGCCTCCGCCGGTGCCGTTGCCCGTGGTGGCGAAAGTGTCTGCCGGAGCAAGTGTGCCGTCCGCGTATCGTCCAAACGAAAGCACGGCATTCCCCGACGCGGCGTTGGTGAGCGTGTAGACATTGCCAACGACTGCGGACGCAGCGCTGCTGTTCGTCCGATCGGCCGCCGATGGTCTCGTTGGTTCCATGTTGTCCCGCGTGCAGGCGGTGGCGATGATGACCGGTACCGCGAGCAAGATTCTGTAATTCATCCGGATTCCTCCAAGTGGATTCGCATCGGCATTCATCGCGCACGATCGTGCGAGCGAGTGCCGTACGTCCACTTGTGAAGGCAATACACCTACCCGCAGCGACCAACGAGTGCGTGAAGCCGCAAGTCCTTTCTGCCAAAGACGATGCGAATGCCGTGCTTCACCGCGGCCGCGCGTTTCACTGATTCATGAAACGTCCGGTGGCTGCATGAAACACGGCGAGGAAACACTCTCGTCATTGCCGGTAGTGGTGGCGCCGCCAATCGGTTCCCCGCGATGAACGGCTGCGCGCCACTCGGGGCCGCCGCCGCGCCGGAATGACGCGGACGTCACCGCAGGAACCGCCGTTCATCGTCGGCGAGACGATCCATCCCCTGAAGCGCGAAAATCTCCTCGACACTCGCCACAGAGTTCTGCACGCTTGCCGCGCTACCCGACCTCGCCACCTCCGCAAACGTCTCCCGCATTGCGCGCACGGCCGCCCGAATTCCGTGATTCCCGTAGATGACCATGTGGATCCTGGCAAGCTCGACGATCCGCTGCTCGTCCAGGTCCGGATATGACGTCGGTACGATGACGATGCCCGGGGTTCGATCCCACGCCGCAACGAAGCGCTCGATTTCCGCTGACGTCTTCTGTTTGGAATGGACGAGAATCATGTCCGCGCCCGCGTCCGCATAGGCACGGGCACGGCGAAGTGCCTCGGCGTCACCCTGTCCCGCGATCAGCGCTTCCGTGCGCGCGATGACCATGAATTCCTCACTCTGCCGCGCCTGGACGGCGGCTTCGATCTTTCCCTGAAATTCCTCGACGCGCACCAGCTCCTGCCTGGCGCCCTCGCGCAGGCTCGTGACTTTGGGGAACTGCTTGTCCTCGATCACGACCGCGGCGGCGCCAGCGCGCTCGTACTCTCTCACCGTGTGAATCACATTGATGGCATTTCCAAAACCGGTATCGATGTCGGCGACGATGGGAATTGAACACCTCGCTGCCATTGCTCGTACCATTGCGAGATGCTCGGACATGGTGATGAGGCTCACGTCTGCCAGGCCGTACAGCGCCGAAAGCTCGAACCCCGATGCCCAGATCGCGTTAAAGCCTGCTTCTTCCACGAGCATCGCCGACAGCGGGCTATGCGCAGCCATCGCCCGAATCAAGCGGTGCTCCTGAATCGCGCGCTTAAGCGTGGGTGTCTTCATGCTTGCCTCTCGAGGTGACCGCACGCCACGGCGATACGGCGGCAACCTTCCGAGACATCGGCTGGGGACGATGCATATGAAATCCGGAAGAACGGTGACGCGAGAAAGCCGCTGCCGGGAACGACAGCCACCCCCGCCTCCTCGAGCAGGTACATCGCGAGGCCGGTGTCACTCGTGATCGTTTCTCCCGATGGCGTGCGGGACCCCATGAGCGCCGCACAGGACACAAACACATAGAATGCGCCGCCCGGGCGTGTGGCCGACAATCCAGGCACCGCGTTCATTGAGGCCACGACGAGATCCCGGCGCGAGCGATACTCGTTGCGAAACTGCACGAGAAACGTGTCGTCCCCGTTGAGCGCCTCGATCGCGGCATATTGGGAGACGGAGCTCGTGTGCGACGTGGTCTGGCTTTGAATGAGATTCATTGCCCGGATCAACTCGCGTGGTCCAGCGCCGTATCCGACTCGCCACCCCGTCATGGCATGCGACTTCGAGACGCCGTTCACCGTCAGCGTTCGCGAGAACATTGACGGCGCCACCGAGGCCATCGTCGCGAAACACGCATCATCATACACGAGCTTTTCGTAAATATCATCTGCCAGCACCCAGATGTTGGGCCACCTCTCGAGCACCTCGGCGAGGGCGCGCAGCTCCGCGGACGAGTAAACCGCGCCCGTGGGATTGCACGGGGAGTTGAGGAGCAGCCATTTGGTCCGCGACGTGAGCGCTGACTCGAGCGCGGCGGGTGTGAGCTTGAACTGGTCGCCCATCGTTGAAACAACGACCGGGGTGCCACCGGCGAGCATGACCATTTCGGGGTACGAAACCCAGCATGGAGCGGGAATCACGACCTCGTCACCGGGGTCGAGGCTGGCAAAGAGCGCATTGAAAATGACTTGCTTGGCACCGCATCCCACCGTGATTGCATCAGGCGCATATCGAAGCCCGTTGTCTCGCTCGAGCTTGGCAGCAATCGCGGTGCGGAGGGCCTCGACTCCCGCCACCGCGGTGTATCGCGTTTTCCCCGCATCAATGGCGTGCCGGCCGGCGTGACGAACGTGCGCGGGCGTTTCAAAATCAGGCTCGCCCTGACTCAGCGTGATCACCGACCTTCCTTCCGAGCGAAGGGCCGCCGCTCGTGCGGTCATGGCCTTGCTTTCCGAGCCACGCAACTGCGCGATGTGCTCTGCGACAATTCCCATCTGGATCTCTTGCGCGCTTGCGCGTGTTCAGTGGTGGAGGTCGGGCATCGAGTGAGTCGCAACACGCCCACTCGACCGGCGAACATGATCTCAATCTGGCCGAGCCGCGCGCCGCATACAGGGCCAGAGCGCCAGGAACCGCCCGGGCCAGATCACCCTGGACTGGGAGCGGTTGCAGGATTTGGCACTTGTCTGGACTGGCCGCAGGCGTACCCTTCAGCCATGGCATTCGTGGATGACGCCGGAGAACGCGAGGGTGCGGACGCGTCAACGCCGATCCCGCGCGAAGCGGAATCGTTCGCATCGGCGATCGTGTGGCGGTACTGAGTTGAGCGGAGCGGCGAGTCGCGCTGGCGGTCGCATGCCCTTCATCGCACTCGGGACCGTGTCGGGCCGACCACTGTACGAGCAGATCTATGCGGCAGTTCGCGACCACATCCTCAGCGGCCGTCTGGCGGGCGGCGCAAAGCTCGCGTCGTCCCGAGAGCTGGCTGATGATCTCGGCGTTTCACGATTCACGGTCGTTACCGCATTCGATGCCCTGCGCGCCGAGGGCTACATCACGGCCGCGGTGCGAGGAGGCACATTCGTCACCCACGTGCTTCCGGATCACCACGTCCGTGCACCGTTTCCAAAGGCGGTGCGCGGCAGTCGGCCAAAGACCGAGCCCGTAGGGCACCCAAAGGCAGGGATGTCGGCGCGCGGGCGGGGAATCGAGAGCACCAGCATCACGGGTCCGAGAAGCGCGTCGAATAGCCCGCGCCCATTCCATCCGCGGCGTGCTCCGCTCGATCTCTTTCCGGTGCCCATCTGGTCCAAACTCGTGCGCCGAGAGTGGCGGCTGAGACGGCACGAGATGCTCGACTACGGAGAGCCGGCGGGCTTGCGTGGCTTGCGCGAGGCAATCGCCCAGCACGCAGGCAGTACGCGCGGCGTCGAGTGCACGGCGAACCAGGTTATCGTGACCTCTGGAGCGCAACAGGCATTCAACTTGATCTTCCAGTTGCTTCTCGATCCCGGTGACACTGCCTGGATCGAGGAGCCGGGCTACCGCGATGCCCGTGCCGCACTCGCTGCCTGCGGCGCGATCGCAATGCCGGTGCCGGTTGACGCGAATGGAATCGTCGTCGACGCCGGCATCGCGACCGCACCAGGAGCGAAGCTGGCCTATGTTTCGCCGTCGCATCAGTACCCCACCGGTGTAACGATGTCGACCTCACGCCGCCTGGACCTCCTGCAATGGGCCCATCGGTCGGGCGCCTGGATCGTCGAAGACGATTACGACAGCTACTTCAGGTACCACGGCCGGCCACTCCCCGCTGTGCAGCGGCTGGAGCTCGATCACCTTCGGGCGCGAGGGGCATCGAGCACCGATGCGCGCGTCATCTACGTCGGCACGTTCAGCAAGACCATGTTCCCTTCACTTCGCCTTGGCTATTGCATCGTCCCGCTCGGTCTCTCGGATGCGTTTGCCAATGCACGGGCGATTGCCGATCGCAACTCCTCGATGTGCGATCAAGCGGCCCTGGAGTGCTTCATCACCGAAGGACACTACGACCGTCATCTGCGCCGCGTTCGCGCCGCGTGCCTGGACCGTTATGAGGCAATCGTCCATGCCGCCAACCGCCACCTCGCGGGGGTTGTGACGCTGTCCCCGATGAATGCCGGCACGCACGTGGTGGGACGGCTGGCCCGGGGACTTCCTCCGGCGACAACCGTGGAACGCCTGGCACGCGATGCCGGCCTGGTGGTCTTTCCCCTGAGCCGTTACTGCATCAACCGGCCGGCCCGCGACGCCCTCATTCTTGGCTACGGTGGGTCAACGCCCCAGGCAATTCGTGCTGGTGTACAGCGGCTCGCGCGCGTGATCGTGTCCGAGCGTTCAGCGTCCGATCGACATCCTGAATGACGTGCGAATCATGTAGCCACCCTGCGTGTCGATGCTGATGTCGCGCGGGGCACCGCTGCTCCGGAGGCTGTGCGTGGCGCGCAGCACCGGGCCTGCGCCGAGTACCAGGCTCCATCGCGCGGCGGGCGGAGAGAAGGCAACCGTGGGGCCCACGAAGAGCGTTGCTCCTCCTTCAGCCTCGTCGGCGCTCCAGAATCCTTCGACGTCCTGACCCGTGGCCTCGATGCCGATCTGTCCCGCGTCGGAGAGCCGTTGCATCCAGCCAGCGGACGTGATGAGGTCGATGGGGTCACGCCCCTGCTGGAGCGAGTGTTCGGCGCGTACCTGAAGCGCGGCCAGGCCCCCGCCGAACACGTGCGCGCCACTCAAGCCGGCCAACAGCACATCTGCGCCCTGAAATTCACGGCGGGCTCCAACAGAGAAGGCGACGGGTGTGCTCCAGAGGCGGGAGAGTGCGCCGGGCTGCCACTGCAGTTCGACGCGTTCGGAATACTGCGGTCGTCCCAGGGAGGGAGTGGTCTCGACGTGCGCGATCGCCGTGAACTCGGGTGCCATGCGGACTGCGGCCGTAACGCGCTGGAGAAATCCATTGTCTGTCATGGACTGGAGGCTTCGATCGCCCAACGCGGCATCATATAGAAAGGACACGCGAGGCCGATCGAGCGGCGTGGCCCCTTCGATGAACAGGAATGGCAGCGACTGGCCTGACGCGAGCGGTGCGGTCGCGACGGTTAGTGACAATCCAAGGGCGAATGCGTGCAGGCGCATGCGGCACTCCGTTGTGTGCGTGGCGTGTGGGACAGGGTCCTTGCTCGGACGCTACCGGGCGGTTGCGGGCATGCAACCATCCGCGTGTCGCGAGATTGTATCGGGAGCAAATGAGGAAGCTCCGAACTCCGACCAATCATTTCGCGTTCGGCGAAAACGGGCAGACGGGGCCTCGATGCAACGAGGACTGCGTCCCGTGCGTCTCGAGAGATCTTCGTTGCGCGATCAAGCATTGGGCTCGTCGGGGACGTCTGAATGATCGAGACAGGAGGGTCGGTGCGTGCCACGGGTGATCGGGGAGTGGCGATCAGCGGATGCCGGGTGGCGTGGAGCGCCGATCGCGTGGCCGCCTGGGGTGGCGCGTTAGTCAGGCGAAGGGAAAAACGTGCGAGATGAAGTGGAGGAGGTGCGAGATGAGGTGAGGACGATGTCAGGTGCCATGAGGACGATGTCAGCAGGCATTGCACATACTGTCAGGTCACGTGAGGAGACTGTCAGCACCGATGCACAGCGTCTCATGCCGATGTGGCATGCGCCGGCCACGCCCGCCGAATGCGTAGGCACTGCTCCTGCACTGCTCCCTCCACTGCTGAGCAATCACCCCGAATTCACCGAGTACCAGTCCATGAACGAATTCCTGTCGGGCGCGCATCCGCACTTGCTCGTGAATCACGTGCCCATCCTCGGTGCCGTGTTTGCGCTCTGCCTGCTCGTTGTCTCGTACCGCTACGCCGGCGACATCCTGCGTCGCACGGCGTTCGTGGTGCTCGTCGCCACCGCGCTTGGTGCGGCGGCGGCCGACTACACGGGCGACGACGCAAAGGATGCTGTAAGGGGGTTGCCCGGCGTGGGCCGCGAGCAGATCCGTGCGCACGAGGACGCCGCAGAGCGCGCGTATGTCGCTGCCGGTCTGCTCGGCGTCCTGGCCCTCGGCGCCCTTGTGCGTTGGCGGGCGACGACCGTTCCGCAGGGCGTGGCGTTTGGCATGCTGGGCGGGGCCGCGGTGGTGGGTGGCTTGATGGCCTATACCGGCCTGCTCGGCGGGCGCGTTCGGCACACGGAACTGCGGCCGGGAGCGGTTCCGTCGGACGCACTGGTGATCGAGCCTCCTCGGGCGCCGCGGCCGGCCCCCTAGTGTCGTGCTGCGGTGATCACCTCATCGTTTTCAGCGCGGCGCGTGCGGCGTAGTACCCACACATCCCGTGCACGCCAATCCCCGGCGGGGTGGATGACGAGCACAGAAAGACGCCGTCCAATGGCGTGCGATACGGACTGAGCGTCGCGATGGGGCGAAAAAACAATTGTCGGATGTCGGCGGCTCCGCCGCCGATGTCGCCGCCGACCAGGTTTGCGTTCCCTCGCTCGAGATCCGCCGGCGACATGGTGTGACGTTCGCCAATGCACTCACGAAAACCAGGAGCGAATCGTTCAATCTGACGTTCAATTCGTTCGCTCATGTCGGTGGTGCAGCCGTTGGGCACGTGGCAGTACGCCCACAGTGTGTGCTTCCCGGTTGGCGCTCGGGTCGGATCGAATTGCGTGGCTTGCACAGCGAGGACATACGGGCGCTCCGGCACGCGGCCTTCCCACGTGTCACGTTCGGACTGGGCAATGTCCGTCATCGAACCGCCGATGTGAATGGTGCCGGCCCGATGGCATTCCCTGGCACGCCAGGGCACCGGGGCGTCGAGCGCCCAGTCCATCTTGAAGACGCCAGGACCGTATCGATAGCGCGACATGCGCCAGCGGTAGAGACGCGGCAAATCCTCTCCGGCGAGCCGAAGGAATTGCCGAGGCGTGACGTCGCACAGCACCACCCGTGATGGAGGCAGCTGCGCGAGCGAGTCAATTCGCGCGTCGGTGACCACCTCTCCACCAATTGATCGCAGGTAGGCGACCATGGCATTGGTGACCTCTTGTGATCCACCGCGCGCGACGGGCCAACCCACGGCATGTGCGGCGACAGTAAGCGCGAGGCCGTAGCCCGCCGTCACCATCCGGTCGAGGGGTACCATCCCGTGGGCCGCCACGCCTGCCATCATGGCGTGTGTCCGTTTGTCCCGAAACTCGGCGCCGGCAAGACCGGTTGCGGATCGCAGCGCGTACCGCGCGAATGCTGCCGCCATGCGTGGATGACGGAGTCCAAATGGGCCGAGAATCGCCTCCATCAGTTCGCCGGCACCCTCGACGAACGGCGACAACAATGCGCGGTAGGCCTGTCCGTCCGCCGTGCCAAGGCCCTGCGCGGTATCGGCGACGGATCGTTCAACCACCACCGCGGTTCCGTCGTCGAGCGGATGCGCGAATGGCGCGACGGGGTGTGCGAGTGAGAGCCCGTGTTCCTCGAGCGGCAACGACTTGAGAAATGGCGACAGCAGGGTGAGTGCGTGCACCGTGGACGCCAGATCGTGCACGTATCCGGGGCGCGTCAACTCGGCGGAGCGCACACCGCCGCCCAACGTGGGCTGGGCTTCGTAGACGCGAACGGACCGGCCCGCGCGCGCGAGTGTGATCGCCGCGGCCAATCCGTTCGGCCCCGAACCGACAACGACGGCGTCGAGCGACGCGTTCCGAGTCATGAGATCACGTCATTTGCTGAACGGCTCCTCCTGAACCCAGTGGAAGCCGCGGCCCACCAGCGGGAATTCCTTGAGATCGTGTAGCGACATTCGCACCCATACGTGGCTACCGTCGATGTCGCCCTCCAAGTCGAGTCGCGAAGACGATGGACGGTGGTACGCAAGTTTGGCCGTCCAGGTGCTATCGGCATCCTTCTTCAATGTGATGGTGTGTGCCACGGTATCGGTAACCGCAGCGAAACGGAGAAACGATTGGTCCATCCGCTGAAACGACGCTCGCGAGGTACTCTGGAACACCGCGTGGCTGAATCGCGCCGTGTCCGTAGTGAGTGGCACGTGCAACGCGCCATCAATGGTCATCGAATCCACGTCCCATATACCGTACAGCGCGGACCGTGGCGCGCCGGTGCCCTCATTCTTCCATCGTTGTGCGCTCTGGTACGCGAACGACGCGACGGACCATGCGCCGATGGCCAACTGTACCATCAGCCACCCTCGTTTGGCTGTTGGTGTGCGCCCGATGGTGGGCGCGGGGCTCGGGGCAGTTGCCTTGTTCAGGACGATTACATCGATGAGGCGACGAATATCGGGCCCGATCACGATGAGTGACATCAGGACGAGGTGAAACGAGAACAGCTTGACCGGAACGTCATAGGTCATGTTCACCGCAAACACGCCGATGGTCACTCCGAGGGCCACGAGTCCACCGAGGAGCGCGGTTGCCGGAAGGAACAGCAAAAGGCCCGCGAGAATCTCGGCGGACCCGATGAACCGCTCGTAGCCTTCCGCAGACCCGATGGAGCTCCAGATCAGGCCCATGGGTGAGAAGGTGCCGAACTGTTGGAGCAGGCGGCCCAGCGATGGCGCCGGCATCTGGAGGGGAAACAACTTGATCATGCCGTAGTGCATCAGCGTGGTCCCGAGCATGAAGCGGAGAAAGACCCGGAACCAGGGCCATAGCCGGTCGTGTCGCTTCGTGTCGCTCGTGCCAACTGACCACACAAGTGCGCCGGCGACTGCGAACACAAGCAGGGTGAACCCCTGCGACCAATCGAACAGTGTGTCGCCACTTCCGGTTACTGCGCTCACCGCCGGGACGTGCAGCACGTGATGGCCCACCCACAGAATCAATTGCCGCAGGGGCGGCAGCTTTCCGATATCCGGCATGTCCACGCCGGGTATCGCCAGCAGATCCCCCAGCATCTGGATGGTGAGGGCATACAGGCCGAAATACAGAAAGCAAAGGCGGAACAGGGCACGCGTGCCGAGGGACCACGGCTCGCTGCTGGTGGTGCTCAAGCGCGAGACCGTGGTTGCCGGAGCGCGTTCAACGGTGGCGATCACGTGGCAATGCGATTGGTGTGAGGCCGAACTGAGGAGAGGCGTCACGCCAGCAATCGTATTCTCGTCTCGACCGCCGACTCCGCTACGAATACGCGCCGAAGACCGGGTACCACCTCCCCCCCTGCCCGGGTGCACGAGATATAAGATGACTTTGGGCCGCCGCCGGGCCGGGGTCCACCTCCCTGCCCCGGCAGACTATCTTTCCCCCCTGCCCATGACCAAACGCGACGACGCACTCGACTACCACGCCCGTGGACGGCCCGGCAAGATTGCCGTGGTCCCCACGAAGCCGCTGAACAACCAGCGCGACCTGTCCCTGGCGTATTCTCCGGGGGTCGCGGAGCCGTGCCTCGAGATCAAGGACAACCCCGAGGACGTATACAAATACACGGCCCGCGGAAATCTGGTGGCTGTGGTAACCAACGGGACGGCCGTGCTGGGCCTGGGCAACATTGGTGCGCTGGCCGCGAAGCCGGTGATGGAAGGCAAGGCCAATCTGTTCAAGCAGTTTTCGGACATCGATGTCTTCGATCTCGAGGTCGGCTCACAGGACCCGGACGACGTCATCAAGTTCTGCCAACTGCTCGAACCCACGGTTGGGGGCATCAACCTGGAGGACATCAAGGCTCCAGAGTGTTTCTACATCGAGGAGACCCTTCGCAAGACGATGGGCATTCCGGTGTTTCACGATGACCAGCACGGCACCGCGATCATCTCCGGCGCCGCCCTTCTCAACGCGCTGGAGATTGCGGGCAAGGACATCGGCCAGGTGAAGGTGGTGTTTTCCGGCGCTGGTGCCGCGGCCATCAGCACCGCCGAGCATTACGTCCGGCTTGGCGTGAAGCGCGAGAATATCCTGATGTGCGACCGCATCGGGGTAGTCTACGAAGGCCGCGTGGACGAGCACATGGATCCGTACAAGGCTCGCTTCGCACAGCCCACGAGCGCCCGGACAGTCGCCGACGCGCTCGTTGGCGCCGACGTGTTTGTGGGATTGAGCGTGGCGGGAGCAGTCACGCGTGCAATGGTTGCCGAGATGTCGGCGCGTCCAATCATCTTTGCGCTCGCGAATCCCGTTCCGGAAATCACGCCGGAAGAAGTACGCGCCGTGCGGGACGACGCGATCATCGCCACCGGCCGCAGCGACTATCCCAACCAGGTCAACAACGTCCTCGGATTTCCGTTCATTTTTCGCGGCGCGCTGGATGTTCGCGCCACCGAGATCAACGAAGAGATGAAGATGGCGGCCACGCGTGCGCTTGCACTGCTGGCCAAGCAGGATGTGCCCGATTCTGTCGCCGCGCTCTATGGCCTGCGCAGTGTGCATTTCGGCGCGGACTATCTCATCCCGTTTCCATTCGATCCACGTGTGCTGCTGTGGGTTGCGCCGGCCGTGGCGTGGGCGGCGGTGGCGAGCGGTGTCGCGCGCGAGTTCATCGACCTGGAAGGGTATCGCGAAACGCTCGAGCTGCGGTTGGGCAAGGCGCGTGGCATCATGCGTGGCCTCATCAATCGCGCAATGCGCGATCCAAAGCGCATCGTCTTCCCTGAGGGAGAAGAGCCGAAGATCATTCGCGCGGCCTCCATCCTCGTGGATGACGGCATCGCGTTTCCAACGTTGCTTGGGCATCGCGCTACCATCGAGCGACTCGCGGAAGAACATCGCATTCCGCTGGACGGCATCACCATCGAAGACCCCTCCACGTCGGACCGACGCGACAGCTACGCGCATTACATGTGGCAGTTGCGCCAGCGAAAGGGACTCTCCCTCGACGAGGCACGGCGCCAGTTGTTCAACGGCAACTATTTCGGTTCGTGCATGGTGGCGCGCGGTGATGCCGATGCGCTGCTGTCGGGGGTCACCATGCACTATCCGGAGACCATCCGCCCGGCGCTTCAGGTGATCGGATCGCATCCGAGTTCGAAGCTGGTGAGCGGCATGTACATGGTGGTCACCGATCGCCACGTGGTGTTCTGCGCCGACACCACCGTCAACATCGACCCCACCGCGCAGCAGGTGGCGCAGATCGCGTTTGCGGCCAGCCGCATCGCGAAGACGATGGGCATTGTGCCGCGCATTGCGATGCTCTCGTTCTCCAATTTCGGCTCGGTGAAGCATCCCGATGGCGAGAAGATGGCGCGTGCCGCGCAGATCCTCCGGGAGCGAGACCCGTCGCTGATTGTCGATGGCGAGATGCAGGCGGATACGGCGCTCGATCCCGAGATCATGAAGCGGGACTATCCGTTCAATTCGCTGAAGGAACAGGCGAACGTGCTCATTTTCCCCAACTTGAGCGCAGGCAACATCGCCTACAAGCTGCTGCACCACCTGGGCGGAGCCACCGTCATCGGCCCCATCCTCGTGGGCATGCGACGCCCCGTCCACGTACTGGAACGTGGCGCTGATGTGCAGGACATCGTCAACATGGCTGCAGTTGCCGTGGTGGACGCGCAGGATCGCACCCAGTCTCCGGAGCCCGCGTTCGCCGCCGCGAGCCCCACCCCAACCATTTTCTCGAAACTCTAGCTCGGTCGTGTACGCCCGACCGAGCTCAACCCCGAGGACATTACGCGATGGCAACAGTTACGACGCCGCAGGACGAGAACGGCCAGCAGGGCAACCTTTCAGGCCAGGGCATCTCGCCGGCGGGGCAGGTCCACTGGAATCTGGTCGCTCCGCAACTCATCCAGCACGCCATCCGTCGGGGCGAGGGCGAACTGGCCGACATGGGCCCGTTCGTCGCCGTTACGGCGCCGCACACGGGCCGTTCGCCGAACGACAAGTTCATCGTCAAAGAGGCGGCATCAGAAGGCGACGTAGACTGGGGCAAGGTCAACCAGCCATTCTCGGCCGAGCATTTCGCGGTGCTGCGCGCTGACGTGCAGGCGTATCTGAATGCGCGCGACGAGCTGTTCGTCCAGGACCTCACGTGCGGCGCAGACCCCGCGTATCAGCTCGCGGTGCGCTACGTGTCGCCCAACGCATGGCACATGGCGTTCGTGCGCAACATGTTCCGTCGCCCGGAGCTTGCCGAACTCGCGAACTTTGCGCCGAATTTCACGGTGTTGCATGCGCCGGAATTCCAGGCTGATCCCGCAAAGCACGGGACACGCACCACCACGTTCATCGTCCTCAATCTTTCGGAGCGGACGATCCTCATTGGCGGCACCCGCTACGCCGGTGAGCTGAAGAAGGCGATGTTCACGGTGATGAACTACTACCTGCCCAAGCAGGACGTGCTGTCCATGCACTGCTCGGCGAATATCGGGCCCGATGGCGACACCGCGCTCTTCTTCGGCCTGTCAGGCACGGGCAAGACGACGCTGTCGGCGGATCCGGTTCGTTCGCTCATTGGCGACGACGAGCATGGCTGGTCGCCGGATGGGACGTTCAATTTCGAAGGCGGGTGCTACGCGAAGGTGATCAACCTCTCGCCCGAAGGCGAGCCCGACATCTATCAGACCACGCAGATGTTCGGCACCATTCTCGAGAACGTGGTGCTCGACGCGGTCACGAAGAAGGTGAAGTTCGAAGACCAGACGATCACCGAAAACACGCGGGCGTCGTATCCGCTGCACTACATCCCGAACTTCGTGGCCTCGGGTCGCGGCGGACATCCAAAGAACATCGTGTTTCTCACAGCCGATGCCTTTGGCGTACTGCCACCGATCGCGAAGCTCACGCGCGACCAGGCGATGTACTACTTCCTGTCCGGTTACACCGCGAAGGTAGCGGGCACGGAGCGCGGCGTCACGGAGCCACAGGCGACGTTCTCGTCGTGCTTCGGTGCCGTGTTCATGGTCTGGCATCCCACGAAGTATGCGGAATTGCTTGGCCGCCTCATCGACGAGCATGGTTCGAGTGTGTGGCTGGTGAACACTGGCTGGAGCGGCGGGCCTTATGGCGTAGGGAAGCGCATGAAGTTGGGGTACACGCGCGCCATGGTGCACGCAGCACTGGACGGATCGTTGAACGATGTAAAGACCCGCACCGACCCCGTGTTCGGCCTCGCCATTCCCCAGGTTGTGTCGACGGTGCCAACGGAGGTACTCGACCCACGGGGCACCTGGAGCGACGCAGCGGCGTACGACACCCAGGCGAAGAAGCTGGCGGAGATGTTCCGCAAGAACTTCGAGAAGTTCGGCAG
>JBDUCM010000138.1:0-13565 GCA_040003455.1 bacterium
GTTTCCGTGGCGCCGCACATGGCAAAGAGAAATCCACCGCGTTCCACAAACGCGCGAATGCGCTCAGCCACATCCTTCTTCAGTGCGGGCACGCTGGCGAAGCCGAGCTTCTTTGCTGACGCTGCGTTCTTGGCGACCAGATCGCGGAACCACGGTGCGTCTCGGTATCCCAGGTGGAACTTGTTGAACTGCCCCGTGAAATCTTCGTGGTGGAGATGGATCCAGTCGTACTTCGTGAGATCGCCGTTCTCCACCTGTTCGTCGTAGATGGGGGTGAACTCGATGCCGGAGTACTTGAGCGCGAGGGTCACGGCGTCATCCCAGGGTGACGCCTCGGGAGGCGTATATACCGCGATGCGTGGAGCCTTCTCCAACGGCACGCTCTCCATGTTGCCGTTGGCCATCTCACGCCGGATGGACGCGAGTTGCGCATCGGTCACGGGTTCCGTGGAGATTCCGTCCAGCGCGGCGCGACGGCGAATCTCCGGCGCGTCGGGAAGCAGGAACGCGCCGCCCCGATAGTTGAGCAACCATTCGGCCTGTACGCCGGTCTTCATGGCGTTGTAGGTGAGGCCGTACGCCTTGAGATGATTGGTCTGCCCGTCGTCCATGGGAATGAGCAACCGCTGGGCCCGCGCAGAGAGCGCCGGCATCAGCAGGAGAATCGCATACGAGACGATTCGGCGAACGAGCAACACACTCCACGGCTTGGACATCTGCGGCATCACGTCGACGGTACTGCGCCGCGCGCCAGTTCCAACTCGCGCCGCGCCTGAGGAAGGAGCGCACTTTGTGGCGCGCTGAGAATGAGGTGCTCCAGGTGCGTGACGGCGCCGGCGGCGTCGCCTTTCTTGCGCAGCGTTCGTGCCCATTCCAGTTCGCTCTCCACTGCTTCGGGCGAGCCGGAGTGATCCGCGACGATGCGCTGCCAGATGGGCGTTGCGTCCACGCCATGTGCCGACTGGAGCCGCGAGGCAACGAGCAGCAGGGCGGGCGCCACTTCGGGATGCTGCGTGGCAGCCTCCACGAACCGCGCCGCGGCATTCACGCTGTCGCCGCGCGAGAGTGCCAGGAATGCGGCCCCAAGCTGTGGTGCACTGTCGCCCTTCGTGCGGGCGACGATCCCCATCGCCATCGCGAGATCCGCGCTGGGTTCGCGTGAGGCTTTCAAAAGGAGGCGTGCTGAACTCAGCCGGCCTTCATAGAGCGCGAGCCATCCGGCCGCCTCGCTGGAGTCAGCGTCTGGCCCGGCGGACCGCAAGGCATCGCGTGCCTTGCCGATGTCGCCGGCGCGAACCCAGGCCGTGGCCACGAGCTGCGCCAGGCGCATGCGTTGCGCCGGTGTGGTGAAGCGGTCGTAGCGCGCAATGAGGACGTCCGCATCCCGCGCGCGGCCGAGTAGCGAAAGTGCCGTGACGTGCAGGGGCAGATATTCCCGTGCGGCGCGCGCCGAGTCCGCCGAGAACTCGGCGAGTGGAACGAGGACAAAGACGGCGGATGGATTGCCGGACCGGAGTGCCGCCGTGGCGGCGCGCACCGCGAGTTGCGAATTGCGCCGGATACGGACCGCCGCGACGAGGGCGTCCCGTGCAATGGACCATCGTTCCTCGTTGTAGGCCCGATCGCCAAACTCCTCCCACATTGTGGCGGCCACCGTGTCCGGCGCGAGTCCGCGGAGGGCGTCCCACGCCTCCTGTGGCCGGCCCCAGGTGAGTTCCAGTTCGGCCAGCGCGCGGCGTGCGCCAGGTTGCGCAGGTGGCGACGCGAGTTCCGCGCGAATGATATCGCGACTGACCGCGGGCGCCGGCGCGAGTGCGTACGCCGCTGCGATGGCAAGGTGCGGCGATTCGCCGAGGACGCGACGCCATGATTGCGCACTCGGGATCCACTCGCCCATGGCCGCCCGAAGCTGGGCGTGCTCGTATTCCAGATCGCGCAATCCGCCCAACGCAATTCGTCCGCGCGACACGACGGTGTCGGCAGCGGCCGCGCGGCCCACCTGGATGAGCATGCGCGCATACTCGCGATACGGTGCCGGGTCGCGCGGAACCGCACGCACCCACTGCTCGAAGGCTTCACGAAGCTTGTCGTCGCGCCGGAGGATCTGGAGCGTGCGCAACTGGACCGTTCGGTAGATCGCTTCTTTGGGCCGCAGCGCAATGATCGTGTCGAGGGGAGCGAGGAGGGAATCGCTCCGCCCGAGCTCCGCATAGACGCGTTCGAGCCCAAGAATCGCGTTCGCGCTCGGCTCCGTGTGCAGTGCATTCCGGAACAGGACGACCGCCTCCTTGAACTTGCCGGCGTTCTCCAGCTCGAGCGCCTTGATGACATCAGGCCGTTCGTTTTCCTCCTGCGCATGCGCGCGCACGGCGCCACCGAACAGCGCCAGCGCCAGCACGACCGTGTGCAGCAACGCGGAGCGACGCCTAGGGCGTTGATGCACTGTTCAATCGCGTGAAGTAGTCGAGAATGGCCCGACGTTCATCGGCCGACAGGGCACGCAACTCCTGCCAGCTCGGTGGTTGAAAGCGCACGGCAGCCTTGGCGTCGGTCTTGGCGCCGGGGCTGAAGGTATCGTTGCCGGTAGCAGACTTCGCCTCGCGCTTGCCCGTGTCGTCGCGCTCTTCCTTCTCGAGCGACTTGCCAGCATCCAGCAGGCGTCGGAAAAGTTGCTGCTGCCGCGCGAGAGTCGATCCATCGAGGCGCCCGTTGTCCAGCGCCTCTGCGAGCTGACGGGCTTCGCGCGCGAGCTGTGCGGCTCGCTCGCCGCCGGTTGCGTCACCCGTTTCGTCGAGTTGATCGGCGAGTTGCCTCTGCTGCCGCGCAAGCGCGCGTGCGAGCGACTGCCCCGATGCGCTGCTCTGGCCATTGGGCATGCTCATGAGGCTCTGTGCCTGGCCATTGATCTGGCCCTGCTTCTGCGCCATCTCCTGCATCTGCTGGAGCATCTCGCTGAAGCCGGAGGCACTGTTCGCGTTGTTGGCACGCTCACGATCACGTGCGAGCGACGCCGCCGCTTTCGTGAGCGCGTCGGCCGCGTCACTCAGCGCGCTGGCCTGCTTGGCATCGCTGCCGTTTGGTTGGGTGACGCTCTGCGTTGCCTGCGACACCTTGCCCTTTGCATCGGCGACGGACCGCTGTGAACTCGGCGACAGGAGGGCGCTCTTCTTCCCGGCGCCTTGCAAGCGCTCACTGGCCTTGTCCACCCCCTGCTCCACCGCACTTTGCGCGCTCTTGCGCTCTTCCTGCGATGCACCGGAGCGCGCCTTGTCGGCCAGCGTACGCTCTTCGCGGGCGAGTTGCATCATCTCCTGCACGGACTGGTCGAGCTCCGACGTGAGCTCCTGCTTCCACTCCTTCACCTGTTCACTGCGCGCGTCCTGCATGGATTTGGCGGCGCGATCCATCTCGGCAGCGGCATCACGCGCCTGAGCTGCCCCGCCTTGCTCGCCACTCTTGCCTTCGCCGTCGCCGCTCTTGGACTGCGCGGACTGTCCGCTGGATTTGGTCCCTCCCTTCGACTCGGCACCCGGCTTGCCGTCGGCGCCGGGCTTGGAGTCCGCGCCAGGCTTGCCATCAGCGCCGGGCTTCGATTCGGCGCCGGGCTTGCCGTCCGCACCGGGCTTCGATTCGGGCTTGCCATCCGCGCCGGGCTTCGACTCTGCGCCCGGCTTCTGTTCGCCGTTCTGCTTTTGTGCGTTCGCCTTGTCGGCGGCATCCTTCATTTCGTTGGCGGCGCGGCGGATGTCCGTCTCGGACTTGGCGGCGTGCTGCCCCGCTTCGTCCGTTTTGGAAGCACCTGCATCGGCCTTGTCCTTGGCGAGGCGCTCCTTCAGTTGGTCCATCGCCTCGCGGAGCCGCTCGCTACTCTCCGCCAGTTGCGCCGCGTCCTTTGCATCCTTGTTCGGGTCGGCACGCCGCGTGGAGTCGGCGAGGGCCCGCTCCTTCTGGGCGAGCTCCCTGGCCTGGTCGCCGAGTGTCTGCATGGCGCCCTCGTGCGCTGCCCGCTTGAGAATCTCGGCGCTCTTCTCGAGTTGTTCACGCATCTTCTGCTGCATCTGCGCGAGGTCGCGGAGGGCGTCGCGCGACTGCTCGCCGTTCATCTGCTGCGATGCGTTCTCCAGCTTCTGCATCTGCGCCATCATTTCAGGCGTGAGCGCCTGGCGAAGCAGTGCTTGTGCTTCACCGAGTTGCCGAGCCAGCGCGGTATCGAGTGCGCCGGCCGCCTTGAGTTGCTGTTCGAGCTGTTGTGTGGACTGCTTGAGCTTCTGCACGCGATCACCCATGGCGCGCTGCTCCTGCGCGAGGGCGCGGGCCTTCTCGGCGTTCTCGAAGTTCATGGGGCCCTTCTGCTGCGCACTGGCGCCCTGCGCCGACTCTTTCGCGCTCGCCTGGCGCGATTGGGCGCGCGCGGCTTCGTCCGTGCGTTGCGCCAACGCCTTTTCTGCGCTCACAGCGGCCTGCGCTTCCTTCACGGCCGAGTCGCCGAGCGCGCGAGCCGCGGTGCGTTGCTCTTCACTGGTGGCGCGACGCAGCACGATTTCGCGGCTCACGCCACGCTGAGCCCAAGGCGACCCATCCACGGCTTCGGCACGAACGCGCACGGCATCGCCTTGCACCAGATGGAGTGCTTGCACGTCCACGGTGGCTGCGCCGCCCCAACTCGTTCCCACCGCCCCAGCCACCGGCTGCGATATGGGCGCAGCTTCACGAGCGCCAGCCCGGACCATGTGCAGGCCAACCGAGGCCACACCGTGGTCGTCCGACACTTGCAGCGCGAGCGTCACCGGCTCCGTCGACACGAGTACGGTGTCGCCGATGGGCATGCTGATCAGCACGCGAGGTGCCGAGTCCGGCACGACGTCAAAGTCGATGGGTTCCGGCAGATCGGGAACGAGACCGCCGGGCCCGCGCGCCGTCCAATGCATCTGCGCCGAATGATCCGGTGCGAACCGGCCGCTGAACGTCTGTCCGGCGGTTGCGAGCGTCACGCGTTCACCGTTCGCGGCTACCAGCGCGACATCTGCCAGTGGCACAGACGCGCGCCCCGAGATGGACAGGACACTGCCACGGGGCAGATGCAGCGGCTCGCCGACTGGCAGCGATTCGTCCGCGCGCCCGAGGTAACTGGGGTAGTGTGCCTGGATGGTGAGCGCGCCAACAAACGGACGATCCGCCGCATGGACGACGACGCTGTCACTCGACGCCCGTCCGTCGGATACCACAAGCCGAAGGTCGCCGCGCAACTCGTCGATTGCCCAGGACGCGGAGCCAGTCTGTGGATTGATCGTGAGGGTATCGGTGCGCCATGCGTCGCCAGTCTGCCGAACTTCGAGGTAGACCACGCGCCGACCGGGTGCGTGCACAGCGACGCGAAGGGCGGATCCGCGCAGCAGCTCACTTGGGGCGCCCTGGATACTCGGCCGGTCGAGCAGGCGCCCGCGCCAGGCGTCGATGGGGCGGAACACAGCGCGCAAGCCATCGCCGAACACTGGAGTGGCCGTCAACAGCACGAGCACTCCGGCGGCGGCCGCACCCGCGCCGATCATCGTGCGACGCGAACTCGCTCGGCGCATTGCGGGGGCGAGCGCAGCGTTCACGGGCAATGTGCGCCGTGCCGATGCGGCCGCGCGATCGGCCAATGCACTCTTGCCCTCGAGCTCCAGCGCGCCCACCAGCAGTCCGCGGCGCATCCCCTGCTCCAGCTCGATGGCCATGGCGACGTCGCGTTCCGAGCTGTTGCGACGCAGCCGGCGTCGCGTACGCAGTGCAAACGCGGCAATCACGCCAACGATGACGAGCCACACGACCACTGGAAGTCCGCGCGGCAGCGCCAGCCAGCGAGCGCGCCCGAGCAGCATTGCGCCGAGGGTCAGCACCATCGTCACGATCGCCGCTGCCACAAGCGCGCCCGAGGCCATCTCGGCGCGGCGCAAATATCGGCGTTCCAACTCGACCAGCGCGCGTATCGTCATGGAACGGGCCTGCTGGTGACAGCGTAGACGAACAGGTTTACGCCCATGCGCAGAGCCGCTTCGTGAAGGGCGATGGGATCATGGTACGTGTCGGGATCTTCCCAACCGTTGCCGAGGTCACTGGAGAACGAGTAGTACACGGCAAGCCGCTCGCCCAGGAAAATGCCGAAACCGCGCGCGGGCTTGCCGTCGTGCTCGTGAATTTTCGGAATGCCCTTCGGAAAGTCGTACACCGCATGATAGATGGGGTGCGACAGCGGCACGTCCACGAGCTCGCGGTCCGGGAACACGCGCTTCATCTCGCGGCGAAAGCTCTCGTCGAGTCCGTAGTTGTCATCCGCGTGCAGAAATCCACCGCGCTCCAGGTATGCGCGCAGGCGCACCACCTCGGCGTCGCTGAACTTCACGTTGCCGTGGCCGGTCATGTGGAGGAATGGATAGTCCCACAACCGGTCATCCATGATCGTGACGCGCGCTTCCGTCTTCTCCACGGGCAGCGATGTGCGCTGACGAATGGCTGCCAGGAGGTTGGGAAGGCTGGACGGGTTGCCATACCAGTCGCCGCCGCCATCGTACTGAAGGCGTGCGATCGTGAGCCGCGGCGCCTGCCGTGCACCGGCCAGCGGAAGCATCAGCGCGGCGACGAGTGCGCATGTGCGCACCGCAGACAGGGACCTGACCCTCACTCGTGCGCCACCCGGTAGGCCACATTGCGTGACGCGCCGAGTTCGCTGGCGAGCGCGTTGGCGATCTCGCGCGGCGCGCGGCCTTCCGCTCGCAACTCGCTGGCGCGGGCGCGAAGCACGTCTTCTGATGCGCCGTCCGGCGCACTGGCTCCCGCTACGATGATCACGACTTCTCCCCGTGGTGGCGCGTCGTTGTAATACGTCCCCAGTGCGGCGACCGTTCCCCGTCGCAGTTCTTCGAACTGTTTGGTGAGTTCCCGCGCCACGACAGCCTCACGTGCCCCTGCCCCCGCGCTGGCCAATTCAGCAAGTGTATCTGCCACGCGCGCTGGAGCCTCGTACAGAATTGCTGCGTGCCGCAGAGACGTGATGTCACCGATGGCCTCGTGACGATCCTTGCCTTTCCGGGGCAGGAAGCCAAAGAAGGTGAACCGTTCGATGTCGAGGCCCGAGGCAACCAGTGCGGCAAGCATTGCTGACGCTCCTGGAATCGGAGACACGGGAATGTTCGCATCGACGGCAGCTCGCACGAGCCGGGCCCCTGGATCCGAGAGCAGCGGTGTTCCGGCGTCGCTCACAAGGGCGAGCGACTCGCCGTTCGCCAGGCGGGCGATGAGGCCCGGGGTCGTCTTCGCCTCGTTGTGCTCGTGATGGGCCACCAGCGGCGTCGCAATGTGATACCGCTGGAGGAGATGCCGGGTGTGCCGAGTGTCCTCGGCGAGCACGGCGGCCACCGCGTTCAGGACTTCGACGGCGCGAAACGAAAAATCCCCCATGTTTCCAATGGGGGTGCTCACCACATACAGCGTGCCGACACCTGCCGAGGTCACGCCAGCTTCCACGACAGGCGATCGAAGAGTCCGGCGGACTGGAAGAGGTGGCGCCGCTCGTGGGTCAACTCGCGCAACAGTTCCTCCGGGCCTTGCCCCTCCTGATCGGTTGCCGTCCAGAGTAGCTCGTTGATGAGCGCGGCGATGGCACTCGTGAGCGCCTCGGCGTCGGCGACCACGGCCTTGGGCGGGCGTCCGTTGAAGGTGAATCCCTCGAGCGAAGGATGTGCCGCCACAAGGGTCTGGCGCGCGTGCTCGGCGATGGCTGGTGCGGTATCGCGACCGTCGGAGACCAAGCGGAGGACGAGCGACGTGGCAAGGTCCCGATACGCGTGCACGAGGCCCGTGGGCGCCTGGATGGGCAACGACTCCGGCGTGGACCAGCGCCGGACAGAAACGTGCAGCGCGCGGTGTTCGCGCTCGAACAGGCGACTCACTCCCTCGATGAGGGTAGCGCCAGGCGGCCCGGCGAGATACCCCGTGTGTGCGGCCCCGTTGTGGAAGATGAGATAGTTCACCTCGCCTTCCGTGGTGATCTCCACCAGCCCGTCGAACGTGGTGGCCATCAAGTAGGGAAAGAGTGCCGTCGGATCGGTGGCGCGAAGTTCGGAGGGCCAGGGCGTGGCAGGGGTGGTCTGCGAGGCATACATGCATGAGAGCTGGTCATCGTCCGCCTCATGAAAACAGATCTCTCCGTATTCGGGCTCGCTCGGCACCTTTTCGAGCGCGGCGCCGATGGGGACGGGATGGAATGCCTTTCCGTCGTGCGTGCAGGCGTTCACGAGCTCGCCTTGCTGGAGATACAGGACCAGGAACTCTTCCGGCAACCAGATGGCAACGTACCCCGAGACGCGCGCGGAACGATCCCGCTTCGCGTCGGTGAGGAGGTTGCGGAGGTGGACGTACGCCAGCCGTGTGCGCGGGAGGAGAATGCGCGAACGCGGGTAGCGAAGGCCGGCAACGGTCGCTGGCATGGTGCAATGAAAAGGACCGGGGCGACGAGTGTCGTCCCGGTCCTAATGTGCCGCGTGTCGTGCACGAGAGCAACGGCGGCGCAGAGCCGCCGCGCGAGTTACGCGACGTGTTGCTTGAGCTTCGCCTCGATGGCCTGGCGCGGTACAGCGCCCACGATCTGGTCCACCACCTTCCCCTCCTTGAAGAACAGGAGCATCGGGATGGAGCGGACGTTGAAGCGCGTTGCCGTCTTGATGTTCGCGTCAACGTCGAGCTTGGTCATCTTGACCTGGCCCGCATAATCCACCGCGAGCTGATCCAGAATGGGGGCGATCATGCGGCAGGGACCGCACCAGGTGGCCCAGAAGTCAACCACGGTGAGCCCTGGCTGCTGCTCCACCTGCGTATCGAAGTCCGAGTCCGTTACTGCTGTTGCATTCGACATCGTGTTTCCATTGCTCCCGGCAGCCATCCGTCCGGCCGCCCACAGAATTAGTATTCACCGCCGGAGCACCATCACCCCAGCGCGCTTGCCATGACCGACGTTTCCCGGCGCCCTACTCGCATTGCCCACGTGGGCATCGCCGTGCAGGCGCTCGACCAGATCCTTCCGTTCTACCGCGACATCCTCGGCATGCCCGACGTGCCGCTCGATAACGCCGACGGGGCTCGTATTGCAGGAGTCCAGGCGGGTGAATCACTCGTCGAACTCCTCGAGGCCGACTCCCCGGACTCGCCCATTGGCAGGTACGTCGCCAAGCGCGGGCCCGGTATCCATCATATCTGCTTCGCCGTCGATGATCTCGACGGAACACTTGCTCGCTGCAAATCCGCCGGCATCCGCCTCATCGACGAAACACCACGACTTGGTGCAGAGGGGAAACGTATCGCGTTTCTCCATCCCAGCGCCACCGCCGGTGTGCTCGTGGAACTCAGCGAGTTCTAGCGCCGGACAATGCTACTTCGCCGTGCAGAGGTCCTGTACTGCCGGAAGGTTGCCGGAGCGCACATACCAGCGATCTGGTCCTCTCGTCGTATAGAAGTCGGTAATGCGCTTGACGGTTCCCCGCGTGAGTTCCACCTGGAGTACCCGCTCGCTGTCCGCCCCCTGCGATTCGCCAAGGACCTTGTAGCTGTCGTGCTTGAAGCACTTGATCAGGTACAATTCCCGGGCCTCCATCTCCTCGCGGGACACGACCTTCGATTCGCGGATGGGGCCATTCTTGTCGCCCCACGCGTTCGAGAGCGCCTGCAAGTCACCCGCACGAATGGCGGACAGGAAGGTGTCGAGCGCGGGACGGGCACTGCTGGCACCCGCTGCCGGCGACGCCGTCGTCACCGGAATCACCGTCGTGCTCGACTTGCACGCGGTCGCGAGCAACAGACCGATCAGCAGTTTTCTCACGCGTGATCTCCCAAGGGTGAAAGCGAACGTAACGTACCGTGTTGCTCCCGGACAACCACATCAGCAGGCTCATGTTCCATGACGACCAGACAACGGCTGTACATCAACATCGATCACGTGGCAACCGTCCGGCAGGCGCGGCGGGGCCATGAACCTGTTCCGGTGGATTCGGTTGCGCTCTGTGAGCGCGCCGGCGCCGACGGTATCACGGCGCACTTGCGCGAGGACCGGCGGCACATGCAGGACGACGACATCGTTGCCCTCAGCGCGGCCATCACCACCGTGTTCAATCTGGAGATCGCGTGCACCGACGAGATGATCGCATTGGCTGAACGACTCAGGCCGCATCAGGTCACGCTTGTGCCCGAACGCCGGGAAGAAGTCACCACCGAGGGTGGCCTCGACGTGGTTGGGGGCGAGGGCCGTATTCGTCCCGCGCTCGAGCGGCTTCGCGCCGCCGGCATTCGTACAAGTCTCTTCATTGACGCCGATCCCGAGAGCATCACGCGCTCCCGCGACGCCGGCGCCGATTGCATCGAACTGCACACGGGGCGCTACGCGCACGCCGCCAGCGATCCTGCGACACTCGCCGCGTTGCGAGACGGAGCAGCCCTTGGCGCGTCCATTGGATTGGCGGTGCACGCGGGCCATGGCCTCACGACGCAGAACGTGGGTCCCGTTGCGGCCATACCAGAAATCGAGGAGTTGAACATCGGTCATCACGTGATTGCTCGGGCCATCTTCGTGGGCCTGGAACAAGCCATTCACGAACTGCGTTCGGCGATGGACGCGGCGAGGCACCAGCCCTAACTTCACACCACTGCATTCCCAGCTTGCCAACCAGTTTGGAGTGGGCATGACGCCCCCTACCCCCGTTGGGTACCTCGACTTTTTCATTCTCGAAGCCAGCGACTACGTCGAGCAACTCGACGGGGTGCTGCGCGACGGGCGTGCGTCGGCGCCGGATGCCGACGCGCTCCAGCGTATCGGGCGCGCGCTGCGAGGCAGTGCGACGATGGCGAAGTTGAGCTCATTCGCGGCGCTTGCGGGAGGTGTCGAGCGCGTGGGGCGCGGCCTTCGTGAAGGCGCCATCCGCTGGGATGCCGCACTGGGCGGCGTGCTGGTCGCCTCCATCGACGACTGCAAGGTGTTGCTCCACAGCGTCCGCCGCTGGAGCGACGCGGATGAACGCCGTGCCCGGGCGCGAATCGACGAGCTCACGCGGTACGCCCCGGTGCGCGGGCTCACGCCGTTGTCCACCCCCTCCATGCAGGGGCACGACAGCTTTCTTGCGAACGAAGCGGCGAACATTGGCGCTGGATTGGAGCTGCTCGCCACGCGACCCGGCGACCGCGACGCTGCAGCCAACGTCTTGCGACGCGTGCGCGCGCTCCGCGGGATTGCAAGCGTGAAGGACCACCCTGCCCTCGCGGATGTGCTGGAAGCCGCGGAGGATGCCGCACATCCGCTGGAGTTGGGAGAACCAACGCTCAGTGCCGAGCGGGTGGCACTGCTGGCTGCATCAGCGACAGTGCTCAGAGGTATCGCGGCAGCCATTCGCGTGGGCAGTCCCCTGGATGCGTCGTCAGCAGATGTCTCGCGTTTTGCGGCGGCACTCGAAGCCATGCAGGAGCGTGAGACGGACGCCGATCGCGTCGTCCCCATCGCCGACTTGTTCTACGCCGACGGTGGTGACACGGTGGTGGAGCGCTCCGCGCATCCGCCCACGACGCCGAGCGACCGCTTTCGGTTGGAGGTGGTGAGCCAGGGTGAACACCTCCGCCGCCTGGTGTCGGAGGCACCCTCCGCGCGGGATGACCTCTCTCGGGAGCGGGTGCGTCGTGCACTGCGGCACGCCTTGCGCGGGTTGCGTCATGCGGCCGAGAGCTTCGCCGAACACGATGTGGCGAAGTTCATCGCGTCGCACCTGGATTCCGTGGTACAGCTCGACGCGACAGCACTGGCCGCACTCGATGAAGTGGCCGCAGTGCTCTCACAGACAAGCGCGTCGCAGGCCGACCTGGGCAAGCGGGTGGACGAGCTCAAGGTGTCGCGCTCCGCGAGCATGACACCCATTCCTTCCGCACCGGCGCTCGCTGATCCTCAGGCTGAGGCGGAGGAGCGCGTTGCGCCGGCGGCCGCTGAGGTTGCGGTAGAGATGGCGCAGGCGAAGCCGACGGTCACAAGCTTGACCGATCTGCTGGATACTGGGATCAGGAACCTGGGTGAACTCAAGCGGGCACCGCTCGTCGAGCCCGCACCACTCGCCGAGGCGCCGCCGGTGCCCATCGATGTGCTGGTCTATCGCGGTCGCTCGGCGCTGTTGCGCGCGGTGGAAATTCGCGAGGAGCTGAAGCAGAAGGGTGGACCTCCCGACTCGGGAGCGCTGGATGAACTCTTCGATCTCCTCGATCTCGCACTCGTTGGCTGACGGACGACATGAAATTCAGTTGGCGTAGCGCTCTCGGCATTCTCCTGAGCGCGGGGTTTCTCTATCTCGCGTTCAAGGACATTCCGTTTTCGAGTGTCGTGGCGAACGTTCGCAACGCGAACGTGGGGTTGCTGGCACTCGCCGCCGTCGCGGCAACGTTCATCTTTCCGCTGCGCGCGCGGCGCTGGCGCCCCATCCTGGACCCCATCGCGCCCAACCTGCCGTTCGGCACGCTGTGGAGGCCCACGGCCATCGGCATGATGATCAACAACGTGGTGCCCGCGCGTGCTGGTGAGCTTGCACGCGCGTTCGCGCTGTCGCGCTCCACGCCGGCGGTCCCCTTCCCTGCCGCGTTCGCGTCGCTTGCCGTGGATCGGCTGTTCGACGCGGTGGTGGTGTTGTTGCTGATGTTCGGCGCGATGCTCGATCCCGCCTTTCCAAAGGGCGCGCAGGTATTCGGTCGTTCGATGTCGAGCATCGCGATGGGCGGGGTGTTGTTCGTTGCCGTGGTGTTGGTGGCCATGTATTCGATGGTGCTCTTTCCCGGAAGGGTCCTCGCGCTTTATGAGCTGATTGCGTCACGTATTGCGCCAAAGCTCGAGGCCAAGGGTCGCGTGGCGCTGCTGGCGCTGACGGACGGATTGAGTGTGCTGCGCACGCCCAGCAGGTTCGCGTCGGTGTTCGGGTGGACGCTCATTCACTGGCTGCTCAATGCCTTCGCCTTCTGGATTGCGTTCAGGGCAGTGGGCATCACGGCCCCATACAGCGCCGCGCTGTTCCTTCAGGGCATCATTGCGATTGGCGTGGCGGCACCGCAGGCGCCGGGCTTTTTCGGCGTGTTCGAGCTGTTCGGGAAGGAGGGGTTGGCATTGTACGGCGTGAGTCCCGAGTCCGCGGTGACATGGGCCATTGGATTCCACGCCCTGTCGTACCTGCCGATCACGATCATTGGTGCGTGGTACTTCCTGCGCGCGGGGCTTTCGATGGGGGAAATCGAGACGGCCGAGCGCGAGGACGATGATACGATGCCGCCACCCGCGGGGCCGGGCGTTTCGGTCGCGTGAGCGAGCCGCGGAACGCACTGTTTTTGCGCGGCGTACGCGGCGTGCGGTTGGAAGCGCAGGCCAAGCTCAATCTTCGGTTGCGCGTGCTCGCGCGCGAAGACAACGGCTATCACCAGATCGAGACGCTGTTCTTGCGGCTGGAGTTGGCTGACACGGTCCAAGTGCGGCGGACATCCGGTGGGCGATCGCTCGACGTGGGCGGCGATGTCGACCTGTCGGC
>JBDUCM010000036.1:0-40719 GCA_040003455.1 bacterium
CGAGTTTCCGATCGAAGAGGCGCTCCGCATCCGTATCAATCCGGTGGACCTCACGGCACTTGCTGTGGCGCCCGGCGGCGATGCCGTACGCATCGCGCCGGGTCGCGAAATCGCCTGGATTCCGGACTCGCGCGTGATCCAGGGCGGCTGCCTGGTGGAAGGTCGCGACCGTATTCTCGACGGGCGCGTGGATACGGGGCTCGAACGCGTCTATCGACGCCTGTCTCACGCGGTGGCCTGATGCCAGAGACACTCGCTGCCCGCATCGTCGAAGTACCACGCTTCGCCACGTACGGTCGCATCACGCGCCTCGTCGGCCTGGTCGCGGAAGCGTCGGGCATGGATGTGGGCCTGGGAGAACTCTGCCGCATCACGAGCATGAACGGTGAGCAGTCCGTACTCGCCGAAGTCGTTGGCTTTCACGAGCGCGGTGTGCAACTCATGCCACTCGGTGACATGAGCGGCATGCATCCAGGCAGCAGCGTGCAGCCTCTGGGCCGCACCTTCGGCGTGGACGTTGGACCTGGGCTGCTCGGTCGTGTCCTGGATGGTCTCGGCCATCCCATCGACGGACTGGGCAAGATGGAGAGCGTCGCGCGCGTGCCACTGGCGGCCGAGCCGCCGAATCCGCTCGAGCGACAGACAATCAAGGACGTGCTGGAGACGGGGGTCCGCGCCATCGACGGCACGCTGACCATCGGACGTGGCCAGCGCGTCGGGATCTTCGCCGGTTCCGGCGTTGGCAAGAGTACGCTGCTCGGCATGATCGCCCGTCAAGCGCGCGCCGACGTGAACGTCATTGCCCTCCTGGGCGAGCGTGGTCGCGAAGTCCGCGACTTCATCGAGAACTCATTGGGTGAAGAAGGACTGGCGCGCTCGATCATCGTTGTCGCAACGGGTGACCAGGCTGCGCTCGTCCGCGCGCGTGGTGCGCTGGTCGCAACAGCGATTGCCGAGTATTTCCGCGATCAGGGCAAGCAGGTGCTGCTGATGGTGGATTCGGTGACCCGTGTTGCCATGGCCTGGCGCGAAATCGGCCTGGCTGTCGGTGAGCCGCCGACCACCAAGGGGTATCCACCTTCCGTGTTTGCCGCACTTCCCCGTCTCCTCGAACGCGCCGGTAACGGCGCCACGGGCGGGATCACCGGGATCTACACCGTCCTCGTGGACGCCGACGATTTCAACGAGCCCGTGGCCGACGCGGCACGCTCGATCCTGGATGGACACATCGTGCTCACCCGCAAGCTGGCCGCCGCCGGACACTATCCGTCCATCGACATCATGGAGAGCAAGAGCCGCGTGCGCGACCAGATCATCGATACGCCGCAGCGCAACGCGGCCAACGCAGTCGTCCGCCTCGAAGCGGCGTACAGGGAAAAAGAAGACCTCATCATGGTCGGTGCATACCAGAAAGGAAGCGATCCATACGTGGATGCCGCGATGACCATGCGCGATCGCGTGCTCTCCTTTCTCCAGCAGCGTCCTGATGAAGCCTCAACCGTGGGCGCGACGCGAAATGCGCTCGTGGGCATTGGCGCACAGATCGAAAACCTGATTGGGAGACCGTCATGAGTCGCTTCTCGTTTCGCCTGCAGAAAGTGCTCGACCTGAAAGAACGGTCGGCACAGCGCGCCGCTGCGCAGCTCGTCGTTGCCAAGGGCCGTGCCGATGAGGCACGCGAGGCCCACGACCAGCTTGCGGCCATTCGGGATGCCGGCGGTGCCCAGTTGGCGCAGGCACACACTGGCAACACCACGGCCGGCCAGCTCCAGAACATCAGCTTCCTCCTGGAGAAGCTCGACCAGCATGTGGACTACGCCGCAGGCGAAGCGCAGACCGCGGAGCACACCGTGGCCAGCGCGCAGAGCGAACTCACGCTCGCGCACCAAGCCAAACGCGCACTCGACCGGCTCCGCGAGCGCCAGCTCGGCGACTGGCAGCACGCGCTCTCGCATGCCGACCGGCAGAACATGGACTCGCTGGCGCTCGCGCTCTTCTCGCGGAATACCTCCATCCACGCTGACGACTCCAAATGAAGCCCTTCATCCTGCCATTCCTCATTGCGATGCTCGCCGGCCTCGGTGTGGCCGGGGGAGCCGCGGTGATGTCGGCCAAGGGCGCGCCCGCTCCTGCCGCCGCTGATTCCTCCAAGCACGCCGCGACTGATACGACCGCCGTGCGCGTGATCGACTCGTCCGGCGCGGTGGCGCCGCAACCGGCCACGCACGCGGATTCGATCGCGCGCGGAGCGATGCCGGTCGTGAAGACGGAAACCACCGCGCCCGCCCACGCCAATGGCGTTCCGGCCGTACCCTCACCCGCCCCGAAGTCGGCCGCGAGCGGCCCGACGGCAACCGTCATTGCAACACCAGGCGAGCGAGTCACGCCACCCAAAGGCCCGATCGTCGCAAACGCGACGGCGGCCGATGCGCCGCCGGCGGAAAAGCGCATTGCCCGCGTGATCGCCGCCATGGCGCCACGCGACGCGGCGAAAGTGCTCACGCAGATGGCGGATCACGATATCGCGATCATCATTGGCAACCTGAGCGAAAAGCAGGAAGCCGCCATACTCGCCGCGCTGCCCGCCGACCGGCTGGCGACCGTCAGCAAGCTGCTGCTCCGCCCCGCGCCGGTGGTCAAATGAGCCTCGCATCTGTGGGGTCCACCGCTGTGCCGGCCAGCGCGGCTCCCGCCGCACCGGCGTCGACAACCAAGGACACGGAGGCAGTTTCCAACGGATTTGCCGCCATGCTCGCTGGCGCGGTTACGCCGCAGGCGCAGGCGACAACGGCCAAGCCCGACGTGAAGGCGGCATCCGAAGTTGGTGACGACGCCGGCACGGAGCTGGCGGGCGCCGCCAAGAAGGATGACGCTACAACCGAGACACCCGCATCTCCCGACGTTGCCCTTGCCGTACTCGGCGCAGCGGCAACCGGGCTTAACCCCGTACTTCAGACCAAGCTGGCGCGCGTCATCGAGCGCATGCACACGGAGTTCGGCCGCGACGTCAAACTGGTGGAGGGCGTACGGTCGCAAGCGCGACAGAACCAGCTCTTCTCCCAGGGTCGCGACTCCGCTGGCCCGGTTGTGACGTGGACGCGCAACTCACAGCACACCGCAGGACGTGCGGCCGATCTCGTGATCAACGGCGGCTACGACGATGCCACCGGCTTTGCCCTGTTGCGCCAGGTGGCCGAGCAGGAAGGACTGCACACGCTCGGCGCAAAGGATCCCGGTCATGTAGAGCTTCGCGGCGCGCCCACCCCTGCCGACACGGCGGCCGCCCGCTCCGCTCTTGCTCAGTCGGGAGACACGCTGAGCGGGACCGCATCTCCGGCATTCTCGCGCGAAAACTTGATCGTCGCCACCGGCTCAATGGGCCGAGTGGCCTCCCCGGCTGCGGTGGCCAGCGTGGCGAATGTCGCTCGCGTCGCCACGGTCGCACGCGTTGCACAGGTTGGCGCAGCGGCGGCTGGCGCTGCGGCCAAGGCAGCCGCGCCCGCACCCACCGCCGTCAAGTCTTACGCGACGACCACGCCAATCGCGGCGCCCGCTGGCAAGTCCGGCGGCGAGACGCCCGCCGGCAATGGCGAGAGTTCAACTGGTGCAGGAGGCGACAAGCAGGAGCCCGCGTTGCGCCGAACAGGTCGCGCGGACGTGCGCGTCGAGCATGGTAGCGAACGTGGCGCCGATGCCTATCGCGCCCTCGACGGCTCACGCGAAGCAAATGGCCTCACCGACAAGAGTGGCACCGATGCACTGACCGACGCCCGCGCCACGACGGCGTCCCGCGTCTCTCGATTGATGGATGTGCAGGATGCGCCGGGACCGCGCTCGCTGTCGCACATCACGCTCTCGCTCGACGACGGGAATGGCGGACAGGATTCGGTCCGCGTTGGCATGCGCGGCACGTCCGTCGGCGCCACGTTCGACATGAGTAACGCGTCCAGTGCCGATCGTGTATCGGCACGACTCGGCGAGCTGTCCAAGGCGCTCGAGCAACGCGGCCTCGAACCGCAGGCATTCCAGGTACGCGCCACCTCCACGGCACGGGAAGCAGATACCTCCCGGGCCACCACGATTGCGCCGTCGGCGCAACGCACGGTCGCGGACACCGCGGCCACGCGGAACGACTCGCACTCTGCCTTCAACGGCGGTGATGCGCGACAGCGCTTTTCCCACCAAAGCGACCAACAGGAGCAGGCACAACGGCGGCAGGAGAATCAGCGCCGGCATGGCTACTCCTTCTCCCTCACGTCTGAGGACCAATGACCCCCGTTGCATCGACAACGCCCAAGGCGCCCGTCGTCGGCACGGCCGCACCGTCAACCGGTGCGGCATCGACACCACTGAACACAAAAGGGGCGCTCGACAAGAACGCGTTCCTGACGCTGCTCGTGACACAGATGAAAAATCAGGACCCGCTCAACCCTGCGTCCAGCGACCAGATGGCAGCCCAACTCGCGCAGTTCTCGAGCCTGGAACAGCTCCAGACGATGAACGCAACGCTCACCGGACAGACCTCCAGCACGAGTACGCTCATCGACAGCATTCACACCACGGCTGCGATGGGAACCCTCGGCAAGCAGGTCACCGCCGTCGGCGACGCGGTCGTCATTCCGAACGACGGCTCCGATCCGAGCACCATCGCGCTCAATGCCACCTACGCCGGTCCGGATGGCAACGGAGTACTCACCATCACCGATGACAGCGGCAAGGTCGTGGCCTCCCGCAACCTCGGCGCGGTGGGCAACGGCCCATACACCACCACGCTTGGATCTGCGGCGAGCGGCCTGGCGCCAGGCAACTACCACTTCGGCATCCAGGTTACGGACTCCACCAAGACCCAGACGGCTGCCACCACGTATACCACGGGCCGCGTGGACAGTGTCCAGGCTACCGCGAACGGACCGGTGCTCATCTGCGGCGCCATCGCGATTCCGTTCTCGTCCGTCATCGAGATCAAGAACTAACTCATCGATTTCTATCGCGCGACGCTGTTCACGACGCGCACTGCTTTCCTCTTTTTCTTCAGGAGCTTCAAGAATGCTTCGCTCGCTCTTCTCCGGCGTCTCCGGTCTGCGCAATCACCAGATCCGCATGGACGTCATCGGCAACAACATCGCCAACGTGAACACGGTCGCCTTCAAATCGGGTCGTGTGACCTTCAAGGAAGGCTTCGCGCAACTCGTGACCGGCGCGAGCCGTCCGCCAGGAGACCATGGTGGTATCAACCCCATCCAGGTGGGATTGGGCTCGCAGATCGGCTCCATCGACACGCTGTTCAGTCAGGGCAACATCGAAACGACCGGTATCGCAACCGATCTGGCCATTCAGGGCAACTCGATGTTCGTGGTGGCCAAGGGGAACCAGCACTACTACACGCGCTCAGGAAACTTCCAGCTCGATGCCGACGGCAAGCTCGTGTCGCCAACCAACGGCTTCGTCGTGCAGGGTCGCATGGCCGTGAACGGGACGTTCCAGGACGGCATCACGGACATCAAGCTCCCGTTCGGCCAGAAGACGGCTGCCAAGGCCACCACCAAGATCACCCTCGCCGGCAACGTGGACGGTTCCGCCGCCGTGTTCGACAAGGGCCCATACACTGCCGTCGATCCGTTCGACCCCGCCCAGCGTGCGCTGCCGCAGAATGCGAACGCGTACAAGGACGTCTCCATGACCGTCTACGATTCGCTCGGCACCAAGCACGAGCTCAAGGCCGTCCTCTGGAAGACCGGGCAGAGCCAGTGGGATTGGAAGATGGATCCCACGGGTATGGACATCACGTCCGCGGGCATCACGGAAGTGTCCGGTACCCACCCGCTCAGCTTCCTTGCAGACGGCACCTTGGACACCAGCACCTTCATCCCGCCGACCATCTCCTTCGTTCCCAATGATGGCGCCTCCCCCGTCGTGATCAACCTCGACCCGTCGGGCGGCTCGTTGGGTGGCACGAACGGACTGACCCAGTTTGCCGGCACCAGCAACGCCGTGCTTCGCGATCAGGATGGCTACTCGTCGGGCACCCTGCAGAATTTCACGATCGACCGCAGCGGCACGATCTCCGGCGCCTTCTCGAACGGAACCAATGTGGCCCTGGGACAGATCTCCCTCGCCGACTTCAACAACCCAGGCGGACTGATCCGAGCCGGCGACAACATGTACACGACCTCCGGCAACTCTGGTAGCCCGGTGCTCGGTTTTGCCCTCACCGGTGCGCAGTCGGAAATCACCAGCGGCGCACTCGAAATGTCGAACGTCGATCTCGCCAACGAATTCACGAGCATGATCATCGCCCAGCGTGGATTCCAGGCGAATGGCCGCGTGATCACAACGTCCGACCAGATGCTTCAGGAACTGGTGCAGCTCAAGCAGTAAGGACCCTCCGTCCACACTTCCGTGGACCTCGGGTAAAGGGGTGCGGGGGCTGGTTCACCACTGAACCAGCCTTTCGTACGCCTCTTTTTCCCTCCGCTCCGTCGCGGAGTGGGAAAAACTGTCCCTCTGCCACTCGGCAATTCATGCCGATTGGACTTGTTCGGCTCGGAACCGGTCCCTGGACCAGCGTTCGCCGGACCTCCATAAAGCGTTCATTTACATGCGCTTACGTCGCTGTCGTTTCGCGACGCCCGCGTGGTACGGCCCCTGCCTTTTGAGGTGTCGTGCGGAAGCCGTCAATCCGCATCCCGCCCAAGCATTGTCAGCGTCCGACCCGCCATCCCGGTCCGAACATGGAATCCGCCGCAGAGCTTCCCGACGTCAGCGCTGGTACTGCGCCCGCCTCGTCTTCGAAGCTGCCCCTCATGATCGTCATCCTTGCCGGCCTGCTCGTGGGGGCTGGTGTCGGCGCCTTCGTGGCTGGTCCGGTCATCGCGAAGAAATTGCACCCGGCGCCCGCCGATGCTCACGGCAAAGCCGCCGACGCAAAGGATGCCAAGGGCAAGGAAGGAAAAGAGACCGCGAAGGTCCTGCGCGTGGTTGACAATCTGGTCCTGAACCCGGCTGGCACGGACGGTTCCCGCTACCTGATGCTGACGGCCGCATTCGAGGTGAAGGACGCGGCCGCCGACGAGCTGCTCAAGGCCCGCGACGCCGAAGTCCGCGACGTCATCATCGGCCGACTCGCCCTCAAGTCCGTGGAAGAACTCACGGACATGACCAAACGCGAAGCCCTGAAGGCCGAGGTGCTCGCCATGCTCGCGCCGCTGTTCCCCCCGGGAACGATGAAGCACGTGTTCTTCCCTCAGTTCGTCATCCAATGAGTTCCACACGCACGTCGGAGACGATGGAGCAAGCCGAGATCGATCGGCTGCTCGGTGGTGCTGCATCCTCGTCGTCTCCACACATCCCGCGCGTCACGGGCGTGGATCTCCAGGTCTACGACTTTCGTCGCCCGCACCGCGTCTCCAAGGAGCGGTTGCGCACGCTCGAGGTCATGTACGAGCGGCTGGTCAAGTCGCTGGAAGGCTGGCTCATGGCTCGCGTCCGCGGCCAGATCGAGCTGCGGCTCCAGAGTGTGGAGCAGATCTCGTTCGGCGAATACTCGCTGTTCCTGAACTCGCCATGCTGCTCCTACCTCATCTCCATCAAGGATGCCGGCGGTCAGCAGGGCGTCATCGATTTCGGCACCGAACTCTCCTTCTTCCTCATCGACCGTCTGTTCGGCGGCGGTGGCGATCCGACGATCCTCGATCGGGCCCTCACGCCGATCGAACGCATGGCCCTTCAGGTGGTGGCCGAGCGCGTGATGGTGGGCGTGCAGGAAATCTGGCGGGAGCAGGAAGAGCTCGAGATGGCGCTGGACGGCTTCGAATCCATCCCCGAAACCATGCAGGCCGTCGGTCGCGAAGATCCTGTGCTCGTGGTGACCCTCGCCGCAGCCTTCGCCGACAAGACCAGCCTTCTCTCCATCTGCCTTCCACTGGGCGTGCTGGAAAAGTTCTTCGTGGTGGCCGGCAACGGGCGGAAGGTCAATCTCACGTCGATCGGATCAGAGCGCGAGCTCATGGCCAATCGCCAGAACACGGAAGCGCAGCTCCGCGCGACCTCGGTGCCTGTGCGGACGCGGCTGCCGGAATTCCGACTCTCCATGCGCGACGTGGCAAACCTCACGGCAGGCACCGTGTTGGCCACCGGCGTTCCGGTCGATGCGCCCCTCCTGACCTTCATCGGAACCACACCGCGTTTTCACTCCACCGCAGGATGGGTTGGGCGCAAGCTCGCCGTCCGCATTCTCGACACAATCGACGCGTCCGCAGCGGGCGCCCACACGAAGCCATCCGAATGAACCAGGCAGAGCTGGACGCGCTGATGAACAGCGCGAAGTCGGGCTCCGCGCCCGCCCCGATATCGAACGACGCGGCCCCTTTCAGCAACACTCCGTTTGACGAGCTGATGGCGAGCGCCCACGCCGACGGCGAAGTGCCGCTCTCCATGCTGCTGGACCTGACCTTTCCTGTCTCCATCGAACTCGGCCGCACCAGCATGACTGTCCAGGATATCCTGCGCCTTGGTCGTGGCTCGGTCATCCAGTTGGAGCGGTTGGCCGGTGAACCCATCGACATCTACGTGGGCGATCGTCGCTTCGCGGAAGGCGAAGTCGTGGTGCTCGGGGAGCACTTCGGCGTTCGCGTCACGCGTGTGCTGTCCATCGCCCCACAGAACGCCGCACAGAGCGCCGCGTGACGCTCGGGGCGTACACGGGCGTTGCCCTCGCTCTCGGATTGGTGCTGATCCTGCTCGGCTTGTCCCTCAAGCTGCTGCAGAAGTTGGCGCCGGGTTCGACGCGCGGCCGCGTGCGCATTCCGATGGAGGTCGTGCAGCGTTTGTCGATCGGACCGAAGCAAGGTGTCGCCATCGTGCGCATCGGCGAACGGTTGCTGGTGGTGTCCATTGGCGATGGCGGCATGCGCCGACTCACCGAGCTCGGTGACGAGGAAGCGGCGATCATCGCCGAGTCCGCCGCGTCTCAGGCTGCAATTTCCAGCAAGCCTGGGGTGGACTTCCGCGCCGCGTTGTCGGGCGCGCTCAAGACGGCCGGCTTCGGCGGCGCGCTCATCCTGGCTATGCTGGTGAGTGCTGGACGGCAGGCCGAGGCACAGGCAGTGCCCGCCACGCTCCAGCGCAACGCGACCACCGCGACCAACACAGGCGCGACGGCACCGGTGGCCCAGACTCTTCAGCGCAACGGCATCACTCCCGCCGCCGTCGCGGCCGCCCTTCAGTCACTCCAGCGTCCGGTTGCTCCGCAGGGCAAGGTGCCTGCGGCAGCCGCGACAAGCGCCGCACAGCAGGTTATCGGCAAGGGTGGCGTGCCCGCACCGCAGGCCGCAAAAGCAGCGGTGGCTCAGGCGGCGCCCGTCGCCACTGCCGCCGGGGCGGACCTTGCCGTCAGCAAGCTCGCGCCGCAGATGGACCTTCGCGTAGGCGGCGAAAGCGCGAACGGTGGACTCCGCCTGAGTGGCACCGTGGGCATCGTCGTCATGATGGGGTTGCTGACGCTCCTCCCCACGCTGCTGTTGATGATGACGAGCTTCACGCGGATCCTCATCGTGCTGCACTTCCTGCGACAGGCACTCGGCACACAGAACGCCCCGCCGGCGCAGCTCGTGGCGGCAATCGCGCTCCTGCTCACCGGTTTCGTCATGGCACCGACGCTCACACGGGTGAACGCAGACGCCCTGCAGCCCTGGATGAACGGCAAGATCGAGCAGGGTGAAATGATGTCGCGGGGAGCAGTGCCCTTTCGCGAGTTCATGCTGCGCCAGACGCGCGACCACGATCTGCAGGTCTTTGTGGACCTGAGCAAGGGACCACGACCCGCCACGGCGGCCGACGTGCCACTCGTGACCGTGATGTCGGCGTTCGTCACCAGTGAGCTGCGCACCGCGTTCCAGATCGGCTTTGCGCTCTTCCTCCCCTTCATCATCATCGACGTCGTCGTGTCCTCGGTGTTGATGAGCATGGGCATGTTCATGCTTCCGCCCGCAATGATCTCGCTGCCCTTCAAGCTCCTCCTCTTCGTGCTCGTCGACGGATGGACGCTGATCGTGCAGAGCCTCGTCGCCAGCTTCAAGTAGCCGATCATGAGCCCGCAACTCGTCGTGGACATGGCTCGTGACGCCATCGTTCTGGCCCTGATGGTCGCCGCCCCGATGCTGATCGTCGCACTCGTGCTCGGCCTGCTCGTCAGCGTCTTCCAGGCGGTCACGCAGATCCAGGAACAGACGCTCGCCTTCGTCCCCAAGCTGCTTGGCGTGGCCGGTGTGTTCCTGCTCGCCCTGCCTTGGATCCTTCAGGCGCTCATCAAGTACACCACTGAACTGCTGCGGAGCATTCCGCAGCTCGCCAACTGATGGCCGCCGCGCCGTTCGATCCATTCGCCCCTGGCTCCGCCACCGCGCTGGCACTCGTCGGGTTGCGCATGAGCGGGCTGGTGCTCGTGGCGCCGGTGTTCTCGGCCAAGATGATTCCGGTCATGCTGCGCACGGCGCTGCTGGTATTGCTCACCGTGCTGTTGCAGCCTTCCGCGCGCGCGTATGCCCTGCCTGGGGCCTCGATCACTCTCGAGAGCGCGTTCTCCGAAACACTGATCGGATTCGCCATCGGCCTGGGTGCCGCGTTCATTATTGGCGCGGCGGATCATGCCGGCGAGTTGATCGCCATTCAAATCGGACTGGCCGGCGCCGCTCTCCTTGATCCCCTCACCAATCAGCAGGGCCCGGCGCTCGGCCAGTTCACGTCCCTGTTCGCGGTGACGCTGATGCTCGCCCTGAACGGCCATCTCGTCATGATCGACGCGATGGCCACCAGCCTGCGCGTACTGCCGGTTGGCTCTACGCTGGACCTGGCGGGTGGTGCGCGAGCGATGGTCGCCATGGCCGGCCAGCTGTTCGGGTTCGGCTTGCGCTTCGCCGCTCCCGTCATCGCCGTGGTGCTCATCGCCAACGTCGCCCTCGCCATCCTCGGCCGCGCGGCGCCTCAGCTCAACATCCTGTCCGTGGCCTTCCCCATCCAGATTGGCATTGGCCTCCTCGCGTTCTCCGCCACGTTGCCGGTGATCGCGATGTTCATGAATGGCTGGACCGGCACCTACCAGTCCATGCTGTCGCAGTCGCTCGGTGTCCTGTCGCGTATTCCCGCGGTGGCACGATGAGCGATTCCGATGCGGAACGCACAGAAGAAGCCACGCAGCAAAAGAAGGACAGTGCGCGTGACGAAGGACGCATTCCCAAGAGCCAGGAACTCACGATCGCCGTCTTGCTCATTGGCAGCGCGCTCGTGATCAACACGGCTGGCGCCTCGCTCGGCACCACAGTGTTTCACCTCGGCGGCGACATCCTCGCCACGGCAGGCTCCATCGAGCTGAGCGCCGGCGACGCTACCGTGATGATCCGCGACATCGGCTGGCGCGTGCTCGGCGCACTCGGCGTATTCCTTTGCGCCATGGCCGGCATTGCCCTCGCGATCAGTGCGGTGCAGGCGCGCGGCGTCCTGTCGCTCAAGCCTCTCGCGCCGAACTTCGGCAAGCTCAACCCACTCACGAACGCCAAGCGGATGCTCGGCGCGCAGCCGTTCATCGATCTCGCCAAGTCACTCGGGAAGCTCGGGCTCATTGGCGGCGTTGTCTACACGGCCCTGCGCGAAGCCATGCCCGATGCGCTGCTCCTGGCGCAGATGCCGGCGATGGCGCTCATGCCCCTCGTCCGGCAGTACAGCGTGCACCTCCTCATGACGGCCGGCTTCGCGTACATCGCGCTGGCCGGTGGCGACTACCTGTGGCAATGGTGGTCGTTCCAGAAGGATCTGCGCATGAGCAAGGAAGAGGTGAAGCAGGAGAACAAGCAGCAGGAAGGTGACCCGCACATCAAGTCGCGTCGTCGTCAAATCGCGCGGTCGTATGCCCGCCGGCAGATGATGAAGGACGTCGTGAAGGCCGACGTCATCATCGTGAACCCGACGCACATCGCCATCGCCATCAAGTACGACCCCATGCTGGCTCCCGCCCCCATCGTGCTCGCGCTTGGCCAGCGTCTCGTGGCCGAACGCATCAAGGCAATCGCGCTGGAAGCGGGCATTCCGATCGTGCAGAACAAGCCGGTCGCCCGCGCGCTCATCAAGACCGCCCGGGTAGGGACGATGATTCCCGTCGAACTCTACCTGGCAGTCGCTGAAATCCTGGCCTACGTGATCAAGACTCGTGGTACTCGCGGCAGTTGGACGGGGAGTGCGACCGCATGAGTACTGCGCGCATCACCGCCCCTACCACACGCAAGAGCGCGGAGCTCATCCTCGGAATCGGCGTCGTCGGCATCATCGCGTTGTTGATGGTGCCGTTGCCCGGCGTGATCCTCGATCTCCTCATCGCCGCGAGCATCGGGTCATCGCTGGTGGTGTTGCTCGTCTCGCTCAATACCACGGATCCCCTCGAGTTCAGCTCCTTTCCCCAGGTGCTGCTCATCCTCACGCTGTTCCGTCTGGCGCTGAACGTGAGCTCCACGCGATTGATCCTCGGATCTGGTCACGCGGGCGCCATCATCCAGGCATTCGGCGAGTTCGTCATCGGCGGCAACTACGCCGTGGGACTGGTGCTCTTCCTGATCCTGGTGGGCATCAATTTCATCGTGGTGACGAAGGGTGCTGGACGCGTCGCCGAAGTGGCCGCGCGTTTCACGCTCGATGCCATGCCCGGCAAGCAGATGGCCATCGATGCCGACCTGTCCGCCGGCCTGATCGACGAAACCGTCGCCCGCCGCCGCCGAGAAGAAGTGGCCAGCGCCGCGGACTTCTACGGCGCCATGGACGGTTCGTCCAAGTTCGTGAAGGGAGACGCCATCGCCGGCCTGCTCATTACGGCCATCAACATTGTCGGCGGCTTCTTCATCGGCGTGGTCCAGAAGGGCCTGCCGATGTCGCAGGCGCTCACGCACTACACGGTGCTCACGGTTGGTGAAGGCCTGGTGGCGCAGATTCCGGCGCTGATCATCTCGACCGCGGCCGGTATCGTCGTCACGCATGCGGCGGGCGGCGGCAAGATGGGCACCACGGTGGCCAACCAGCTTGGCGCTCACCCGCGTGCCATGTACATCGCCGGCTCGGTCCTCGGCGTTTTCGGCCTCATTCCCGGTCTGCCAAAGATACCCTTCTTTGCACTCGGTGCCGGCATTGCGACCATCGGCTATATGGCCGAAAAGGCGGAGAAGAAGCGCACCAGCGAAGCACAGGCCGCGCAGGACGCCATCCCGGTCGCACCGGTTGTGCCCGACCCGATGACCGACTTGCTGCAAATCGATCCGATCGAGCTTCAGGTTGGCTACGCCCTCATCCCCCTGGTAGACGAAAAGCAGGGGGGCGATCTCCTCGAGCGCATCACGCTCCTCCGGAAGCAAGCGGCGCTGGAACTGGGCATCCTCGTTCCGCCCATCCGCATCCGCGACGACATCCGCCTGCCGGCCAACGAGTACGTGATCAAGCTGCGCGGCTCCGAGATCGCCCGTGCGGAAGTCATGCCCCGTTTCCTGATGGCCCTCGACACCGGTCGGGTCATCGCGCCGGTGGACGGCATGGATACAATCGACCCGAGCTTCGCCATGCCGGCCAAGTGGATCGCGGCCGGTCGCCGCGTTGACGCCGAGTCGATGGGTTACGTGGTCGTTGAGCCCACGACGGTGATCGCCACGCATCTGATGGAAAAGCTCAAGGCGAACGCGTCCGAGCTGCTGGGCCGTCAGGACGTGCAGGAGATGGTGGATACGCTCAAGAAGACCCATCCCGCCCTTGTGGACGACGTTATTCCGGCCAAGCTCTCGCTGGGCGCGCTTCACCGCGTGCTACAGCGCCTGCTCCGGGAGCGGGTACCCATCCGCGATCTGGTCACCATCCTGGAAGCATTGGCCGACGCCGCCGACCAGACGAAAGACCCGGAAGTTCTCACCGAGCACGTGCGCCGCGCGCTGCACAACGTCATCGCCCGGTTGTACATGGACGATTCCGGCGCCGTTCGCGGCATCACGCTTGGACCTCGGCTGGAGGCGTCGCTCATGGGGTTGTTCAGCCCTCGCGCCAATCAGCAGGCCACGCAGCTGCTCACGCCGGATGCCCTGGCCACGTTGCTCCGCGACCTCAATGCGATCTCGAGTATCAACGCCAGCGAAGGTCGCACCGTCCCGCTGCTTACCCCTGCAAATCTCCGTGTAGGTGTCCGCCGGTTGGTGGAGCCCGTGCTCCCCGGTCTGCCGATCGTCTCGCTCGCGGAACTGCCGTCGTACGTAAAACTTGACTCTCTGGCCACTTGGGAGCTTGGCAATGCGGCCTGACGCCAATCCCGCCTCGTCGGCATCGCGTATTGGCCCCGCGGTGATTTCCGAACGCATCGCCGTTGTCGCCGGTGGCAAAGGCGGTGTTGGGACATCTGTGATTTCGTCATTACTGGCGCTTGGCTGTGCCGCAACTGGCGCGCGCGTGTTGTTGATAGACGGTCACGAAGGCAATGGGACTCTCCACCTGCTGTTCAACGTGAGGCCCGTTCGCTCCATCGACGCGCTCCGTGATCCCGTCATTCCTGTTGCCCAGGTCTGCATGGAGCTTGGCGATTCGTTCACGCTCGTTGCCAGCAAGCCCGCAAGTAATGAACAATTGAACCTCTCGGCCGACGCCCGTCGCGCCCCCCTCCAGCGGCTGCTACCCATGTCGGCGCAGTACGACTGCGTGATCGTGGATGCGGGCTCTCGGCTGGATGGAATTCTGGCGGCGGCAGAAAGCGGCGCGGGAAAGGCCATCGTTGTGACCGACGCGGACCGGATCTCTCTGGCGGCCAGCTATGCGCTCTTGAAGGTCCTGGCCACACAGTCCCCCGCCATTCAAGGAAGCGTCCTGGTCAATCGCCACGACGACGCTGTCGCGATGCGCGCCGGAGCCCAGCTCATCGACGCATGCATGCTATTCCTGAACAGGAAGATCGAACTGGCAGGCATCGTCAGTGACGATGCCTGCCTCCGGGCCGCCATTGGTGCGGGCATGCCCATTGGCGACGCCGCACAGGGATCCACCGCGGCGGAAACGATGCAGGAGCTCGCACTCAGCGTGTTCCCACACCTCGCAAAGAACGCGTCAGCTCGTTCCCGCGGCATGTCGCTCGGGAGCAGGACGTGAGAGCGGCCCAGGATATTCCGCGCCTTCGGTCGATCATCACGCGATTGCGCGTCCTCGTGGGGAAGAAGTGGCCGACCGGCACGAATTGCCGAGTGGCCGAGCCGCTCGCCGCTGAGACAAATAGTCACATAAGTTGTTCATATTCAGCAACTTACAACGTGCGCCGCACGGAACTCCGGTTCGGCATGCACCCTGCCTTTTGTAATGTTCATCACCGGGCACAAACCACCCGGTCCCTTCTTTGGAGAGCCACCGTGACGGTCCCACCCAGTAACACGATGCGCTTCGCGAAAGCACACGCGGCCTCCCCTGTCTCTTCGACGAGTGCCGCCGGCGCCCGTCTTCGCCTTTCCTCCGCCGACGGAGCTGTAGCATGAACACGAGAGCACTTTGGGCGCGTCACGCTACCGGAGATGTCGATGCCCGCGACGCGCTGCTTACCGAACACCTCAGTCTCGTCCATCACGTCGCACGGCAACTGTCACGCACCCTGGCCGCCGAAGCCGATTTCGATGAGCTCGTCAGCGCTGGTACCATGGGCCTCATGAGTGCGGTTGATGCGTTTGACGTCACCCGCGGTCTCGCCTTCAGCACTTTCGCCGTTCCGCGTATCCGGGGCTCGATCCTCGACGAGCTCCGCCGTCAGGATCACGTGCCCCGCTCGATCCGCCGGAAGACCCGCGAGATTTCGCACGCGCGCGAAGCACTCATGCGCCAACTCGGCCGCAAGCCAGAAGACAAGGAGGTCGCCGAGGCTCTGAACGTCGATCTCGATACGATGTGGCGTTGGCAGTCGGAGATGGAGGGTGCCGTCCACATTCCCCTTGATCGCACTGCGTCTGATCGAGACAGCACGGCGCCAGCAATATCGGAGTTCCTTACTGGAGAGGACGAGGAGGGCGCGGACGACAAGCTCTCCCGCGAACAGGAAGTCGTGTTGCTCCGTGACGCCATCCTTGGCCTCAAGGATCAGGAGCGCACCGTCCTGTCCCTCTACTACTTCGAAGAACTCAAGCTGCATGAGATCGCGACCATCCTCAGCCTGACCGAGTCCCGCGTGTCCCAGATCCGCTCCAAGGCGCTGATTCGTCTCCGCGAGAAACTCGCTCCCATGCGCGCAACCGCCTAGTCGTATCGCCGGCGTCGGCACAGGACGTTGGCCGTATGGCAGAAGTGGCCGAGCGGCACGAATTGCCCAGTGACCGTCGGATGGAAAAAGCTTGATTGTGTCGCCGTAAAGTGTTGTAACAGAATGAGTTGAACAATCGACACCGATTGACAAGCACAAGGCACGAGCCCTGCCTTCTCATGGAGTGTCCGCCGTGCAGTTCGTGCCGGCCCCCGCCTCTGGAGAGCTCCATGCCGATCAATCCGATGTCCACCGCCGCGAATGCGCTCCGCTATTGGGAGCGCCGCCAGGAGGTCACGGCGAACAACCTCGCCAACGTCTCCACTGATGGCTTCAAGGCCGAGCGTGTGTTCGGCAAGCTGTTGGACGGGGTCACGGCAATCGGCACCAAGACCGATCGTCGCGACGGGGTTCTCCGCCAGACTGGTGAAGCCCGCGACCTCGGCATGGCTGGCGACGGATTCTTCGTCGTCAATACGCCGGCCGGTGAGCGCTTCACCCGCGGCGGAAGCATGAAGGTCGACCTGGGCGGCTACCTCACGGACTCGGATGGCAACCAGCTCCTTGGCCAAAAGGGCGCCATCAAAGTGGGCGACAACAAATACAGCGTCGACCGGCAGGGCACCGTCGAAGTAGACGGCCACCCCGTTGACCAGCTTCGTGTGGAGACCACCCCCGCGAACGCCGAGCTCACCCACGAAGGCGGAACCCGTTTTGTCCCGGACTCCACACGCAGCATCGTGCCGCCGGGCAGCCGAGACATTCGCCAGGGCACAATTGAAGAATCCAACGCCGACTCTCTTGGCGGTTTGGTGGACATGATCAGCATCCAGCGTGCGTACTCATCGGTCGAAAAGACGATTTCGGTCCTGGACCACGTGAACGAGGTTGCCACTTCGCAGCTCGGACGCGCCGCCAACTGACCGTCATGCTCCATCTTCGCTTCCTTCCACTCCAGCTTCCATGAATCCCGCACTTCGCACCGCCGCTACCGGCATGATGGCGCAACAGACCCGCACCGAGGTCATCGCCAACAACCTGGCCAACGTGAACACGACCGGTTTCAAGCGAAGCCGAGCACAGTTTCAGGATCTGCTGTATCAGACTGTGCAGGGGACCACCGTCATCGGCACAGCCGACGCCAACACCCAATCCGCCATTCAGGTGGGTCGCGGTACGCACCTGGCCGGCGTGCTCCGGCAGAACTCGCAGGGCACGCTCGAACAGACGGGGCGTCCACTGGACGCGGCCATAGAAGGCGAGGGCTTTTTTCAGGTGCAACTGCCCAACGGCACCACCGCCTACACACGTGACGGTGGCTTCCAGATTTCCGATCAGGGCATGCTCACCACCAACGGTGGCGCGCAGGTCATTCCAGGAATTCGCATTCCACCTGAAGCGGCGGACGTGAGCATCTCGCGTACCGGCGTCGTGAGCTACACCCGAAAGGGCTCTGCCGACACCGTTGAGCTGGGACGCGTCGAGATCGCACGTTTCCCCAACCCGACCGGCCTCATGTCGCAGGGAGAGAACCTGCTCACGGAAACCGCCTCGTCCGGCACGGCCATCACGGGTTTCCCCACCGACGAAGGCATGGGGCAGTTGGTTCAGGGCAGTCTGGAAGGCAGCAACGTGGAAGTCGTGCAGGAAATGGTGGACATGATCACCGCGCAGCGTGCCTACGAGCTGAATTCCAAGACGCTCAAGGCCACGGATGAGATGTCGCAGGTCGCCAACAACATCGTCCAATGACCATTAGTTCTCGCCAGCGCCGGACGTTCGCGCGCTGGCTCGCGATCGCCGCACTCTGCGGCGCGCTGCCAGCGGTTGTTCTTGCGCAGACCTCCGAGAAGCGGGCGCCTCGCGTTGCCGTCGCGTCTCATGAGATTGCGCGCGGCATCGTGCTGTCGCACACGGACATCGGCTATGTGCCCTCGCTGCGGCCGGCCAATCCAGGCGCCTTGGTCGCTTCGGCGCAGGCCATCGAACCGGCCACCGAGAGCGATTCGTTGGTGGGCTGGATGACGCGCCGCCTGATCACGGCCGGCGAACCCCTCCGCTCCCCTGCGGTCACACCGCCGCAACTCGTGAAATCCGGCGACGTGGTGGACGTGGTCTTCCAGAGCGAAAGCGTATCCGTGACCATGCGTGGCAAGGCCACGCGCTCCGCCGCCATCGGCGAGCGCATCACGGTCCGCATGGACAACCAGCGCCGGCTCGATGGAACGGTCATCGCGCTCGGCCGCGTGCGAGTGAACTGACCATGACAATCCTGACGCCGACCCTGAAGCGCGGCATTTCCATCGCGGCCTTGCTCTTGATGCCTGGTCTCGCGCGGGCGCAGGCGCCCGCCGCCGCCGATTCGTCACGCCCTCGTCCGCGCGGATCGTGGACATCCGACCGCCGCGAGTTCGTCGTGGGCGACATCATCACGGTACTGGTGGATGAATCGACCCTGGCCTCGGCGAACAAGGGACAGTCCGGCACGGATCAACAGTCGCGCGATCTCGGCTTGAACGTGCCCGTGGGTCCGTTGGCAGGATCCGACTTGAGTATCAGCAGCAAGAAGGGATCGACGTCCACACAGAACGGACAGGCGAGCCGGAACCTGAGCTTCAAGGGCCAGATGACGGTGCGCGTGACGAAGGTGGAGCCGAGCGGCGTGATGGAGGTGAAGGGCGCACGCACGGTGGACGTGGACAAGAACAAGCAGCAGTTGACGCTCACCGGCTTCGTGCGCCCGCAGGATGTATCGCGGGACAACGTGGTGGCGAGCGCTCGCATCGCCGATGCGCAGTTGCTCTACTCGCTCTCGGGCGACATGGGAGCCACGCGCGGCGGCATCATTGGTCGTCTCGTTTCGGTGTTCTGGCCATGAAAATTCGCGTCAAGGTGGCGCAGGCGCATCGCGTTCAACGCGACCTGCTCTCCATTCTCAGCCTCGTCTTCGCACTGCTGGCGCTGCTCGTCGCGGTGGCGCCCGCGAAGGCGCAGGAAGTTCGTATTCGCGACCTCACGGTAGAAGACCGCGCGGTGCCCGTCCGTCTCATGGGCTACGGCATCGTCGTGGGCCTGGACAACAGTGGCGATCGTGTGTTGGGCGGCAAACAGGGTGGCATGACCGTGAACTCCGTGGTGAACCTGCTCAAGCGGTTCGACGTGGAAGTTCCGGCGGAGGTGATGCGTATGCGGAATGTGGCCGCCGTGTTGGTCACCGCCGAGGTGTCGCCCTACCTGCGTGCCGGTGGGCGGTTCGAGATTCACGTGTCATCCGTGGGCGACGCTCGCTCGCTTCGCGGGGGTGTGCTCTGGATGACCCCCCTCCTTGCGGACGTGGGAGGCAAGCCCGTCGCGTCGGCGCAGGGCGCGCTCCTGATCAGCGAGGCCGAGAACGGCACCTACCGCGCGGCGTATGCGTCCGAGAACACGGCGCGTATTCCAACAGGCGGATTGCTCGAGACCGACATGGCCCGCCCGCAGTTTGCGAGTACGTCACGCCTGGTTCTTCGCGAGCCCGATGTAGGCACTGCGGCCCGGATTGCGGCCGCGATCAACAAGGTGATGGGCGATACGACTGCCAAGGTGGAGGATCCGGGTTCCATTGCCCTGTTGTTCAAGGCAGATGAGAAGCGCGATCGCGCAACGCTGCTATCGCAGATTCGCGACGTGCTCGTGCGGCCGGACAGGCCGTCGCGCCTGGTGATTGACGCGCGCGACGGAACAGTGGTGGCGGGCGGCGAGATCACGGTATCGGATGCGTCGGTGAGCCACGGTGGCATCTCGCTGGCCGTGGGCGCGATGGCCGCGGCGGATTCGACAGCCCCGCGTGACACAACCGCGGGAGCGCGAGGTGGCCTGCACGTGGCGTCCGGTACGCCGGTCAGCAAGATCGTGTCGGCACTCCATGCGATGCAGACCCCGCCGTCCGAGATCGCGGCGATTCTCGAATCGTTGCGCAGCGTTGGTGCCCTGTCCGCCGAAGTGGTAATCCGATGAGTGGCATTCCGGGGCTGAAGCCCATGGGACACGCGATCGGTCGCGTGGCGCGCCCGAATCCGAATGCATCACAGGCGGAGAAGCTTCGCGGTACCGCGCAGCAGCTTCAGAGTGTGTTTGTGGAGCAGATGTTCAAGGCAATGCGAGAGACTGTCCCCGAGGATGGGGAATTCTCTGGTGGTCAGGGCGAAGCGATGTTCCGGGGCCTGCTGGATCAGCAGGTTGCCGAAACGGTGCCGTCGCAGTGGACCGGTGATCATTCGCTCGGAGAGGTGCTCGTCAGGCAGCTCTCACGCAGCTTTCCCGAGACGCCGGCAGCGCCGGCGTCCGCCCAGGAGAAGTGACGATGGCACTCCCGTATGGCGCCGTCGAGGCGCTCTCGCCGGGGAATCTTCCCTCGGTGGATGTCCTCGCCGATTCGATGGCGTCGGAGACACGACTGATCGACGAACTCATCGCGATCATGCAGCGGCAGCGAAAGGCCGTGGCCATGGACGACCTCCAGGCAGTGGATGACAGCGTCTTTGCCACGCATCGCGTGCTCGTCACGCTGAACGAGGCCCGCCGGCGTCGCCACGCACTCAATCGCATGCTTGGCGAGCGCGAAGATCTCTCGATCGATTCGCTGGACGACGTGCTGGGCAGTCGCATGACGGACCGCCTCCGGAGCCTGCGCGAGCTGCTCCAGCAGGCGGCGCGGTCTCTGTCGCAGGAAGTCTCAGTCAACCGCCAGGTACTACGGCATGCCCTGGCCGGTGGCGATGCTTATGTACGAGCGCTGACGGGTGCGCCTCCGGGACCCGTGACCTATGGGTCACAGCCGGCGTCTGCATCCGCGCCACAGGAAGCATCCAACGGAGGCTTCCTCCTCAATCGGAGGGCCTGACGTGAGCTCGATCGGTAGTATCCTCAGCAGTGCGCGCGGGGCCATGCAGGCCGCGCAGCTCCAGATGCAGACCACGTCGCAGAACATTGCGAACGCTGGCGTCGAGGGCTACACGGTCCAGAAAGTCCAGCTCGCGGCCAGCTACCCGCAGCATTTCACGTACGGCAACGTCGGTACAGGTGTGCAGGTCACGGGCGTCACACAGTCCCGGGACAGACTTCTGGACGGCCAGTATCGCATGGCCAACGGCAACTCATCCAGCGCGAACGCGACCAGCGACACGCTTGGCCGCATCGAGCAGGTGATGGGCGAGCCCTCCAGCACCGGCCTCAGCAACTCACTCGACGTCTTCTTCAACGCCTGGAGCGATCTGGCCTCCGATCCCACGAGTACGGCCGCGCGAGGCGTGGTGGTGCAGCGTGGACAGCAGGTGGCCAGCATGCTCAATGGTTTCGCCAGCCAGCTCGACCAGATCAGCTCGGACACGCGTGACACCCTCACGTCGGACCTCGGCAAGATCAATGAGCTGGCCAAGCAGATCGCCGACATGAGCCCGTCCATCGTGGCCAGTGAATCCGGCGGCCAGACAGCCAACGACCTGCGCGATTCGCGTAACCGGTTGCTCGACCAGATGTCGGGGCTGGCCGACGTGCAGGTGATTGACCGGCACGACGGGAGCGTTGGCGTGTACCTCGGCGGGCGCGTATTGGTGGATGGCACCGCCTACCACCAGCTGGCCGCGTCCGGGGGCACGTCGGTCAAAATCACCTTCGCTGGCGAGGCGTCGTCGCTGGGAAACCTGGGCGGCACAATCGGCGCGAACGTGACATCGTTGAACACCACCATTCCGGGGGTGATGACGGAGCTGGACACGCTGGCCGGCAACGTCGTGCGGCAAGTCAACCAGGTTCATACCACTGGCGCAGTGTATGCCGCGGGCAGCAACACACCTACGGCTGCGGGGAACTTCTTCAACCAGTCATCCACCGTGGTGGGCTCTGCAGATCCGTACCAGACCGCGCGAGGCATCCAGGTGTCGGGCGCGTTGTCCGATCTGACCCAGGTGGCGGCTTCTGCTTTTGCGGGCGCTGGGCCGGGCAACAACGTGGTTGCCAATCAGCTTGCCGGCCTGCGGGACGCGCAGTTGAGCCTCACCGCGTCAAATGGAACCACTGTCACTGGTTCGCTCGGGTCTTTCTATCGTTATACTGTATCGAACGTCGCGCTCGCGACCAGCCGGGCCAACAACCAATCCACGGTTCAGGGCACGCTGGCAACGCAGGCGGATACGCGGCGTCAATCAGTGAGCGGAGTCGCGACCGATGAGGAGCTCGTGAACTTGATCAAACAACAGCAGGCCTATTCGGCGGCGGCACGACTGATCAGCGTCGTCGACGAGATGTCCAAGACGCTCGTTTCGCTCGGTCAATAATTCGTGCTGATCCTCAGCCGAAAGCCCGGTGATGCCATCATCATCGAGGGCGGCATTCGCGTGGTCGTTCTGGCCTGCGACCGCAAGAGCGTACGCCTGGGTATCGAGGCGCCAGCCTCCGTATCCATTCTCCGCAGCGAAATCGTGGCCGCCATTGCCGAGGAAAATCAGCGAGCGACGGACACCGCCGAGGCCACGCAGTGGCTGTCGGGGCTGAGCGCGCAGAAGCCTGAACCGCCGGACCCCGCCGCCGAATAGGGCGTCAGGGAGCGTCATTCACGAGTTGGCGGTCTCCCGAGCGGCGCGCTCGCGCCGTCGTATTTCCAGCAAGGTGGGAAACGTCACCACCTGGCGGTCGCCCGCCAGGTCGATTGACGCGCCGCATAATGCGGCCATCTCCTCGGCATAGTTGCTCCTGACGCCGTCCGAATAAAAAAAAACGCTGAGCGTCTGTTCGGTGGATTGCACGCCGATGGGCAGCGTGTCGCGACCGGCGGCATCTGCGGAGCGCTTGGACCCGTCGATCATCACCAGCAGGAGCCGGAGAAGAGCCCACCGCGGCACGCGAATGGGCTGGAGGCTGCTGAGCATCGAGACATCGCAGCGGATGGCGCGGAGCACCGGGTGATGGCGATGGAGCGTGACCGCCTCCGCCAGAACCGGCACAATCTCCAACGCCTCCGTTCCGAGCCGTTCGGAGCAGAGTGCGCGCAGGTGGTCACTCACACTGGACAGGGCGGCCAGCTCCCCGGGCAGGACCTGTTGCGACGTGACCTGGTCGCCCATGGCGATCAACTGCGAAAACGAACTCAGTGCCGTGATGCGGTTGTTCAACGCGTGAACCAGCCCCCGAATGAGCTTCTCGCTCAATTCGGCCCACTCGGCGACGGCTGCGTTGGTTCTCGCCCCACTCTCAAGCATGCGTTCCCGCCCCCAAAAAGGTCGTGCTCCAGTGTCGACTGGCCGCTGACGATACTGGACTGTGAGGACCTTTAAGGACCGCGGCGCCGGTCGAGGAGTGAGGTGCGGACGTGTTCGTCATCGTTGGCCTGGTAGTCGTCATCGGCAGCATCCTGTTCGGATACACCATGCATCACGGCCAGATCGGCGTGCTGCTACAGTGGTCCGAGTTCATCATTATTGGTGGTGCCGGCATCGGTGCGTTTCTCATGGCCAACCCGATGACCGTGGTGATGGGCAGCTTCAAGGCAGTCGCGGACCTCATCAAGCCTAACCCGTACTCCGAAAAGGCGTACGGAGAACTGCTCCAGGTTCTATACGAAATCTTCCAGAAGGCGCGCAAGGACGGCCTGGTCGGCCTCGAATCCCACATTGAAGAACCCGACAAGAGCGACATCTTCAAGAAGTATCCCGTCTTCAACAGCAATCATCACGCGGTGAACTTCCTCTCGGACACCCTCAAGGTACTACTCACGGGTGCCGTGGAAGATCACCACCTGAGCGAAATCCTGGAACTGGATCTCGACAAGGGGCACGACGAAGCCATGGCGGTCCCCGCCGCCATCAACAAGATCGGCGACGCCATGCCCGGTTTCGGCATCGTGGCCGCCGTGCTCGGCGTGGTCATCACCATGGGTTCCATCGGCGGCTCCGCCACCGAGATCGGCGAGAAAGTGGCCGGCGCCCTTGTGGGAACGTTCCTCGGCATCCTCCTCTCCTACGGTGTGATCGGCCCCATTGCCAGCGCCATCGAAGCGCGCATCAAGGCCGAGCATGACTACATGTGCTGCATCAAGACCGCGTTGCTGAGCTTCGCTCGCGGCGACGCGCCGATGACGTGCGTGGAATTCGCCCGCCGCAATATCGAGCCGGTGGAGCGTCCCTCGTTTGCCGAGTTGGAAGCCCTGACGCGCAGAAAGGCAGCGTAGCGTGTCAAAGTCCGGCGCGAAGATCATCATCGTCAAGCGGCGGAAGAAGGCCCATGTAGCCCATCATGGCGGTTCGTGGAAGGTGGCCTATGCCGATTTCGTGACGGCAATGATGGCGTTCTTCATGGTGATGTGGATCCTTGGCATGGACGAAAACCTCAAGAAGTCCATTGAAGGGTACTTTTCCAACCCCGTGGGCTTCAAGAAGGGATACTCTGGCGGCAAGAACCCCATCTCCCGCGGCGCGTCCCCAACCACGGTGACGGCGAACCAGCTCCGGCTCGTCAGCCACCGAACGCAGGAAGAGCGATTCAACCGCGCCGGCGCGAGTATCAAGTCGAAGCTCCAGGAGGCCGGACTGACCTCCATCGGCGCGAACATCGAAGTGGTCACCACATCGGCCGGCCTGCGCATCGAGCTCGCGGAAGGCGGCGAGGGCGAGACATTCTTTCCCGTTGCCTCGGCCGAGATGAAGCCGGTGATGCACCGGCTGCTCGCGCTGATCGCAAGCGAGTTGAGTCCCCTCAACAACCCCTTGGTAATCGAGGGGCACACGGACGGGCGACCCTTCTCGGGCACGTACTCCAACTGGGAGCTCTCGGCAGATCGCGCCAATGCGGCACGGCGCGTCCTCGAGCAAAATGGCGTTGCGCCGTCACGGGTGCGCGAAGTGCGCGGCTTGGCCGATCGCGATCCGCGTCTCGATGCCGATTCGTATGATGCGAGCAATCGACGCATCACGATCGTGCTGCCGTTCAGCGATCCGATCATGGAGGTGCATGCGCTGCCGCAGGTTACCCCGCAGGTTGCGCCGCAGGTTACACCGCAGGTTACACCGCAGAGCGCGCCCAAGGCTGCACCAGAGCGCCCTGCAACCCTTCCCTCACCGCTTCGGGGAGGATGAGCCGTCTCGCGGTGCCCGTGACTACACGGACGCGAGACTGAGCTGCGCGCGAGCCCACGTGACCGCGTCGAAATAGAAGCCGGGCACCTGTTCCGCGTCCACACCTACCTGCATGGCCAGACGCTTCACCACGTCCCACTGGCCCGCGTCGTACGCCTCGACCAGCAGCAGTGCGTTGGCGAGTGGTCCGGTTCGTTCGAGCAGTGCGGAATGCACATCGGTTGACACTTCCACCAGCGACAGCACGCGCGCCATTGGTACGCGCATCAGCGCGTCCATCATGGAGAGGATGCCCACCATGAACAGCGGATCGGGCGCCAATCGCCTGCTGGAGCGGCGCGCGATGACTTCGCACAGCCGCGCGCGCGCCAGCGTGTTGAGGCCCAGTTCCTTGTTGGCGCCGCCCTGCGAGACGAAGGAGCCGGCCAGGATGATGGCGAGCCACCGGTGCAATGACGTGCGGCCCACCATGCGCAACGCATGCTTGATGGATTCCACCCCCTGCCCGCCCATGGATGCGGAGTTCGCCATGCGCAGCAGTTTGTAGCATAGGGCCGCGTCCGCGCGGAGCGCGATCTCGATCTGCGCATCGCTCGTCTCTCCGTCGCGCAAGAGCGTCAGGAGCCGCAGGATGGTCAGCTGCCCGGCTTCGAGGTCTTCCTTCGCCACCGTCTCCGGCCGTGCGTAGAAATAGCCCTGGAACAGCTGGAATCCCATTTCCGAACACGCACGATGCACATCTTCCGTTTCCACACGCTCGGCCAGCAGAAGGCCCTTGAACGTGCCGAGCTTCGACAGCAGGTCCCTGATGTCCGACTCCTCGCGCCCCAGCACGTCCACCTTCACGATGGACGCAAGTGCCAGGAGCGGATCAAAGCTCGGATCGTAGACGAAATCGTCGAGAGCGAACTGGTACCCCGCATGGTGCATTGCCCGGCAGGCCTGCAGCGTTTCGTCGTCGCAGTGCACCGTTTCCAGCAGCTCCACCACCACCTCCGCAGGATCGAACAGTTCGTAGGTGGCGTCCACGAGCTGGTCCCGCGTGAAGTTCACGAAGCCGGGTACCCCGCCGGTGAGCTCGCCGATGCCGACGCCCAGGAACGCGTTGCTGATCACGCGAGCGCTCATGGTGTTCGCATCGGTACCCTCTGCCGTGGTGCGACTTTCGTCGCGGCGGTAGAGGAGCTCGTACCCGAATACGTGGTTGGTCCTGTCGAAGATGGGCTGTCGCGCCACGAAAATGCTCACCGTGCGCTCCGGGCGAGACAGCGCACGGCAACCTGTGCCGGAGTGAATCCGTCGATCATTGCTCCTCGTCGGTCGCGTTCAACAACGCGGCAACCGCTGTGGTGAGAGTCGCGGGGGTGAATGGCTTGTCCAGCAGGACCGTTTCCATTGCGGGCAATCCGTGATCGGCAAGCACGTTGTCGGTGTATCCCGACACGAAGAGCACGGGCAGCCCTGGTCGCTGCAAACTTAGGCGTTCGGCAAGCTCACGGCCATTCATCCCGGGCATGATCACGTCGGTGAGCAACAAGTGGATGGGCGCCTCGTAGGCCTCGGCGAGCGCGAGCGCGGTGGGGCCATCGCAGGCGGACAGGACGTGGTAGCCCACGCGTTCCAGCGTGGTCCGCGCGATGGCGCGCACGGCGTCGTCATCCTCGGCCAGCAACACGGTTCCCTGCCCGCGTGCCGATGGCTGGTGGCCGCGGTGCACCACCACCGCCTCCTCCTGACCGGAGACACTCGGAAAGTACACCGTGAACACGGAGCCTACGCCCACCTCGGATTCCACCTCGATGCCGCCACCGCTCTGCTGGACGATGCCATACACGGTCGCGAGTCCCAGCCCTGTCCCACGGCCGCGCTCCTTCGTGGTGAAGAACGGCTCGAACAGGCGGTCGCGAATGTCCATGGGTATTCCAGTACCCGTGTCGCGCACCGTGAGTGACGCGTACGTACCCGCCGCCAACGTACCGCCGACGACGGCTCGCTCGTGCGCGAGCGAAATCTCCGCGATGGAGAGAATCAGCTGTCCACCTCGCGGCATCGCGTCGCGCGCATTCACGGCGAGGTTGAGGATGACCTGCTCCACTTGCGATGGATCCGCTCGCACGAACGGCGACGGCGACGCGAGATCGATCTCGAGCGTGATGCTTTCACTGATGAGCCGGCGCAGGATGCGCTCCGTGCCTTCCACGGCACCATTGAGCCCGAAGACCATGGGCTTGAGCATCTGGCGACGGCTGAAGGCCAGCAGTTGATGCGTCAATTCGGCGGCGCGCTGCCCCGCGCGCCGGATTTCCTTCACATCGTCATTGGCTTCCGTCCCCTCCGGAATGGCCTCGAGCGCCAGATCACAGTAGCCGAGGATCCCGGTGAGGAGGTTGTTGAAGTCGTGCGCGATGCCACCGGCGAGACTCCCGACGGCCTCCATTTTCTGCGACTGGCGCAACTGCTCCTGCGACGCGCGCAACGCCTCCTCCGTGCGGAGACGCTCGGTGACGTCGATCGCGACGACGAGCCGCGTGGTGCCATAGCCGTCGATCAGGTCGTCCGAACTGATCTCCACCTCGAGCAATTCACCGGATTTTGTCTGATGACGATATCGTCGACTGCGCATGCGCACGCCGACCGCGTCGTTGACCGTGACGCGGAAGTTCTCCACGTCTTCCGCTGGGCGAAGGTCCACCAGCGTCATGGCGAGAAATTCTTCTCGCGAGTATCCATACCGGTCGATCGCCGCCTGGTTCACCGCGAGATAATGCAGGCTGTCCACGTCGTACACCCACATGGACATGGGCAGTGTATCGAACAGCGTGCGGTAGCGGCGCTCGCTTTCACTCAACTCGTTGCGCCGGCGCTGCAGGGCGAACGCCATGCGATTGAAGGTGGCGGCCAACTGGCCCAGTTCGCCGCCGACGTTCACATTCGAGCGGTGCGCGAGTTCGCCCGCAGCGAAGGCATTCGCATCGGACGTCAGCGCGATGACGGGACCGGCAATCCGGCGCGCGAGGAGCCACGCCAGGCCGATGCTGGCGATGAGCGACGCGAGCCCGAGCAGCAGTGCGCGCGTGTTGCGCTCATTCACTTGCGCCAGCGCGATCTCGTTCGGAATGCCCACGTACACGTGCCATGGCACGCGAGCGGCCGTGGCATAGCCTGACAGTCGGGTCACACCATCGATGCCCGAGAGTTCGCGAACCCCTTCGCCCTCGGCCATCGTGGCGCGGATGGATGGCAACGAACTCACGTCCTTGCTCACCCACTTCTTCCCCTCGATGGATCGTGCGAGCACGATACCATGTTCGTCGATGAGTGTGATCACCGCTCCCGGCGGCAAGTCGAGGGGGATGAGGAGCAGCCGAAGTTGTTCGAGCGTGGTCGACGCCGCGACGACTCCCCGAGGACGGCCGTCGCGACCGAGCACCACGCGGCCGATGCCGATGGTGTACTCGTGACTGATGCGCCCCATCACCACCTCACCCACCACGATCGTGGGCGACGTGAGTGCATCGCGAAAATACTTGCGGTCGCCCACGTTGGGGCGATTGAAGCCAGGGGCCGCGTTGGACAGGCCAATGGTCCTGCCCAGCGTGTCGGCCACCAGCACCTGCCGGAAGCGCGGCCCCAACTGGTTGCTCACCGACGTGAGCAGCGCGTCGTTGCTCGCCTGCCCATTGGCGTCCGTGCGCACGATCTGGCTCAGCGTCAACAATGATGCTTCCACGACGCTGAGATGATCGTCAACCCGCGTGGTGATGCGCCGCGCCAATTGCAGCGCCACCTGTTCGGCGCGTTCGCGAGCTTCCTTGCTGGCCGCGCGTACCTGGACCATCGAGAACAGCACCGGCGGCAGCGCGGCCGCCACCACCAGCGCCACCAATCGCAATTGAATGCTCAGCCCTCGCCGCTTCCGCCGCGATGTATCCAATGACGCGGACGTGGAATCACTGAGGGGAACGAGCGGTGATGACGTTTCCATGGACATCATCCCCTACCGCTCGCGAGCGAGAATCAGCAGACTACCGCCAGACCGTCGTAATCCGCGAGGCGAACTCGTTGTTACTCGGTACGCATCCACCCGACGAAATTGCCCATGCCCGCCCCCGCTGTACTCGCCTTCCTGCTCGCGCTCGCCGTTCCGGCTGATACCGGATTGCGTACGTCGATCGACAGCGCCGGACCCACCCTCACCTCGCTCGCGACGGGTGTGCGGATGGCTGACGACACGGTTCGGCGGCGTGCCAAGGCCATTGAGGTGGGTGATTGGTACGAACGTCGGCTGCGCATTCATCGGTATGGCTCGTACACCATCTACCCGCTGTTCGCGCTTCAGGCCGTTGCCGGCAACCAACTGTATGGAGATCCGCGCAATGGGCCCGCGTGGGCGAAGAACAGCATGCGATATGGGGCAACGGCGCTTGCGGGTGTCTTCACGTCGAACACCGTGACCGGCCTTTGGAACCTTTGGGATTCCCGCAGCGTCCCGCAGAGTCGAACGAGACGGACTGTTCATGCGTTGTTCATGATCGCCGCTGATGCCGGCTTCACGTACGCTGGCAGCACGCTTGCAAATCAAGCGGAGAACAGCGAGTCGAAGCGACACGACCACAAGGTGTGGGCGTACGGCTCGATGGCGACCGCGTTGACCGGTGTCGGCGTGATGACCCTGTGGCGGGAGGACCGATGATGTTGGCAAGCGCGGGAGCTGCTGGACTGACGGAGACGATCGTGCAGTGGGCCGAGCCGTGGTCGAAGGTGTACGCCCACTCTAAACCATTATCGGCAGGTGTGCTGTTTTTACATCTCGCGCCCCTCGTTTTCGCGGCGGGGGTGGCGTTTGCAGCGGATCGCGGCACGCTGCGCGCGGCGCGCGGCACCATTGACGATCGCGTGCGGCAGCTGGACGACCTGTCCCGTGTGCATCCGCTCGTCATCAGCGGGTTGATTCTGTCGTTCCTGAGCGGCGTGGGAATGTTCCTCTCCGACGTGGAAACCTTCATGGCCTCCACGTTCTTCTGGGTCAAACTCTCCTGCGTGGCCCTGCTGCTCATCAACGGGCTCATGATGACGCGCACCGAGAAGGCATTGGCTGGCTCGGGCACCGATACGACCCTGTGGGCGCGCCTTCGCATGTTGTCGATACTCAGTGCGATCCTCTGGCTGACGACCACGCTCGCCGGTGTCGTACTCAAGGAGTTTGCCTGACACTCCGGGCGCGGGGGATCCTTCTCATTTCTGCGGGATCGGCCCGGATCGCTCCAACGATGTGTCACGGTCCCGCCGCTGGACACCTGTTTCACACCTGGTTCACACCTGTTTCACCCACCATACCTGACGCCCCGACTTAGGGAGAGCTGGACATGACCGAACAGAAGGAATCGCAGTCCGGGACGGGGTGCCCCGACTGCGCCGTAAATGGACGTCGCGATTTCCTGTTCGACGCCCTGCGCGCCGGCGCCGTCGCACTCGCCGCGATCGGCATCGCGCCGACAGGCGCCGAGGCCATGCCGCTGCGCTGGATTGCGGCACTGGCCACTCATCGCTCGGAAAAGAGCTACGCCATTCCCGCCGCCGACGGCGTGCAGATCGACAAGGACGCGGAGGTGATCCTGTCTCGCGCAGGCAAGCAGGTATACGCATTCACCCTGTCGTGCCCGCACCAGAATACCGCGCTCCGGTGGGAGGCGGGGGAGAAGATATTCCAGTGCCCCAAGCACAAGTCCCGCTATCGCCCGGACGGAGTATTCATCGAGGGCCGAGCCACGCGCAGCATGGACCGGCTGGCGATCAAGCTCACGGCCAGCGCCGTGGTCGTGGACGTGGACCGGGTATTCCAGGAAGACCTGAACAAGGCCGAGTGGACGCAGTCGTTCGTCACACTGCCTTGACCCGTGCAGCCACCACTCAACCCGTGAGATCATGTCCTGCGAAGACTGCCTGAGCAGACGAGAGTTCCTCACCCGCGGCACACTTGCCGTTGCCGGCGCCGCGGCGCTTGCCGCCGGCTGCGGCGACGGACAGTTCGGACCCACGGCCATTGTCTCGAGGGTGACCACCGTGTCGCTCCAGGTGGGTTCCGTTCCAGGGCTGGCCACCGTGGGCCAGTGTGTTCGCGTTCCGCAGGACGGCGTCTACATCAACGTGAAGCGTACCGCCGCCGCGCCCGCCGCCTTCGTGGCCTTCTCGTCGATCTGTACCCACGAACAGTGCGACACTGCCATCCAGGGCAACGCCATCGTATGCCCCTGCCACGACACGCATTACGACTCCGATGGCCACGTTACCAAACAGCCCAATGGAGGGGGCTCCGCCACCAACCTCCCCGGGTACGCCACACGCTACGACGCGGCGACGGATACACTGACCATCGGCTAGCCTGCTACGAGCCGGCATCCGCAGGGCGGTGTGTCACCTAGGCCGTCGGCCGTCCATGGCTCTACTTTGTTCGGATGTTGATCGGCATTGCCGGCATGGTCGGCTCCGGAAAAAGCACCCTCACGCGCGCCCTGGCCGCGCGGTTCGGGCTCCAGCACGCCCTGGAAAGCGTGGACGACCAGAACCCGTGGCTCGACCGCTTCTACGCCGGGGGCGAAGAGGCGATGCGACAGAACGCGTTGCAGCTCCAGCTGCACTTTCTCGCCACACGCTTTGAGAGCATGCGCCGCATGCGGGGCGCGGGCGGGAGCTGGATCCTCGACCGCACCTGGTACGAGGATGCGGAAATCTTCGCCGCCGGTCATTTCGACGAAGGGCTCATGACCGCGCTCGAGTGGCAACTCTACCGGCGCTTGTATGTGGAGCTTCTGCATTCGCCGTCCGCCCGGCCGCCGAAGCTGCTCGTCTACCTCCACGCGCCGCTGGACACCATCGTTGCCCGGATCCGCTCTCGGGGGCGACCCAAGGAAAAGGACACGCCAGAGCAGTACTGGGCGACGCTGCATGCGCGATACGACCGCTGGATCGCGAGTTTCCGCGCCTGTCCCGTACTCAGCCTCGACGTCCGCGACTACGATCTGGTCGCCGACCCGCTCGCCATCGAAGAGGTCGCGGCCCGTGTCCGGCAACGCATCGAGCCGGCATTGCCGCAGACCGACCTGTTCCCGTCTGCTCTTGCGCACCGGTAGAACCTCGCCCGGCACGCCGTGTATTAACTGAGCTGGTGACTGCGCGTCTGTTCGTGGTCGCCCCCTGAATCCTCCGGAGAACTGCATGCGCCACATCGACTTCCCTTCTCGGCAGCTGATCGCGCTTGCCAGCCTCCTTGCGATGGGTGTTGGCTGCCGAGACAAGGCCCCTTCGCCGGCGGATTCGTCGTTGGCGCAGGATCTTGCGCTTGCGCAGCGGCCAGGCGTCGCCCCCACGGTCTTCAACGACGCGCCCATTGGCGGAGTGGCGCCCGCGAGCAAGGCTCCCGCTGCGGCCACCCGCAAGCCGGCGCCGCCGCGTGCCACGGCGCCCACCCCCCGACCAAGCCCGCGTCGTGAAGCACCGCCCGCGCCGGTGTCCAAAACACCGGAGCGGACGCCGCCACAGGCCGTTGCAACTGCTCCCGCCACTGCTCCCACCACTGCGCCCGCGCCAGCGGCCGCCACCGAGCCCGCGCCGGGCATCATCGGGACGGGCACGCGTGTGGGAATGACCACCAACGCGCGCATCTGCGCGAATACGTTGCTGCCCGGCGACAAGCTCAGCGCCACGGTCACCAGCGGCGCCACAGGATCGAACGGCGCTGCGATCGCCTCGGGATCGACAGTGGTGCTCGAGGTGGCATCGGTGGACAAGGCCGACCCGATCGAAGCCAGCCGGATTGAATTCCGGGTCCGCGCCATCGACGTGAACGGCGACGCCATTCCCGCGACGGGCGACATTGCCACCCTTGGCGCGCTCGAGAAAGTGCAGACGTCGTCGGGCAACGACGCAAAGAAGGTGGCTGGCGGGGCGATTGCTGGTGCGGTGCTGGGGCGGATCTTTGGCGGGAGCACCAAGTCCACCGTCATCGGAGCGGCAGCCGGCGCCGCGGCGGGCACTGTGGCTGCCAAGCGCTCGCAGAATACGGACGCTTGCCTGCCGCTGGGGAGCCAACTGCGCCTGACGCTTTCGCGGGACATGATCGTGAAGAGGAGCGGCGCGATCTGACCATGGCACGCGCAGCATGTGACGAGCATCACATGTAACTGCCTTCTCTCAAAGCACTTAACACACTCCAGTCACTGTCGTCTCCTGTGGGACGACGCGAGGGCCCCGCGTCAATCTGGCTTGACTCGATCAGACCTCGCACTGGAGACCATCACCATGTTCAACGTCAAATCGCTGGTTGCAGGAACAGCCCTCGTCCTCGGGACGGCAGGCGCACTATCGGCCCAGACCGCTACAGACACCGCCAAGGCGCGCGAACTCCGTCAGGACCGTCGCGAGATTCGCGGAGACAAGCGCGAGATTCAGGGCGACGTGAAGGCCAACGGGGCCGATCGCCGCGAAGTGCGAACCGATCATCGCGAAGTACGCGGAGATCGTCGCGACCTGAACAAGGATGCCACGGCGCTCAAGGCCGCTCGCGCCTCCGGCGACACGGCAGCGGCACATTCGGTCCGGAAGGACATGCGCCATGACACGCGCGACCTGGCTGGCGACAAGCGCGAAGTCCGCACCGATGCCCGCGACCTTCGGCGCGACAGCGCGGGCACGAGGGCAGATGTGCGCGACCTTCGCTCCGATCGCCGCGACCTCCGCCGCGACCGCAAGCCTCTCTAGGCCCGATGCTGTTCAATCAAGGCGAATTGAGGCGCATTGCTTGAACCACGGAGGACACAGATGGCAGGGAGGGTGGTCGAAGCCTGTTGCTTGCTCTTCCTCGGTGTTCCTCGGTGTTCCTCGGTGTTCCTCGGTGTTCCTCGGTGTTCCTCAGTGTTCCTCGGTGTTCCTCAGTGGCCCAGTGGTAACGGCGGTTTGTTCTGCCCGTCGTCCCGGCCTGATGAAAGGCTGTCCGTGAACAGTATTGGCTCCAGGCCGTACAGCACTGCCTGACCGTCCCAATGCGCCCCGATCCGCGAAAATCGCGGCTCGGGGCGCGTTGTTTGGGCCGCATACCTTACGCGGCACGTGGTCGCCTGCGTACTCTAGGGGCGATGTCCGTTGACCCACCCGACACCCCTCCCGGCACTCCGCCCACGCAATCCGCCTCCCCAGAGGAAGCGGCCAAGCGTGAAGCCGCCGCGCGCGCGTTGGCCGAGAGCGGACTCGGCTCCGGATTGCTTGCTCGCCAGTCGGTCTCGAGCGAGGAAGAATCGGTCCCGGTCCTCAAAATCTGCCCGCAGTGCAGTACGGAGTACGAAACGGCACTTCGGTTCTGTCCCAACGATGGAACCGCGCTGCGCCCGAAGGGCACGGATACGCTCGTGGGCCGCGTGCTCGCCGACCGCTATCACATCCTGAAAAAGATCGGCGAAGGCGGGATGGGTCGAGTGTATCTCGGCGAGCACGTGAAAATGAATCGGCAGTGTGCCATCAAGGTGATGAGCCCCGCCCTGGTCAACGATCACGAATCGGCGGCACGCTTCGCGCGCGAAGCCTCGAATGCGGCGCGCATCATCCACCCGAACGTCGCTGCCGTGTTCGACTACGGCGAGAGTGATGGCGTCGTCTATCTGGTTATGGAGTACGTGGACGGCGAGCCGCTGTCGCAGCTGCTGCAGCGTGACGCGCCCTTCACCGTGGAACGGACGCTCGACATCGCCACGCAGATTGCCGATGCGCTCACCGCTGCCCACGAACTCGGGATCGTCCATCGCGACCTCAAACCCGACAACATCCTGCTCTCGCGCTCGCGCACCGGCCGCGAAGTGGTGAAGGTGGTGGACTTCGGTATTGCCAAGGCCATGCAGGAAAGCGCCGGCGAAGCGCTCACCCGCACGGGCCTCGTCATCGGCACCCCCGAATTCATGAGCCCCGAGCAGCTCCTGGGCGACCCGATCGACGCGCGCAGCGACCTGTACGCGGTTGGATGCATGATGCACATGATGCTCACGGCCACGCCGCCATTCGAGGCGACCACGCGCGAGCAGATGATCAAGCGGCGCCTGTCTGAAGATGCACCGTCCATTCACACCCTGGATCCGAGCATCCCGGCGTCCGTGAGCACCATCGTCCAGCGCCTCCTCGCCCGCTCGCCGCACGACCGCATGGGTTCAGCGGCGGAGCTGCACGACGCAGTCACCAACACGCACATCCGTCGTCCGGGACTGGGCTCCGTGATGCCGAAGGGATTTCGGCCCACACCGCGCAGCGCGCCGACGGTGGCCTTCCTGCAAGCCACGCAAGCCACGACCGAAGTCACGCACATTCCGTCGCCGGGCATCACCCGTCGTGTGCCGTACGTGATCGGTGGTGTGGTACTCGTCGGATTGGCCGCAGGCGCATTCATGCTCCAACAGAACAATGCCCGCGTGGCGAACCTCGCGGCACGCGCCCTGGCCGACAGCGTCGCGCGCGATAGCGTGCGACGCGACAGTATCGCACAAGCAGTGGCGAAACACTCGGCCGACTCCGCGGCCAGCGCCACTCCCAGCGCCGTGGCTCCCACCGTGATGGCCGCCGCGCTCGATTCAGGGCAGGCCGCGCGCCAACACGCAAGAGACTCGCTCGCTCGCACCGCGACGGCAGACTCGAACAGTGCACGTGGCACCGTGATCGCGTACGCGAAAGCCGTTGAGAGTGGTGATATCGCGAAGGTTCGCGCCAGCTATCCGATGAGCAAGGAGCTCCAGGACTTCTGGGACGGCATCTATGCGCAGGGCGAGGCGATCAGGACGACGCTGCGCTACGACGCCATGACGTTGGGCGAAAATTCCGCCGAGGTTCGCTTCACGCTCACGGTGAAGTTCGTGAACAAGAACATCAGCCTTCCGCCAAGGAAATTCGAGATGACCGTTGGCGGGCAAGGCAGTCGCTCGAAGGTCTCTTCGCTGCGCTGACGGCCCGTCGCGCTACGGATTGCGACCGAGCTTTGCGCGAAGTTCGCTGCTCGCGCTGTCCAGCTGCACCGCATCGAACCCGACATCCCACTCGTCACCGCGCGCCCAGTTGGCCTCACCACGCACCTGAAGCTTGCGCCAATCGTCGCCCATGAAGCGCGCTGTGAGGCGCGTGCGGTAGTGCAGGTCCGGCACGCCGTTGCGCGTGAGACTCGCCTGCCATGCCGTCATGACGAACCCGGCCTTCGCGTCAACGACGTCGACCGTATACCGCTGGCCCAGCGCGTCGTTGACGATGCGCATCGCCTGCGTGTGCGAGAGGCCGTCGCGCACGTCGATGTTGCGCGTCACCTGCGGTTCCGCATTGGACCGGACGAAACTTGCCGGTGCCGACGCAACCACCGCTGGCGCGGCGACGAGCGGCGCCGGAACGGGAGCGACGGCAGGCGTTGTTCCGCCGGCGCAGGCGGCAAGGAGGCAGAGGAGGGCCAAGTGCGGGCGCATGGTGCAAATATGGGTGGCCGTGGAGTGCACTGTAAGCGGGCGACGCTTCAGACTTTCGATCAGCACTACGACTGCCGTGCCATTGTCGCTGCACGAAATGACGCGCTGGCTCATTGCACACACCGCCCGTTGGGGTCTGGTTTTACCTTGTTCACCGGGATGCGGTGATCGAGGTTCGCTATCTCGACAGCAACGTCGCGCGCAAAGTTGGCGACCTGTGCCATATGCGCGTAGTCGATGTATTGCGGCTCGTCCGTGACCTGATGGTAGTCCGAGTGGCCGCCAGTGGTCATGAACACGATCGGAATACCATGGCGCGCATACTCGTAGTGGTCACTGCGACAATAGATGTTCTGCGGGTGTCCGTTCGCGTCCATGGCGTAATCGAAGACGAGAGGAGGATCATGCCTCGCGTTGACGCCTTCGATCAGGTCACCGAGTTCGGTGGAGAGGCGGCGCGATCCGATCAGTTGGAGGTAGCCCGGTCCTCCGTGTGTGGGCTCGCCTGTCGTCGTCGCGCCAGTCACGTCGGCGGTACCGCCGCGGCCGATCATGTCCATGTTCAATTGCGCCACGATGGAGTCGCGTGGCACGGTGGGATGCTCGGTGAAGAACTCCGATCCCCACAGCCCCTTCTCTTCGCCGGCATGCCACACGAAGAGGATGGACCGCTTGGGCCGCGTCCGTTCGTGCACCAGCGCTTCGGCAATTTCGAGCGCGCTCACCGTGCCGGTGCCGTCGTCGTCCGCACCGTTGTAGATGGAGTCCGCACGCGCTGGGTGCAGCGCGCGCAGGCTGTCCATCATGGCGTGAAAGCGCGATAGCTGCTCCGGACGGAGCCGGTTGGTCAGGGGACTGTCTCCCCCGTGCGGACGGGCAAGCATGTTGAAGACGCGAACCGAATCGTGGTCCACCGCACTGTGCTCAAAGCCGATGTGATCGCTGTGCGCGCCCACCGCGACGTACTGCCCTTTCAGCGCCGCGTCGGATCCGGGCAGGATAGCCACCACGTTGCGGGCAGGGGCCTGCGAGCGATGCATGATGATGCGGCCGTTGATCGCCTTGCCAACAGCGCCTGGTGCCAGGTCGGTCAGCCCCTCAAAGAGCGCCTTGGCCACGGGGGTACTGATGAATGCGGTGGCCGGCCCTGCAAACGGATCATCTCCGTTGACGAATACCGTGCGCTCCGCCAGGTACGGCCGCACGGCTGGCGCAATTCGTTCCAGGCCGCTTACCAGTACCAGCGACGTTCTGCCGAATCGCGAATGCGCACTGAACTGGAAGTTGCGCGCCGGCGTTGATGTCGCAGGAACCGTGAACATCACCACGTGTCCTGCGGCCTGGTCCGCAGAAATCCACGTCGCGGAGTCCGTGAGCGAACCGCCATACACCACTGCGGTACCGTGCAGCACGATTGTGCGTTCGGCGTTCGCATATGGCAGGAAGTCATCGCCGGGCTTCACCGGGCGCTCCTCCACCACCAGCCGCGACGCGCTGTCCGCGAAATACCGGAATACGGGGAGGTTCTGGAAGTATCCGCCGTCATCGCCGGCGGGAGCAAGGCCCAGGCGGCGCACTTCGCGCTCGATGTAGGCGGTTGCCTTCAGGTGATAGACCGTTCCCACTTCGCGGCCCATCATCGAATCGTCGGCAAACGCGTACAACCGCGTCATGAGATCAGCGGGGCTGATGGCGGCGGTTGTCGGCTTGCCAACGTAGGTGCGTGGCAGCTCCGCCTGCTGCGCCGTAGCGGCGACAGCAGTCGTAGCGAGGAGGCCGAGCACGATGAGAGTGGCGCGGGACGTGGGGGGCATGCCGTGGGCGACGCGAATGGGGACGAGACGATCACGCTTGTTCCAGTCTCGGCAGATTCCTCGGGAAAGCTGATCAAGGGGCGTTGCGGCCCGTGGCCGTGGCGGGGGCATACACTTCGCATGGCAGTGTCTGCAGAAGTCCGTCCAGCCCGGCACGGACGCGACGCATCCACCCATTTCGGTCAACCATGCGACAACAGCAGCGAACGCTTCACGAGAGCCTGCGTTCTCAGACACACGCGACACGCCAGCGGGTGGCGGATCTGGTTCGTCCGCTCGACCTCGCGCGGCTTGTTGAGCATCCAGAGCCCAATGCGTGGAGTGTGGCCGATGTGCTCGAACATCTGTGCCGGACCGAGGACGCATACCGCGACCATATCCGCGCCGCCATCGCCGGTGCGCGCGCCGATGCGGGCGCGCCCGCGCGCGAGTGGAAATCGTCGTTGATCGGGGGCCTCATTGCGGAAAGCCTGATCAAGCCCAAGCCGCTCAAGGCGCCACGGGTGTTCAGGCCAGGCCCCACGCCGCGCAACGGGGTGCTCGAGTGTTTTCTTGCCCAGGAATTGACCCTCCTGAAATACATGGACGATGCGGCGTCACTGGACTGGACCGCGGTGCGGATTGGATCGCCCGCCTTGTATGCGTTCATGCCAAAGCTCAACCTCGGCGACGTCTTTCGCGTACACGTGGTACATGCCAACCGGCACGCGGGGCAGATCGAGCGCGTGGCGAAGAAGCTTCGCGCGCAATGAATGCCTCGATGTCCGGGATTGTCCTCTAGCGAACCCTCACTCCGCGGTCGAAATTCCCCCCATGAGACTCGCGGTCCCTCTCGAATCCGTCACCGGCGAAGACCGGGTAGCGCTCACTCCGGACAGCGTTGCCCGCTTGGTGAAAGCCGGGCATGAAGTCCGTATTCAAGCCGGCGCCGGGAAACGCGCCGGCTTTCCCGATTCCACGTTCACTGACGCCGGGGCTTCCATTGTCGAAGCCCCGTCCTTGTACGAGGGCGTGGCGCTGGTCTGCCGCATCCAACCGCCGTCGTCCGCGGAGATTGCGCTCCTGCCGGAGGGGATCGCCGTGCTGGCGTTGTTCTCGCCGGCGCGCAACCGACCGGTGCTCGACCAGTTGGCCGCGCGGAAGGTGACGGCGCTGGCCATGGAGCTCGTGCCGCGCATCACGCGCGCGCAGTCCATGGACGTCCTGTCGTCGCAAAGTACGGTCTCAGGCTACAAGGCGGTCCTCATCGGCGCGGCGGCGCTTCCGAAGTTTCTGCCGATGCTCACTACCGCGGCCGGCACCATCTCGCCGGCGAAAGTGTTCGTCATCGGCGCGGGTGTGGCTGGCCTGCAGGCCATTGCGACCGCGCGGCGCCTGGGTGGCGTGGTCTCCGCCTTCGACGTGCGGCCAGCCGCCAAGGAACAGGTGCTGTCGCTCGGCGCCACTTTCCTTGCTGCGGAGCTGGTGACTGCCGCCGCGGAGACAGCCGGCGGATATGCCAAGGCGCAGAGTGACGATGACGCGCAGCGGACGCGCGAAGCACTCGCGAAGCATCTCAAGGACATCGACCTCGTCATCACGACCGCCGCCATTCCCGGGCGGGATGCGCCAAGGCTGATCACGGCCGACATGGTGGCCGGGATGCGGAGTGGATCGGTCATCGTGGATCTCGCCGCGGAATCGGGGGGCAACTGCGAGCTGACGCGCGCGGGTGAGACGGTGAATGCAAATGGTGTCAGCATCATTGGCCCCGTGAATGTGCCGGCCACCGTGCCGTTCCATGCGAGCCAGATGTATGGAAAGAACGTGCTCGCCCTCGTCACGCACCTTTCGAAGGATGGCGTGCTCGTGGTCGACGCGGGTGACGAGATTACCGGACCCATGACCGTCGTGCGCGACGGGCAGGTCGTGACGCCTTCAACCAAGTGATGTCTTCGCGATGATGATCCTCGAGTTGTACATCTTCGTTCTCGCCGGCTTCGTGGGCTTCATGGTGATCACGAAGGTGCCGCCGCTGTTGCACACGCCGCTCATGTCGG
>JBDUCM010000298.1:0-3989 GCA_040003455.1 bacterium
TTTTTGGCGCCGCAATGGCGGTGGCAGTCCCGGTCGCGCTGTGGGCCTACTTCACAGGCGCGACGTATTTTGCTTTGACTCTAATGAACCAGGATGTTGAGGTTCCGAGGTTGAGCCGCGTGTTCGGCGTCAGCATGATGATTGCCACGCTGGGCAAAATGGTATCGTGTATCTTGTTTGTGGCAGAGCTCACCAGCGTTGGGCGATGGATCTACGCGGGGTTCAGTATCGCCGGATTGGGGGTCGCAGCGTATGCTATCCATCGCGATGAGCGCGTGCCCCGGGAGGAGGCCGGCCTTGCTGTCGCACTCCCGTTCCTTCTGCTCGAAGGTCTATTCTATCTCGTGACGAGTCGATGACGATTTCTGGCGACATCGTAAAGCCATTCGTGCTGGCGGCGTATTTCGTCGTATCGCCCGTGCTGGCTGCGGCGCTCGTCAGCCTCTATGCGCAGCGTGCGGCCCGCCGCACGCGAACCGAGCCGCGAGAAACCATGCGGCGGTATGGACGCCTGTTCGGCATCCCATGGTGCCTATATCTCGTCAACATCGCAGTCGTAGCAGCGCTCACTGCCGGGAGTGCCACGGCCGCTCGGCGCGCACCCGTAATGCAAGGGGGAATGATTCTCCTGGGCCTTCTCCCAATGCTGGCCATCGTCCGGTTGACGCGACAGTGGGAGCGATCCATCGGTCATCCCGGCGGCAGTGTGAGTGCGAGAGTGGAGATCCGAGCGTGGTTCGCACACGCTGTATTCATGTCCGTTACGCTGGGGGCTGCGGGGGCGCTGCTGACGAAGGCGGGCGTGGCGGTCACACTCCTGAGCGTATCGCTTTTCATTGCGGCGTATCTCTCAGCCTATCCGGATATCTTCCGCTGGATCTTGCGAGCTACTCCGCTTGGCGACGTCGATCTCTACCGCGATATTCTCGCCCTCGCCGAGCGCGAAGAAGTACCGGTACGCGACGTACTCCTGATTCCGCGTGCTCGTGGTGGCGGAATGAACGCATATGCCAGCGGATTCCTGGATCGTCGACGATACATCTTCGTCACCGAACGCCTTCTGTGCGAGCTGCCACCCGCAGAGGTACTTGCCGTAGTCGCCCATGAAATCGGCCACCTGAAATACCGCCATGTTGGGCGCGTTGGCGTTCGGGCGCTGATCACGTCGGTCACCGTTGGGGCAGCGCTTGCGTTGATCGTCTCCTTCGCCACCGCTGATACGGACGGAGCACTGCGACGAACACTGTTCGCGTTCACCGGCGCGCTCACGGCGTTCGCGAGCCTCGCCACGACACGACGATTATTACGGCGATTTGAGTTCGAGGCGGACGCCTTCGCGACACACGCAATGGGTTCACCGGAACCGATGGCGAATGCGCTCCGTCGATTGGCGCAGGAGAATTGGCTGTCGGAGGATACGCTCGAGGCGGGAGCACTTGCCTCCCACCCGACAATTCGCCGTAGGTTGCTTATGCTTCAGGAGCGTCCTGGCGTTCGCGCAGTGGCCCCGTAGGCGGCGCTTACTCCGGGGTGCGCATCCATGCGTCTGCGTGATCGACGTGATGAAGAAGAGAACCCGCGAGGAGTCACACGATGAGATCAATGCTGGCAGCCGTCGCAATCCTGGTGTGCGCCTCTTCCGCCAGCGCTCAACGGATAGCCGCAACCGGCGTTGTACCAGTGCATCATTCCGCTGGCGTCGCCACATCGCTGACGACACCAGCAGCGATTGAACGGAGCACGGCTCGACGCTCGGCTTGGACGGCCGTCGGCGCGTTGGTCGGCGCCGTTGCTGGCATCAACGTGTACTTCGGCGCCATCTATAATGATGCCACATGTTCCGACTGCAAGCCGCCGGCCCGGGGCGCCTGGCCCTACGTCGCAGCCGGCATCGGAGCAGGAGTCGGCGGCGCAGCGCTGTGGTGGTTAAGCGGTGTCAGGTCAAGCGCGCAACCCTGAAGCGAACAAGGCCAGTCGAGCAGACCAGCGCTCCCGCTCCAGCTCCAGGCTCAAGCTCCAGCTCTGACATGCTCAGTGCTGGAAGCTCACGCTCACGCTCATGCTCCCGCTGATGGCTCCCTCTCAGGCTCATGCTCATCACGCTCAACGGGCTGTAGTCGCTCCCGGCACCTTAACTCCCGGCCGCGCCTTCGCGTACATCTCCCACGCAATGCTCTTGTACAGCCCCCACCGGTCGTCGCCCACGGCGTAAAGATCGAAATGCCCACGCCCTTCCACATAACGAAAGTCTGACTTCGCCCCAAGCCCCTTCATCGTCGCCTCGAGCAGGCGCGCCGCCTCGTCGAGATAGAAGGAGTCGCTCCCGCCCACCGTCAGGTGGATCTTGCCATCAAGATCCCGCTTCAGCTCCGGCCAATGCCGCCGAAGCCGCTCGGCCACGTCATAGTGCTCCTTCCAATAGGCAATCATGGCCGGGTCCACCGCGCCTGTCGCGCGGTCGAACATCGGCACCGGAAGCCCACCGGCACCGCGCGGGGAGAACACCCACTCGAACGACGCCAACTGGCCGCCATACTCCCCAACCACCACCTCTCGGCGCGTGTAATCCTCCACGGAGACCAGCATTTGGCCCTTGTCGCGCGCGAGCGGCCACGGAGAGCCGTCCGGCTTGCGATAGACGTTGGCGCCGGGCGCGTAGAGGTCGATGCCCAGGAAGCTGTGGAAATCGCTGGGGTCGGGCGACGTGGGCCAGGCCCCGCCGAACATCCTGGGATAGTTCACCTGGAGCCACAGCACCGCCCAGCCGCCGGACGAGTGTCCGGTCAGCATGCGGCCCGAGGGCTTGGCGTCCATGCGGTATTCTCGTTCCAAATTTGGAACCAGCTCCGCTGTTAGCGCCTCGCCCCACGGCCCGTTGTTGACGCTGTTGGCCCACTCGCTCGTGCCGGTGGGGCTCGACTGGTCCACCCCCACCCAGATCATCGGCGGCGCCTTGCCCGTCTTCATGTCATCCCACCGGCCGACAGCGACGTCGTGCAGGGAGCGCAACGACCCGCCAAAGCCCTGCGTGTAGTAGACCGTCGGATAGCGCTGGCCGGGATGAGCCGCATAGTCCGGCGGGGTCACCACCCAACCACGCAGCGTCACCGGCCGACCCCAGAAGCGGCCGAGCGCCGGGCTGGCGAACTCGAACAGGTGGATGTCGGGCTTGGCCACCGCATAGACTGGCTTCATTGCCGCCGCCACATTGGGCAGAGGCTGGAGCGGATCGGTTTCAGCAACGACGGTCGCAAGCGTCAGGACCGGTGATGCGTCGCCGGGCAGGTCCATCTCCACCACTCCGCTCACGAGATCGCCCGGGCCGCGGCCAGTATAGTTGTAGCTGTGGTCGCGATCGAGCACCGCCTGCACGGCGTAGTGGCCGGGTTTGAGCTGCGAGAAAGCGGCGGGGAAGGCCGAGACATCAGCGTCGAGATCGACCGTGGCGCCGGGCGCGATGCGCGCCACCTCCTGAGCGGCGAGGGCAGCCGCGCGGGTATCGATCTGGTCCATGTCGACCCGCGTAACCGGCCTCTTGTCGTCGGGACCGAGCAGCTTGGCGAAAACCAGCAGCCGCCCGGAGACAGCCGTCGCCGAGGCTTGGCCCAGGCTCACATGAAACACCACGGGCGCGTGCGGGGCCTGCGCAGGCAGGGCGGGCGCGGCGAAAAGCGCCGCCGTGACACCCAGCATGGTGTGCGCGCGCCGCCAGGGATGAGCGCCGGTCAAACGGACGGCGAGCGTCATGATCTCTCTCTCCAGAATCGTCGAATGTGGGACAGAAATTTCAACCGCATCAACCTGAGCGCGCAACACTTGCATGGGCATGCAATCGGGCAGGTGGTGGCAAGTGGTAGCAGAGTGGGCGCGAACGCTCATTCTCTGAGCATCTGATGGAACTGGGCGCGGTAGTCGCTCGGACTCAACTTGACGCTCGCGTGAAAGTGATGGCGCAGGATAGCCGCGGACGAAAAGCCGCTCGCTTCTGC
>JBDUCM010000037.1:0-40572 GCA_040003455.1 bacterium
CGTACCTGAGCGGGCCCATTCCCAACAGCACCGGGCGTTTCCTCGTGTGGTACGGCAACCGGTCCAACTGCTCGGTCTCGCCCTTCGCATGCCTCGACCAGGACGTCACGAGCGGGTTCGGGCCAGAGACCATGACCATCACGCAACTGTCCACCGCGGGACCGTATTACTACTCGGTGAATAACTACTCCGGCGAGTCGCCCATCTCGCAATCTGGTGCGCGCGTGGACGTGTATATCAACAACGCGTTGACGCAGTCCTTCTTCGCACCGGCGGGGAATGGGTCCACGTGGGACGTGTTCCAGTTGAACGGAACGCAGGTCACGGCCATCAACACATACGGCAGTGTCCTGGGCTCGAGAACACCCAACGTTCCGGGAATCTCCGCATCACGAGCACCCGCCATGCAGTCCACCACACTCATCCACCATACCGACGCGGACCTCATCGAGCAGGTCAAGCGCCTGCATCCGAAGCGGAGCCGCCGGCCAAACCAATAACGCGTTCCGCTTGAACGAAGACACGACGGGCCGGCGTATGATCGCCGGCCCGTCTGTCATTGGAGATCGACGAATGGTGTTACGGAGACGTCGCCTTGCAACTTCCGCCTTGCACCGCCACCTCTGGCGGCATGCGGAATTCGCACGTACTCATCAGGCCCGCGCCCTTGTTGTACTGCATCTCCGCGACCTTCAGGGCATTGAGCTTCCTGAACAACGCTGCGGAGTCGGTGGTGGCCGCACAATAGGCGATGTAGGTCCGGGGCCCGCCGCACGAACGCGCGCCCACGGGGGCCGTTCGACATTGGACAGCGTCGTTGCAACCATCGGCCCTCGCAAGCACTCTCGCCTCTTTCTCAAGCTGGATGACGGCGGTGCGCGCGCCAACCGTATCGGAGGCAGACGTGGACTGCGCCGGAAGCACGTGGGCCGCATTGGAACACGACGCCCCGGTCAGCAGGGCACCTGACGTTGCGACAATCACACCGACGAGAAGACGCATCATTGCTCCGTGTAGTGAAGAGATCGTGAACCGCAAACCGCGAGTGGCATCTTTCGCGCCTCCAATGCGCGATCAGCGTATCGCGCCGGTGCGATCAAACACCACACGACCTCCAACCACTGTCAGCATGACGCGCGTGTCGCGGATGGCCTCGGGCGCGATACGCATCAGGTCGCGATCGATCATCACGAGGTCCGCGAGCATGCCCGCCCGGAGCATGCCCACCTCGCCCTCCTGAAAACCTGCGAATGCTCCCCCCACCGTGTACGCGCGCAATGCCTGCTCGACGGTGATTTTCTGTTCGGGATACCAGCCGTCAGGATGCTTCTCATCCAATGTCCTGCGCGTTACCGCCGCGTAGATCCCCATCAGCGGTGTGGGGGGTGCCACGAACCAATCACTTCCGAACGCGAGACGCGCTTCATGATCGAGCAACGACCGGAAAGCGTACGTGCCCCTCGCGCGTTCCGGGCCGATCACATGCTCTGCCCAGCGTCCATCGTCAATGGCGTGGTATGGCTGCACGCTCGCGATCACGCCCAGGGGCGCGAAGCGCGCAAAATCGGCAGGCGCGATGTGCTGCGCGTGCTCGATGCGAAAGCGACGGTCGCGCACACCATTTTCCGCCTCCACCCGGGCAAATATGCCAAGTTGCGTGTGAATCGCGCGATCGCCAATGGCATGCATGATCACTTGCAGCCGTGCCTTGTCGGCACCACTTATCCATTCGTGAAGGTCCTGTTCGCTGTTCACAAACAGGCCTGTCTCGGCAGGTGCGTCGGTAAAGGGCTCGAACATCGCCGCCGTGTGCGACCCGAGCGACCCGTCCACGAAGCCCTTGAGGGCGCCGATGCACAACCACTCGTCGCCACGACCTCTCGCCGCGATCGTATCGCGCAACTGCTCCCAGGTGGACAACGGCACCGCGGCTGAAATGCGCGTGCGCAACGAGTCTTCGCGGTGCGCTCGCTCGAACACCGCGACATCGCCCCACGTACCCATGTGATGCACGCTCGTCACACCTCGCTCGGCCACGTACGTCATCGCCGCTTCGAGCGCGCGCAGCTTCAGCTCCATACTCGCTTCCGGAACCGCGCGAGCCATGAGATTCTGCGCGTTATCCTTGAGAATACCGGTCGGCTCACCGGACGCGTCACGCACGATCGTGCCGCCGGCCACATCGGTCGTTTCTCGGGTGATCTTCGCGGCATCGAGCGCCCGAGAGTTACCGAGATTCATGTGCCCGTCCAGCCGGTTGATCCATACGGGATTGCTCGGCGTCACCGAATCGATCCAGCTTCGATCGGGCAGCTCGCCACCCCAGTTGGTGTGGTCCCAGTCGCCGTTCGTGATCCAGGTGCCCGCCGGCACTGTGGTCGCGAATGCCCCGATACGCTGGATGAACTCCTCCTTGGTTGGGGCGTCGCGGAGCTGCACGGACGAGAGTGCGAAACCACCGTCGAGGAAATGCACATGCGCGTCGGTGAATCCGGGCAGCACCATCATGCCGTGGGCATCCACTGTTTTCGCGGACGAGCCGGCGCGCTTCTTCACCTCGGCGCTGGACCCGACAAGCTCTATGCGTTCACCGCGGATGAGTACGGCGTCCGCCCACGGGCGACGCATATCGCCCGTCCAAACGCGCGCGTTGACGATGGCCAGCGCGGCCGTCGGAACCGGCCGGCCGGCTCCATGTCCCCGGACTTCGGAATGATCGGTTGTCACGAGGGCCGTGAAGGCGCGGCGAGGGGTGGAATGGCGCGAAGCGTCACGCGGTGAGTCTGGCACTGGCACGCCGCGAACGAAAGGGCGCTTGACCGTGGGCCACCCCACAGGCGAGGCTTCTCCATGATCGCCACCAACATCTGGTTCTGGGTCGGATTCGTCGCGTTCGTGCTCGCGATGCTGTCAATCGACCTCGGCGTGTTCAATCGCACACCGCACGTTGTGAGGGCGCGGGAAGCCCTGACATGGACTGCCGTATGGGTCTGCCTTGCGCTCCTGTTTGCCGGAGGGCTTGCCATCCATGCCGGTCCGCCGGCCGCGCTGACTTTTCTCACCGGTTATGTCATCGAGGAATCGCTCAGCGTCGACAACATCTTTGTGATCGTGCTGATCTTTCAGTACTTCGCTGTGCCGGCGCAGTTCCAGCACCGCGTGCTGTTCTGGGGTATTCTCGGCGCGCTGGTCATGCGTGGCCTGTTCATCGGGCTCGGTGCGGCGCTCCTCGCGCGCTTCGAGTGGATCATCTACATCTTCGGCGCACTGCTGGTGATCACCGGGGTTCGCATGGCCATCAAGCAGGACGAGGAATTTGACGGTGACCACAACCCCGTCGTGCGATTCGTGCGCCGGTTCCTGCCACTCACAGCCGGCTTTCGCGGCAAGCACTTCATGGTGCTCGAATCCGGCCGCCGCTTCGCGACTCCTCTCCTGCTCGTGCTCGTCCTCGTTGAGGCCACGGACCTCATCTTCGCCATCGACTCCATCCCCGCAATCTTCGGCATTACCAGAGATCCGTTTCTGGTGTTCACCTCGAATATTTTTGCGGTGTTGGGCCTCCGGTCGCTGTTTTTCCTGCTGGCCACGGTCGTGACGAAGTTCTACTTGCTCAAGTACGGGCTGGCGATCATCCTCACCTTCGTGGGCGCCAAGATGCTCACGGAGCCATGGTTGCACATTCCCATCCTCGCCTCGCTCGGCGTGGTGGTCGTGGTGCTTGCCGGTTCCATCGCGGCCTCGCTGCGCTGGCCGCAAAAGGTGGCAATGTCAACGGACGCCTAGTGACAACCGAACCACAGCGAGGACAGAGCGGAACGCTGGGCGGTTCCAGGCTGCTCGCCGCTCCTCTGCGTTCTCCGTGGTACCCGTCGTCTTGCCGTTGCACGGAAGGGCAGACGACGTTGTACCTGAAGCGTACGTGCGGCTAGCGACGCTCGAGCGCGTCGCGAACGTCAAGGAGAATCTCGAAGTAGAGCTGTTCGCGCCGATATGCAAAATCGAGTGAGGCCATCTGCGAGTCGTCGCCGGTTGCCTTCGCTCGTTCGAAGGCCTCCTTGTACATCTCGTCGATGTTGCCGAGGATCTTGTCGCGTGAACGGGACATGCTGACCTTCTGGATGGCTTGTGTGGTAAGACGCGGAGGCTCGCCGCCGGCATTCTCGAGCTGCTCCTCGGAGGGGTCGAGCAGATAGCGCTGCGCGGCCTCCAGAAGATTTCGACGGGACGGGAGATGGTTATTCATTGAGACGGCACCTGATCTTCGCGCGCGATGATTTCCAATGCGTGTACTGTGGCGAGCGATTCGAGCCGGATGCGCTCACCGTTGACCACGTGCAGGCGCGCATGCGCGGTGGCGATAGCTCAGGGGGCAACTTAGTGACGGCGTGTGGGGGGTGCAACGCTCGAAAGGGCGCACAACGCATTGGTGACTTCCTGCGTGCCGACCCGCTTGCCCGCAAAGTATTCTTTGTACGCGCGGCTCCCCATCTGTGGCCGAGAATCCTGCGGACGCTGGAAGAAGAAATGAACCGGCCAGTTCCTCCGCGTTGATGCTCTTGCCGTAGCTACCGCAGGCGTTTCTCGCGCATCAGACCTGCCACCACGCGGTCATCGCGTGCATGGGGCTCGAGCGCCGCGAGCACGTCGGCCTCGGTTACGCCCTCCACGGTCATGAGCGGAGGCGGAAAGCCTCCGTCGGAATCGCGGCGCGCACCCGAACGTCGATCCACCTCCAGCACCGCGATCACGGGCAGGGCTCCGACGACGCTGGTCCGGCGAACACGCACATCGGGGCCGTGCGCCAGTCGTCGCGTGTAGAGAATGGTTTCTTCGGTCACATGCTGATTCTGCGGCTCAACTCGCCACCTCGCAAGCCCAATGGGGTCAGGGAGCCGCCGGCTTCAAGCGATGAAACACCGCCTCCTCGATAACCACTCCATCGCGCAGATGCTCCACGACAATCCGCTCGAGCAGTTCGGGCGTGACATTGGCATACCACACGCCTTCCGGATACACCACGATGATCGGGCCACCTGCGCATACACCCAGGCACGGTGTTTCTCCTCGCTTCACGCGTTGCGGACCGAACAGCAGCCCTTCGCGCTGAAGCAGTCGGGCCAGGTCGGCGTAGAGCCCGCGTCCCTGTCGGTTCGGCGAGCAATAGCTCCCGACACACACCAGCACATGCCGGGCGTACGGGTCCATTATGGGAGTTGGCTGATGCGGAACTGAACTCACGGTCACGTCGAGGGCGGTTTCCTGTGAGTCTAATCGGCTGCACCGGCAGCGTCGCCATTGCCTCCTCCCTCAGTTCAACCGATAGTTCCCGCTATGCCTCCACAATCCCGACCTCCCTCCCACCTCGACATCATCGGCGTCCAGAATTCCACCCGTGCGCCAGTCCTGTTCCTTCACGGGCTCTTCGTCGGCGCGTGGGTCTTCGACGATATTCGACCGCTCGTCGCCCTCCGCGGTCACCCCGCGGCAGCCCTGTCTTTTCGGGGCCACCCGCCCCTCGCTCCGTCGAATGAACTGGGCACCTTCTCCATCGCCGACTACTGCGATGACGCCGCTGACGCCGCACGCGTACTGAATCGCCCCATCGTGATTGGCCACTCGCTCGGTGGGTTGGTCGCACTGATGCTCGCCAGTCGTGGTCTGGTGCGCGCCGCCGTGCTGGTGTCACCGGCGCCACCGCGCGGTATCAGCGTGATGAGTCCCGCAATCCTCACGCGCATGGTCAGCTACTTGGCTGCGCTCCTGTTCTCGCGCCCGTTCCTCCCGAGCGACGCACACCTCGACGCACTGGTGCTGAACCGCGTGGCCGTCGATGGCCGCCCAGCCCTGCGGGCGCGGTTTGTCGCTGACAGCGGGCGAGCGGCGCGCGAGGCCGCGCTGGGCGTCATCAAGGTCCCCGCACCATCCATTCGCGTGCCCATGCTCGTCATCGGCGCCGAGCACGACCACTTCATTCCGCTCAGCGTCGCGAATCGGGTTGCAAGGAAGTATTCCGTTCCGCTCCACGTCGCGCGCGGACACGGTCATTTTCTTTTCGCGGAACCAGGTTGGCAGCACGAAGCAGCCGTGATTCTCGACTGGATTGACGGACTTCCAGAAGAGATCCGTTGCGCATCGGTCGACGATGATGCAGCGCCGTCGCCCACGAACTCCCCCACCGGCTGACGGATTAGCTTGCACGAACCTCTCACCGCCCCGCGCACGGGCCATACATGACCGACCAGGACATCGCCACAAAGCAGTATGCACATCCGGAGGCCCTCGTCAGCACGCAATGGCTTGCCGACCATCTCGCGGATCCCGCCGTGCGCATCCTGGAGAGCGACGAAGACGTGCTGCTCTACGACATGGGCCACATCCCCGGCGCTCTCAAAGTCGACTGGCACAACGACCTGAACGATCAATTGCAGCGTGACTATGTCTCGCGCGAGCAGTTCCAGGCCCTCGCGCGACGCCTCGGTATCGACGCGTCCACGACCGTTGTGTTCTACGGCGACAAGAACAATTGGTGGGCCACGTATGCACTGTGGGTCTTCCGTCTCTTCGGGTTCACATCCGTGCGGATCCTCGACGGCGGACGCGCCAAATGGGAGACCGAGGGCCGCGACATGGTCACCGATGTTCCCTCGGTCGCGCCCTCCCTGTTCGAGGCATCCGAAAGGAATGACGCTCCCATTCGCGCATTCATGCCTGAAGTACGCGCGCATGTGAACGCACACGGGAGACTGATCGACGTTCGTTCCCCCGATGAATTCACGGGAAAGAAGCTCCACATGCCAGACTATCCGCAGGAAGGCGCCATGCGCGGCGGCCACATTCCGGGTGCGAAGAGCGTCCCATGGGCCCGCGCCGCGAACACCGACGGCACATTCAAGAGCAGCGATGACCTGCGAGCGATCTATGAAGGCGAGGCCGGTCTCGTGAAGGGCGACGACGTGGTCGCGTACTGCCGCATCGGAGAACGTTCGTCGCATACCTGGTTCGTGCTCACCTATCTCCTCGGCTACGACAAGGTGCGCAACTACGACGGCAGCTGGACCGAGTGGGGCAACGCGGTGCGCGCGCCGATCGAGAAATGAGCGACCTTCCCGTCGCGACGGACACGCCTGTCCGGCGACCACCCAACGTCATTCATGCCACATGGCTTGGCGATCATGTCTTCGATACCGGTCGTGTGGGCGGCCCGCAGGCGCGCATCGACGGCTCGGCTCAGTCGGGACAGTCACCTCCGGATGTACTCCTGAGTGCGCTCGCGACCTGCTCCGGCATCGACGTCATCGACATCCTCGGCAAGCGCCGCACACCGGTGGAATCGCTGACGGTCGAGGTAGCCGGCGATCGTCGGTCCGAAATGCCGCGCCGGTTCGAGCACCTCGTACTCACCTTTCGCGTGAACGGCGCCGGTATTGATCGCGTGCACGCGGAACGTGCAGTGCAATTGGCGTTCGAGAAGTATTGCTCGGTGGCCGCCACCCTCGCTCCCGATATCGTCGCGGAAACCGTGGTGGTGCTGAATGGAGCGCCGGGAGAATCGATTCGGCAGCAGATATTTGCCGCGGGGCCCGGCTAGTCGCTCAGGTCAATTCCGATCCACTCCCCGGGTTGGCGGGAGTGGATCACCGCCACGCCAGCTACACGTGCTTTCGCGCCTGCTCCCAACACTTACACCCTTCTCCGCGAAGTTTCTCGGCCAGACGTTCGCGAAGTGCGTTGGGAGCGTCGAATTCGCGCCTGAGCCGCGCAAGGCTCTCCAGAAAACAGGTTTGATACCCTTCGTACCCCCGACACTGCCCGCAGCTCGCAATGTGCGCCTCCAATCGCTGCGCACTCTCGGGAGTGATCTCGTCATCGAGATAGTCCCAGAGATGACGCAAGACATCGACACAGGTGGAGGAGAGACCGAGTCCCTCGAGCTGCGTGCGGGCGGGAGCGCTCATTGCCCGGTACCGTTCGCGCTGGGTACAAACCCGAGATCTTCGGCGACCGTGAGCAGCTTCTCCTGCAACAGTCGACGGCCGCGAAACAGGCGAGATCGCACCGTGCCAATCGGCACACCCATCACCTGCGCCGCTCCCTCGTACGTCATGTCCTCCACGTCCACGAGGATGACGGCGGAGCGGAACGGCTCCACGAGATCATCAAGTGCGTCACGCAGGGCGGGAGCGAGGTCGAGAGTTGCATAGAGATCATCATAGCCCTTTTCGCGCGCGGCAGCATACACGGACCCTGCGGCCACTGCATCCTGTTCGCCATCCTCCAGATCGACCATCGGGCGTTGCCGCTCGCGCGAACGGAGGAAAACGTTCCGGCAGATGGTGAACAACCAGCGACGGCAGTCTGTTCCGGGTATGAAGGTGTGCCAGGACCGGTACGCGCGCAAATAGGTTTCCTGCACCACGTCGTCCGCGTCTGATTCATCCCGCGTAAGCGACAGCGCAAACCGGTACACGTCGTCTAGCCACGGAAGCGCGTCGCGCTCGAACGCCACGTCGCGCTCCGCATCGCCGCCGGGTATGAAGGGATGCTGTTCGATCGCAAGCGCTCCACCGGCTGAGCCGGAGGACACTCCGAACGGCGTGGACGTCGCAAAGGGTGCCGTGGTCATTTTTGTCTCAGTTTGTTTACATATGAATCGTACACAGGACGAACCGTCAAGACAAGACTCACCCGTAACGATCCTGATTCAACCCAACCCGAGAAAACACCTGGCGTCCCTCGTGGTGGCGCGGTCGGCCGCTATGTTTGGTCGATGCGTGTACGCCTGATTGCCGCATTTGCGGCCGTCTACATCGTCTGGGGCTCCACTTACCTCGCCATTCGGTTCGCGGTCGAGACACTGCCGCCTCTACTGATGGCGGGAGCGCGTTTCGCCGTAGCCGGCGCCATTCTCCTGCTCTGGGCTCGGTGGCGCAGTCGCGGGAGCGGCCCAACCCGCCTCGACTGGCGCACCGGGTTCATCAGCGGGGCGCTCTTGCTGCTCGGTGGCAACGGCGGCGTGGTCTGGGCAGAGCAGCGCGTGCCCTCCGGCATCGCGGCGCTCCTCGTCGCCGTGGTGCCTCTCTGGATGGTCCTGCTCGATTGGCTCCGGCCCGGCGGAAAGCGGCCGCCGGCCCTGGTCTTTGCCGGTCTTGGGTTGGGGTTGGCCGGCCTGGCGCTCCTCGTCGGACCAGACGGCTTTCGCGGCAACGGCGATATCAGCATGCCCGGCGCGATCGTCCTCATCCTGGCGTCCTTGTCCTGGGCCGCCGGCTCGCTATTCACGCAACGCGCCGCGCGCGCGAGTACAGGGCTTCACGCCGCGGCCACCCAGATGATCAGCGGCGGCATCTTCTTGTTCGTCGCGGCGGTCATCGCGGGCGAGCCGTCCCACATGGACCTCGCACACGCCTCGTCGCGCTCGGTCTTCGGATTTATCTACTTGGTCACGTTCGGGTCCATCCTGGGATTCACGGCATATGTGTACCTGCTCGCCCACACCACGGCGGCGAAAGCGGCGACGTATGCATACGTCAACCCGGTCGTCGCCGTGCTGCTCGGCTGGTCACTCGCCAATGAGCCGGTCACGGCGCGCACCTTGCTCGCCGCGGCCGTAATCCTTGCCGGCGTGGCGATCATCACCATCGCCCGCGAAAGTGTCAGCGCGCCCGACGAGGAGCGCGCCGTTGCGTGAGTGGATCAACCTCGACGGCCGCTGATCCAGCCGTCCCGCACTTTCCGCTGGTCCGTCGTCGCAGAAGGCGTTTCCTCGAGACGCCACGCACGGTCCTCGCGAATTACACGCAGTCCGGCCTTCGCAACGAGCGCGTCGTAGTCGAGGTCATCCTTCCCGCCCACGTACCGATCGAACCAACTGTGAAGGTCCTCGCCGGCGACCTCGCTCGCCGCGCGCTCGACGTCGAGCTCCGTGTAGCCGCGACCCTGTAGATAGTAGGAGGCGTTCGGCGCGCCCCAACTCCGCTTCTTCAACGCGTTGAACACATCGTCCAGTGACTTGGCATTGTTGCTCTTCGCACGAAGGTACAGGTCGAGATACAGCGCGAGACCGGACCCCTTGGTGTAGTAGCTGAAAAAGGTATTCGCGCCATTCGTCGGCTGGCCCTGCGGTGCTCCGTCCCAGAAGGGCGCATGGAACGACGCCATCCGCGCCGACACCTCCTTTCGGCCGGGCGCGGTGAGATTCTGCCGAATGATCCCTGCCATGCTGTTGTAGAACTCGGCCTGGTCGGTAATGCCGGCACGATGCAGCGCCGCCTGTCCGTAGTACTGCGTCCATCCTTCCGCCACCCAGAGACTCGGCTGATACGTCTCCTTGGTATAGTCGAATGGGCCGAGTGCCATCGGACGAACGCGCTTCACATTCCAGACGTGAAAGTATTCGTGCGCGGCGGTGCCAATACCCGAAAGCACTCGCACCGAATCCACCCACGGCCTGCTGTCGATGATCTCTGTGGAATACAGGTGCTCCATGCCATCGCCGCCGGAATAGCCGATGTGGAACAGAAACGTGTACTGGTCCAGCGGCGGCGCGGAGAACACGCTGTTCTCGTAGCGCACGAGCTTCTCCACATCCTTCACGAAGCGGTCGCGCACACCGGCCGCCGGCACGCCGTTGTGGTGCACCATCGTACGGTATTTCTTCCCGTCCACTACAAACGAGTCCACGAGAAAAGCAGGCGCCACCTCGGTTGGCGCGTCGATGAGGCGATCGTAGTTCTCGAAGGCATAGGTCACCTGCCCTGCGGCGCGAGTGTCGCCGTTCAGCACCTGCCAGCCTGCAGGTGGCGCCACGGTGAGCACCACCGGGTCGGGCTTGTGCCCCTCCACGTACATGAACAGGGCGGCACCATTCCAATTGGCGTGCGCGGTATCCAGCACGCTGAACGTTCCTGAGAGTGAGTTGGCGAACACGCGATACTTGAGGCGCACGCCTCGCGCGGTACCCAGGGCCACGACCCACCGTGACCCGTTCGTCTTGTCCCATGACAACGCGCGGCCGTTGGGCGCGGTAATCTCCAGGTCCTGTACGTTCTTCGCAAAGTCCACGCGCGCATATCGCCCAGTCGACCACACGGGTAGCTGGAGCGGCAGCGTGGGACCGGTCATGCCATCGATGTCCATCTCCACGGTAAAGAGGTGCGTGGCGGGGTCCGGCATCGCGATGCGGTACACAATCTTGAGCGGCTTGGGCGCACTACGCGCGGAGGACGCCGCCAAAGGTGACGCGAGGAGAATGGCGGTGAAAAACAGTCGAGTCAGGCGCACGGTTCACTGTGGTTGCAGGATATCAGCGCGAAGCAACTCATCGCTCGCGCCGGCTGCTCCAAAGTCTGTACGGGGCGGCCTGCTCGCAAGCGTTCGGCAATCCACGTAGCCCGTGCCGCCGTGCGCCCCACCCGTCGCCACGATACACTTAGCGTGTGGATAGAGACGTGGACGGTGGCCGCGAGCCCTCCATGCCGACTCGAACTTCCGCCGACCTGACGATATGGACACCGTCGAGCACATCACGGCAGCCGGACGACCACTGGCCACCATCATCCGCGCAGCCGTATCACCGGCGCAGACGACCTTTCTCACGCCCGCGGACTACAAGCAGCAAGTGGGCTTCGTAGTCTATCCCGCCGGTGGCATCATCGCTCGACACGTGCACAGGCCACTCGCACGCCAGCTCGTCGGCACGTCGGAGGTGATCGTTGTCCGAAGCGGGCGATGCGAACTGGACGTCTACGACGACGATCGCGCACTCGTGGCCACGCGGGAACTCCACACGGGCGACATCATGATCATGGTGGGCGGCGGTCACGGATTTCGCATGCTCGAAGACACCGTGCTCCTGGAAGTGAAGCAGGGTCCGTACACCGGCCTGGAGGAGAAGGAACTCTTTTGAGCGATGAACTGACCCACGTCCCGGTCAGCGAACCGCGTATCGGCGAGGAAGAAATCGCCTCGGTCGTCCAGGCTCTTCGCTCTGGTTGGATCTCCTCGGCTGGCAAGGAGCTCGACGCGTTCGAGCACGGGTGGGCTGCCTACTGCGGGCGCGCGCACGGGGTCGCGGTCTCGAGCGGCACCACCGCGCTCGAACTCACGATGGAAGTGCTCGCGCTCCAGCCGGGGGATGAGGTCATCATTCCGACATTCACCATCATCTCCTGTGCACTGGCCGTGGTGCGCGCCGGTGCAACCCCCGTACTGGTGGATGCGGATCCCGACACCTGGTGCATGGACGTGGAGCACGTCGCGCGCCGCCTGTCACCACGAACACGCGCCATCATGCCGGTGCACATCTACGGGCATCCGTGCGACATGGATCCGCTGCTGGCGTTGGCTGGCCAGCATCATGCGTCCATCATCGAAGACGCCGCCGAAGCGCACGGCGCCCAGTACCTGACAAGCCGTGGGCCTGCACCGATCTGGCGTCGCTGCGGCTCATTCGGACACGCCAGCGCCTTCAGCTTCTACGCCAACAAGTTGGTCAGCACCGGCGAGGGCGGCATGATCGTGACCGACGATGACGCGATTGCGACAGCCCTCCGGTCTGCCCGCAATCTGGCATTTCGGACCGATCGTCGTTTCTATCATACGGAGCTTGGCCACCAGTACCGGTTCACCAATCTCCAGGCGGCACTGGGCGTGCCGCAGATTGGCCGCATGGATGAGCTGCTCGCGAGAAAACGATGGCTCGGGAACGCATACTCTGAGCGGCTTCGGGAGGTGACGGCCCTGCAACTGCCAGTACAGCGCCCGTGGGCACGCAGCAGCTACTGGATGTACGGCGTCGTATTGCGCGACGACGCGCCCTTCGATGCGAGGGAATTCGCGGCGCGGCTCGCGACGCGGGGCATCGAGACGCGCCCATTCTTCGTTGGAATGCATGAACAACCGGCGCTCCGCGACCGCGGATTGTTCTCTGGCGAGTCCTTCCCGGTCGCCGATCGCCTCGCCCGGCGAGGCCTGTACCTTCCGTCCGGTCTCGGCCTCACTGAAATCCAGCTTGAGCGCGTCGTGGATGCCGTCAAGGAGATACTGTCATGAGTGATACGTTCGGCGCCGCGTATGCCGGCCAATACGACATCCTGTATCAGGATAAGGACTATGATGCCGAGGTTGCCATGCTCGAACGGGTGTTCGAACGCCACGAACTCAAGGGCAACGCGGTGCTGGACCTCGGGTGCGGCACCGGGCAGCACGCCATTCGGTTGGCGCGACGCGGCTACGATGTCACTGGCGTTGATCGTGCGCCGGAGATGCTCGCCATCGCACGTGTGAAGGCCGAGCAGTCGCTGGACGAAGTCGCGCCACAACCCAGTTTCGTGGAAGGCGACGTCACCTCCGTGCGGCTCGGTGGCTCGCCGTACGACGCCGTGCTGATGATGTTCGCCGTCCTTGGCTACCAGGTCACCAACGAGGCCGTACGCGCGTCTCTCCGCACGGTGCGCGCGCATCTTCGTCCCGGCGCGCTCTTCATCTGCGATGTGTGGTATGGTCCCGCCGTCCTGTCTGTTCGTCCGAGCGAACGCACCAAGGTCGTGGACGCACCCGACGGTCAGGTCATTCGATCCGTGCGTACGCACCTCGACAGCTTCGCCCATCGCGCCGACGTGAGCTATCGCGTCTGGCGCTTGCGCGGGAAGGAAGTGATCGCCGAGATGAAGGAGACGCACAGCATGCGATTCTTCTTTCCGCAGGAACTCGCCATTCTCTTCGAGGACGCCGGTCTTTCGCTGCTGGAATTACGAGCCTTCGGCAATACAGACACACAGCCCACCGAAGGCACGTGGAGCGTGTTGGCGGTCGGACGCGCGGTGTAGCTCCAAATGCGGAGTGCTACCACCGCGGGTACTACCGGCCCTTGAACGTGGGCGGCCGCTTCTCCATGAACGCAGCGATCGCTTCGCCCACGTCTTTCGTGGCAAAGCAGACCTTGATTTGCGCCAGTTCGTCTCGGAGCGTCGCGTCCAGGGGCCGGTCGAGGCTCTGCGCGAGCAGGCGCTTTGTGAGCGCATGCGCGATGGGCGCCCCCTGCGCCATACGGGACGCGTAGGCACTCACCGCCGCGCCAAAGTCGGCGTCCGCGATGACCACCGTCGCCAGCCCGATCCGCTCCGCCTCCGCAGAATCGATGTCTCGACCGCTCAGCAGAATGTCCGACGCGCGCGACAGGCCAACGTGCCGCGGAAGGAAGTAACTCACGCCAGCGTCCGGACTCAGGCCGCGCCGGACATACCCCGCGGTCAACTTTGCTGACGTTGCCACCAGACGAATGTCGCACGCGAGCGCCAGGCCAAACCCTGCGCCCGCCGCTGGTCCGTTCACGGCGGCAATTACCGGCTTCTCGCACGCCACGACGCCGCGCACCCAGTCCCCCACCCACGCATACGGGTCGAGCCGCTCCGCCCGTGTGGACCACGGCAGCACAGGAGGCTCGGACAAATCCAGGCCAGCGCAGAATGCGCGGCCCGCGCCCGTAATCACCACCACACGAACACCATCGTCGTTGGCGCACTCGGCAAGGGCCGACGTGAGCGAGGAGGCGAGCGCGCCGTTTACCGCGTTGAGACGGTCGGCGCGATCCAGGGTGAGCGTGCGGACGCCATCGGGCGTGGTGTCGGTGCGAAGATGCGGGTAGTCGGGCATGAAGGAAGAATGCGCGCCTGTCACCTCGGACGAAAGTGACGGCGCGCCCTCCAATGCCACCCACCTCGGGTGAACTACCGATCAGGCCTCCTGCTTACGTCACGCGTGCGCGCAAGCGCCGCAGCCGTCTCCGCGAGACTGATGAAGTCCGCACGATACCCATCCTCGTCGCTGCCACGCGCGCCGCGGGCGAGCGTGAGCACGTCCGGCCAGGTGAGCGTGCCCGCGTTCGGCGAACTCCTGAGTAGCATGCCGAAGCCCGCCACCGCGCTCGCGAATCGCATTGCTTCCGACGGCCGCATTCGTTCAGTTCCCACCGGATGGGTCATCAGCTTGCTGGTTTCGCCGTCTGGCGCCTTGTAACGCAGGGCCACGTGCAGCAACTCGTTGCCAGACGAACCTCCGTCCCGGGGACGCTGATAGCGAAGGTCCGGCGCCGGCGGGAGCTTCACGTCGAGCTCCGTTCCTGCCCGTACGATCTCGTACAGCGCGGTTACCGTATGGCCGGCGCCAATGTCGCCGGCATCCTTGGCGTCGTTCGCAAAATCCTCGTCCCGCAGCAATCGGTCTTCGTAACCCAACAACCTGTACGCCTGCACGCGCGAGGGATTGAACTCCACCTGGAGCTTCACGTCCTTCGCCACGGTCAGCAGCGTTCCGCCCATTTCCTTCACCAGCATCTTGCGCGCTTCGAGCAGATCGTCGATGTACGCGTAGTTGCCGTTGCCGGCACCGGCCAGCTTTTCCATCTTGCTGTCCTTGTAGTTGCCCATGCCGAAGCCGAGGATCGTCAGGTATGAGCCTTCGCGCCGGCGGTCTTCGATGAGGCGCACCAGCTCCCCGTCACTCGACTGGCCGACGTTGAAGTCCCCATCCGTGCACAGGATCACGCGATTGTTGCCGCCGGCGATGAAGTGATGCTTGGCAACGTCGTACGCCAGGCGGATGCCCGCGCCGCCCGCGGTGGATCCTCCCGCTTCCAGGCCGTCCAGCGCGGCAAGAATTCGCTGCTTGTCGCTCCCCGGCGTGGATGGAAGCACGAGACCCGCCTGGCCGGCGTATACCACAATCGCCACCCGGTCTTCCTCTCGTAGTTCGTTCACGAGCATCGAGAGCGACTGCTTCACCAGTGGAAGCCGGCCGGGGCCGAACATCGATCCCGAGACGTCGATCAGGAACACAAGGTTGCTGGCCGGGGCACGACGCATGTCCACGTCGCGGGCCCGAAGGGAGATACGCAACAGGTCGTGCCGCGAATTCCACGGTGCGGCTGCGAGTTCGGTGGCAATCCGGAGCGGAGCGTCGCCCATGGCAGGGCTGGGATCGCCGTACGGGAAATAGTTGACCAGCTCCTCGATGCGCACCGCGTCGCGCGGCGGAAGTGCCCCCTGCTTCAGGAACCGCCGCACATTCGCATACGACGCCCGGTCCACGTCCGCAGAGAAGGTGGAGAGCGGCGCCACACGTGGAGAACGGAAGGGATTTTCGTCGATGGTATCATAGGATTCGGTGTTTCCACTGTCGCGCGGCGCGCGCCGGATGCCTGACGGGTCACGACGGTCCGCCATCAGCGGCGCATTCGCACGCTTGCTCGGCGCGATACCGGGCGTTGCCACCACCTGGCCCAAGGCCGGCGAACCGAGCGTACGGCGCATTTCCGTGACCGCGTTCGCGACAGCGTCCGCGGCGGACTCGCTCTTTGGCGCGAGTAGCGACGTGAGCGTCAGGTCCATCCTCACGGTGTCGCCTTGCAGCGCCACTGCGACACTCGTAGCCCGGAACCCGGCGCGCCGCGCCCACATCGTCACGGATTCACCGTCTCGCGTACGCGTGGCTTCGATGGAGTAGCGCCCACTTGCGGCAGTCGCCGCCGTGCGGCTTCTGCCGTCTATGCTGATCACCGCAGCCGCCACCGGCTGCCCGCCTTCATCGGTGACCCGGCCAGTGACCACGGTCACGGCTGGTGGACGCTCGTGAAGTGACAGGCTGTTGAAAGGCGAGGCTACGATCAGGAGCGGGAACATCAGGGCGCGCGCACGGCGCGGCATGGCAAGTATGTCGCTCACGGCGACCTCCGAAGTGTGAATGCACTGTGGAGACGTCGCTCAGCCAACGACTTGCACACGGTATGCTTTCGCACCGTTGACGGACAAATTCCCGTCGGCGTGATTGTGCCTCGGCGCGGCCGTCCGCCAGGAACCACGTCACACGAACCACGTCAGCTGAAACCCGTGCGGGAACGGCGCCCTGGCCCTATATTCCATTGGAACGTTCAACGTTGAATAATCATGCCCGCGCGCTCCTCGTCGTCATCCTCCCGACCTGCCTCAACTCGTGGCGCTCGCGCGGCACGCACCGTGGCCGACTCCGCCGCAGCTGATGCGCCGCACGGATCGCGTCCGGAACAGGTCTACCTGCGCCTTCGCGACCTGATCGTTCAGGGGTTATTGGCGCCCGGCAGTCGCGTGGTGGAAACTGAAGTCGCGGCCCGATTGGGTGTGAGCCGCACGCCGGTTCGCGAAGCGCTGCAGCGCCTCCAGCAGGAAGGGTTTGTGGTAGGAGCGCCCGGCGCACAGCAGGCGCGCCTGACCGTGGCCCCTCTCACGCGTGCCGATGTGCACGAACTGCTCAACATCGTGGGCGAGCTCGAAGGTCTTGGCGCTCGCTGGGCTGCTGGCCTTCCGGTAGCCGACCGCCGCTCGCTCGGAAAGGAACTCAAGGCGCTCAACGCCGAGTTCTACAAGGTGGGCCGCGCCACGCCCATCGATCATGGCCGCCTCTACGAAGCCGACGAACGGTTGCATCGCAAGATCATGGAGGCGTCTTCGGGTCCGCGCCTGATCGCCCTCCATGACAGCGTCAAGCCACAGGCCGAGCGCTACATCCGCATGTATATCAGCATGCTGACGAGCGACCTCAAGGCCTCCGTTGCCGAGCACGACGCCATCATCGACACCATCGAGAATGGCCAGGCTGATCTTGCACAGAACGCCGTGCAGACCAATTGGCGTCACGCCGCCGATCGTATCGGCAAGGTCATCGAAGTCGCGGGCGAACGAGGCAGCTGGTAACAGCGCAGCCGCCGTTGGTCGGTGCAAAGGTGGTCAGCTGCGGAGGGCGTCAAGCGCTTTCCTCGCGTCCTCGTTCTTCGGATTGATCGTCAGCGCCCGCTCGTATTCCGCTCGCGCCAGCTCCTTTTTCCCCGCCTTCTCGTACAGGGCGGCGAGCCGGAAACGGGCCGCCGACACGAGTGTGGCCGGTGCGTCCTTCGGCGGGGCCATCAACCATTTCTTTGCCGCGGCCTCGCCTTTCTCGAGTTGCTCCCCGCTCAGGAGCGCCACGCGCGCGACCGCAAGCTGCGCATTCGCCTCCGCTGGCACATGCGCAATGAGCTGATCGAGAGTGGCGAAGGCCTCATTCCAGCGCTTCTCGCGAGCCAACAAGTTCACGAGTGCGTAGTAGCCTGCGGCACTGTCTGGCGCCGCAACGATCGCGCGTTGGTACGCCGCCTCGGTGGACTTCAGGTCCTTGTCGTGATCGGCGAGCATACCAACGCCGAGGGCGCCGCGCAGCTTGCTGTGTTTCTCCACCTCGGCCACCTGCTCTCGCGCCTTGTCCATGCTGCCACCCATGAAGCCCGGCGCGAGCATATAGAACTGCACGAGACCCATCCGTGCATCCACGCTCGCAGGATCGAGCGCCACGGCACGTTCGAATTCCGTCTTCGTGCGCCGTGCCAGGAATGGCTGCCGAAACTTGCTCGCATGCTGTGCCGAGGTGCCGAGCGCATTGCCGAGCCAGAGATGGCACTCCGCGTTCTGTTCTTCTATCGCTACGCAGTGTTCGAGCTGGCGCACCGCCTCGTCGTTGTCGTTCTGCGACAGCGCGATCTTTCCGAGATACAATACCGGAATGGCATCTGTGGGAGTCGCGCGAGCGAGCGCGGCGAATTCCGCGCGCGCCGCGTCCAGGTTGCGCGCGTCGAACAACTGCCTGGCGTGCGCCAGCGCCGGCGACGCTTGCCCGCCGGCGGCGAAGGCCGTGCTCGTGGAGAGCCAAACAACAACAGTGAGTGCGCGCATTGTGTGTGCCTGCCTGCCATCAATAGCTTGGCGGATTCCCTTCCAGCTCGTCCCGCAACTTGATGAAACTCTCGTATCGTGCCTGATTCACGTCACCACGCGTAACAGCATCCCGCACGGCACAGTCGGGCTCCACACTATGCCGGCAGTCGGCGAAGCGACAGCCGTCGAGGAATGGACGCAACTCGGGGAAGCACTGGTCGAGTTCCGTGGGGGAAAGCGCCCACATCCCCACCTCGCGCAGGCCTGGCGTGTCGGCGACATAGCCGCCGTCAACGCCGGGCAACGGATGGAGATACGCGCCAACAGTGGTATGTCGTCCCTTGTTCACCGACTCGCTGATTTCTCCCACGCGGAGGTCCAGGCCATCGAACATCGCGTTGAGCAGTGATGATTTTCCAACACCGGACGGACCCGTGAGCGCGCTGACCACCCCGGCGAGCGCATCGTGCAATGCCTCGAGCCCGATCCGCTGCTTCACACTTGTGTAATGCACCGGGTATCCGATGCGTTCGTAGAGCGCCCACTGTGCGCGTGCCGCATCGATACCGCCCACCAACTCCACCTTGTTGATGACGATGCGCGCGCCGAGGTCATTGGCTTCCGCAATGACGAGAAAGCGATCCAGCATGCGTGGGTGCGGCTCGGGATTCGCGGCGGCAAACACCACCACAACCTGATCCACGTTCGCGGCCACCACGCGTTCACCGTGCCCGCCTCCCGGCGCGCGGCGCGCCAGCCGTGAACGACGCGGAAGAATTTCGGCAATTGCCGCCGCATCGGGCGCCTCGCTCTCAAGACGTACGCGATCACCCACCGCGAGCTTCAGCGTGTTGGCGGCGGATGAAATGGTGTCGCGCCGCAGCGATCCGTCGGCGCGACGACCGGAGTTCGCCTTCTTCACGCGCCCGCGCAGGGAGGCTTCGACGACGAGACCATCGTCGCGCCGAACACGCCAGATGCCCCCGGTTCCACTCAGTACCACGCCCTCGTTCACTGGAGCGCCGGTCATGCGTCGTTCACGTTGCTTCCATTGTCGTCCTCGTTCATGACATCGTACCAGCGGCGAGTTGGCTCCGAACCCGCACGAGCCGCAATGAGGGCATGAAGTACGCCGCGAACCTGGCCGAGCGACAACTGCCCCACGATGGTACGCACATCGTCCTCCGTATCCGACTCCGCGAGGTAGTCAGTTTCGAGATGGCCGCTGGGGCTGGTGTGACCAACACGGGCCCACTGTACGAACAACAGATATGCGCCCCACGGATGCTCAGCGTGTCCGGTGGGCGACGTCGCGATCTCCACGCTGTAGGAATAACCGTCGGTGCCGTCGAACGCCGCGGGGCGGCCATGCACGGCAGCGTAGCCGCCAATGGTGTTGGTGTCGCCGCGGGAATGGTCGGCGGGAAGGTGCTGCCCTGGCATATACCGCTCACCCTGCGTTGACTATTTGCGACCGTGCAACGCCTCGCGAATGACGTTGCCCGTGATGAAGGCCACATTGGCGGGGCGCTCCGCAAGGCGGCGCATGAGGTAGGGATACCACTGCGTTCCGAACGGTACGTAGCAGCGAACGCGATACCCCTCCTTCACCAGACTTTCCTGAAGGTCGCGGCGCACGCCGTACAGCATCTGGAATTCGAAGCGATCAGTGGGGATCTGCTGCTCCTTGGCCCAGCGTTTTGCTTCCAGGATCACCGCCGGATCGTGCGTGGCGATGCCCGGATAGTGGCCGTTGAGCATCAACTCGCGCATGCATTTCACGTAGTTGGCATCCACATCCTTCTTGTCCGGATACGCCACTGCCGCCGGCTCCTTGTACGCTCCCTTGCAGATGCGCACTCGCGCCTTCAACGCGTCCATGTGCTCCACATCGGCAAACGTTCGATAGAGGTAGCTCTGAAGCACCACACCCACATTCGCCTTGTAGGTGGGATACAATCGCTCCTCGAACATCTTGAGCGTGACGTCGGTGTAGCTGCTCGCTTCCATGTCCAGTCGAACGAACGTGTCGTACTGCTGCGCACGGGTCAGGATGTCCTGCATGATCGCCACGCAAAGCTCATGATCGATGTCGAGCCCCATGGCGGTGAGCTTCACCGACACATTGGCGTCAACTTTCGATTCCCGGATGCGATCGAGCAGGTGGAGGTATTCATCGCGCGCCCCGCGCGCTTCCTTTTCCGTATACACGCTTTCGCCAAGCAGGTCGAGCGATGCCGTGATCCCCTTGGAGTTCAGGTCGCGAACCGCAACGAGCGCCTCATCGACTGTCTCTCCCGCCACGAACCGATTGGCGAATTTCTTCGCCAGCTTGTTGTTGCGCACGAACTTGAAAACGCGTGGCTGAGCCGAGAGATACAGAAGCGTATTACGAAGCATGACTCCTCAGAGCGACGACAACCGGTGCGCGACCGGGGAAGCCCGGAAAGTAAACCGCACGATCCTGGCACGTGAGCGCGAATTGTACGTAGGGGAGGTAGCGACCTGCCAGTGGGTGGCCAAAACGTAAAACGGACCGGCATGGCAGCCGGCCCGTCACGACATCAGCGAACACCCCTCAGCGATCGAGGTGCGATTCCTTGTCCTGCTTTTCCTTCTCCTGCTTGTCCTTGTCCATCTTGTCCTTGTCGTCCGGCTTGGACGGGACCTTCTCGGCGCCCTTGGCCCGGGTCTCGGCAGCCGCGGCAGGTGGCGCACCCTTGTCGATGTCCACCGCGACATTGCGCTGAAAATCGTTGATGTCCTTGTCCTTGGCGCCAGCGCCCACCAGCGAACGAATGGCGTTGGCCGCTGTGCTCACGGGCACGCCGCGAGACACCATATCCGCGAGGACGGTGAACGGGGTAGTCCACGAGCGGAGCTTGCTGCCCTCTTTCTTCAACTTTCCGAGCTCCACCGCAGGAACGCCAGCATGCATGGCAGACGCGGCCGCCTTGAGTTCATCGGGCGAAGCCACGGTGCCCAGCGCGCGGTGGGCCATGGACATGTCGTTGTACAGGCTCCGCACGGCGATCACGATACGCGGGCCGTCCTGTCCCTTCCCCTGGCCTTCAATTGCCTTGTCGTACAGCGGCTCGGTGGGGATGCCCGCCTTGGTGGCGGAGTCGATGATGGCACGGATTGCGGCCGTGGACGGCGCGTCGAGCCGCGCCGTACTCCGGGGATCCTGTGCGCTCGCCGGGCCCGAAAGGGCGCTGGCAAACGCGGCAATGATGATCACACTGCGAGTCTTGCTGTTGTTCACTTGGTGCCGTCCTCCACAACCAGCGCACTGCTTGGCATGCCGAAGTCGTCGCCAGACGACCGCGGCGCGGTTGGATCCGCCATCCACTGCTTTCCGTCTACCACAAACGCATACCGGTGGACCCCGGCGGGCACAGGTGCCGTGACGCTCCACACACCCTGATGATTTGTCGCGACGAGCGCCGAATCACCCAAACCCCAATTATTGAAGTCGCCAACCACCGCCACGCTGCGCGCAGCAGGCATCACCAGCACGAACTGCTTGAGTTCTGGCCGGCCAGCCACGGCGACACTCCGGTCGGCCCGCGGCCGCACCGTCATGATCCCCGTGGTCACGATTGCCACGATGCCAGCCGCCAATGCAGCAGCCCAGCCGGGACGATGCGCAATGGCTGCCGCAGCACCCCACCATCCACGATGACGGCGCTTCTCGGCATACAGCCGGCGCACACGCACCATGACGCGACGCTCGAACGACTCATCGAGTCGAACGGGCCGCTGTAACTCCTCGACGACCATTTCCAGCGTCGTACGCCCCCACTCAGGCACTATGAACCTCCCGCAACAGGGTGCGCAGCCGATCACAGGCGCGCATTACTCGCATTTTAAGAGCCGAGACACCAACACCGGTGATCTCCGACATCTCGTCATATCCCAGTTCTTCTACATACTTCAGGAGAAACGCTTCCCGTTGGTCCGGGCTGAGCTCGCCTACAGCGCGCTCGATCTCCTCTCGCCACATCGTCTGCTCCGCCGGATGCTCCTCAGAAGCATTCAGCAGCGCCCCCTCGTCATATACAAACGTCTGGCTCCGCCGCACACGCCGTGCCCCGCTCGTACGGCAGCGGTTGACCAGGATTCGGAACAGCCACGCGCCGAAACGCTCTGGCTCCTCACACCTCGTCAGTGACCGGTAAGCACGCGTAAAGGCGTCCTGCAATGCCTCCTCCGCGTCCTCCCTGTTGCCCAGCATGTGCACCGCATACCGAGCGTACCGGTCCCGATACCGCGAGACGAGCGCGCCGTACGCGTTCACATCGCCGTGCAACACCCGTGTGACGAGCGCTGCATCGTCGCTCTCCATGCTATCCAGACCCAACATCGACACCTACGGTCACAGACTGAAGACACATGCGTATCGCCTGCATTAAAGACAATGCGGTCGATCCACACCCCATGGTTCACAATCCGAATCTACGGCAGGGGATTCCCCTGCGCCGGATAAAACCGCCGCCGCCCCCGCGCATACTCCACCAAAAGCGCCGCAGGGGCGAATCTACCGGGAAAACGCCCGTTTAGGTCCTCCAATTCCCGCACCACATCAGACACCCCCACCCCATCCACATACCGAAACGGACCCCCCAAGAACGGCGGGAACCCAATCCCGAACACCGCCCCCACATCCCCGTCACGCGCCGAACGCAACACACCCTCCTCCAGGCAACGCGCCGCCTCGTTCACCATGGCCAGCACGCACCGCCCCCGGATCTCGTCCGCGGCAATCTCACCCCGCCGCGCCCCATGCGGCACCAACTCGTATACGGACGCGTCAACCACACCCTTCTTCCCCACCTCATCATACAAATAGAAGCCGTCCTTCCCCTTCCTGCCCGTCCGCCCCGATTCCACCACCCGCCGGAGAGACTCACTCGGCGTCATCCGGACGCCAAATGCCTTGTGCAGCACCTGCCCCACCTTCCCCCCCACATCAATCCCCACCTCATCCAACAGGGTGATGGGTCCAACCGGAAAGCCGAAGGCAACCAGGGCCGCATCGATGGCCTCGATACTCGCACCGTCGTCGAGTAACCGGCCGGCTTCATTCATGTACGCCGACAACGTGCGCGTGGTATAGAACCCCGGTGCGTCGTTCACCACGATCACCGTTTTCCCCAACGTCTTGCCGTACGCCACGGCATCCACGGTCGCATCCTTGTCCGTGGCCGGCGTCACGATCACCTCGAGCAACGGCATCTTGTTGACTGGGGAGAAAAAGTGCATCCCCAGCACCCGGTTGGGCCGAGCCGCTACCTGGGCAATGCTCGCGATGGGAATGGTGCTGGTGTTCGACGCGTACACCGCCTTCGCATCGAGCAGGGGCTCCACCTCGAGCAACACACGCTGCTTCAGCGTGAGATCCTCGAACACCGCCTCGATCACCAGCGACGCGTGCCCAAACCCGGCATACGAGGTGGTGCCGCCTGCGAGCAACATCTGGTCATCGTACTGAAGGCGCGTGATCTGCTTCTTCTTCAACCGTTCCTTGAGCACCTCGCTCACTGCTGCCAAGCCCTTCCCCACACGCGTCGTGTCCGTGTCCTTGAGCCGCACCGGCGTACCCTGCTGCACGGCAACCGACGTGACCCCCGCCCCCATGAACCCCGCTCCCAGAACCCCAAGCGTGCCCACCGGCCTCGCCTTGGCCGCGGGTGCATCAACCCCTGGATCCTTCTTGAGGGCGTTGGTCGCGAAGAACAGGAAGATCAACTCCTTCGAGACCTCCGACACGGCGAGTTCACCAAACGCGCGAGCCTCCTCGCGAAAGCCCGCGTCCATCCCCTTCTCGTAGCCGGCGTGCACCACGCCAATGGCCGCGAGCGGAGCGGGGTAGTGGCCCTGCGTCCTGGCGAGAACCCCCTCTCGCGCCTTCTTGAACACAATGGAGCGGCCGAACGGATTGTCCTCCAGTAACATCCCGGTCGCACCACGTCCCTTCGGCGAATGCTCCACGGCGAGCGACCGGTCGGCGAGCTTCCGCGCACGGTCGACGGCGACGTCCACGAGAATTGCCGGATGAACCAGTTCATCCACGAGCCCCATCTGGTACGCCTTCTTCGCACGGACATTCCGCCCCGTGAGAATCATGTCGAGCGCGCGCTGCAACCCAACCAACCGCGGAAGGCGCTGCGTGCCGCCGGCACCCGGAATCAACCCGAGTTGTACCTCCGGCAGCGCGAGGACGGTCTTGGCATGATCAGTGGCGATTCGATAGCGGCACGCCAACGCGGTCTCCAGGCCACCACCCAGGCACGCGCCGTGGATCGCGGCAACCACGGGACGCGTCATGGACTCGAGCTTCGCGAGCAACCCCTGCCCGCCACGACTCAACGCCTCCGCCTCGTCCACGCCCTTCAGTGCGAAAAACTCGTCGATATCGGCACCCGCAAGCCAGGTGTCCGGCTTCCCCGACACCAACACAACGCCGCGCACTGCGGTATCGCCCTCGAGTTGCGCGAATACTTCGCCGAAATCGGCGCGCAGTCCCGCCGTCACCTTGTTCACCGGTTCGCCAACGAGGTCGATGGTGACCACCGCGATCCCGTCGACGTGCGTAATCGTGAGGGAAGACATCAGCGTCTCTCGATGACCATGGCGTGACCCAGACCACCGGCGGCGCAGACGGTCATGAGACCGAACTGTCCGCCGCGGCGCGCGAGCTCGTTGCACAACGTGGTGAGAATGCGACCGCCCGTGGCACCGAACGGATGGCCAATGGAAATGGAGCCACCCATGACGTTGAGCTTTGCACGATCCACCTCACCAACCGGCTGGCGCAGTCCCGCGCGTTCCGCCCACTCCATCGACACGAACCCCGCGAGATTGCAAAGCACTTGAGCCGCGAACGCCTCGTGCATCTCTATGAGATCCATGTCACCAAGCGCCAAGCCGGCGCGCGCGAGAGCTACCGGCGCCGCCAGCACGGGAGCCATCAACAACTGTTCCCCTGGATCCAGCGCCGCGTAACTGTAGCTGCGAATGTACGCCATGGGCTCGTAGCCAAGTGCCTTTGCCCTCTCCTCGCTCATGAGCAGGACGGCGCTGGCGCCGTCGGTAAGCGGTGACGAGTTACCCGCCGTCACGGAACCGTATTTCCGGTCGAACACCGGCTTGAGCGCGCGAAGCGCCTCGATCGAGCTGTCGGTGCGAATGCCATTGTCACTGAACAACGCATCGAATGCCGGACTCGTGTACACTGGCGCAATTTCCGCCGTAAGGCGCCCGTCAGAGGTTCCCACTGCGGCAAGGCGGTGCGAGCGCAGCGCAAACTGGTCCTGATCTTCGCGCGAGATGTGATTGATCTTGGCCATCTTCTCCGCCGACTCGCCCATCGACTCACCCGTCGTGGGCTCGGCGATGGCGGGGGTGATGGGCACGAGATCGCGCGGCCGAACCTTGGCGAGTGCCTTCACCCGCGCGCCAAAGCTCTTGGCCTTCGACGCCGCGACGAGCGCGTCACTCATGCCCCGCGAATGCAGAATGGGCACATTGGAAAGCGATTCGGCGCCACCCGCGATGACCACATCAGCATGCCCAAGTACAATCTGATCGGCGCCATCCGTTATGGCCTGGTTGGCCGACGCGCACGCGCGGCTCACGGTGTACGCATTCACCCCCTTGGGCAGCAGCGGCATGAGCGACACCTCGCGCGCGATGTTCGGCGCGATTACGGACGAAACGACCGTCCCGTAGATCAGCGCGTCCACCAACGTGGGATCGATATCGCTCCGCTGAATCAGCTCGGCCACGCAGCGCTTGCCGAGATCGATGGCCGAGATCGACTTGAGTTGCGTCCCGGAGCGGGCAAAGGGAGTCCGAATTCCGGAAACGATGGCGACGCGGCGCCCCTGCGAGCCGTAAGTAGACATGGCGTGAAGACTACCGTGGTCGTGTTGGCCGCAACAGGATACGTTTGCCCCACATGCGCCACACCGTCCGCTGAATGTCCCGTCGCGATCGCCGCACGCTCCTCGAACGACTGGCCACCGACCACTTTGATCTCCTGGTGATCGGCGGCGGGATCACTGGGGCAGGAGTCGCGCGCGAAGCGGCCATGCGCGGATTGCGCGTCGCGCTCGTGGAGCAGCAGGATTTCGCCAGCGGAACCTCCAGCCGCTCCTCGCGCCTGGTACACGGCGGTGTGCGATACCTGGAACACGGCCAGCTGGGCCTGGTGTTCGAGTCCAGCCGCGAGCGACGAACGCTGCTGCGGATCGCGCCGCACCTGGTGCGGCCTCTTTCGTTCACCTGGCCTGTGTATCGAGGCGCGCGTGTCGCACGCTGGAAACTCGCCGCCGCGCTCACGCTCTACGATGCTCTCGCCCTCTTTCGCAATGTCGCGCGCCATGCGCGGCTGTCCGCGACACAGGTTCGCGCGCGTGAGCCCGCATTGCGCAGCGATGCATTGCTCGGTGGCGCACAGTACTGGGACGCCAGCACTGACGACGCGCGGCTCACCCTTGCCACAGCACAATCGGCGCTGGCGGAAGGTGGCGTGATCGTGAATCACGCCAAAGTCACAGGCTTTGTGCGCGAGGGAGAACGATTGGTCGGCGTCGTCGTGACGGACACGTTGACGGGCCGCACCTTGCAGGTTCGCGCCGCCATCGTCGTGAACGCGAGCGGACCGTGGAGTGATCGCGTGGAGCGCCTCGCGCGCACGGGCGCGGCGGACGGCATTCGCGGAAGCAAGGGCGTGCACGTGAGTGTGTCCCACGAACGGATTGGCAATACCGCCGCGCTCACCCTCATCGCACCGCAGGACGGCCGCGTGATGTTCGTCCTCCCCGCCGGGGAGTTCACGATCATCGGGACCACCGATACCTTCGACGACGTCGCGCCGGAAGACGTACGGGCCTCGGTGGCAGACGTCACCTACCTGCTGTCCGCCGCCAACCATTTCTTCCCCGCAGCGCAGCTCACCATCGGCGACGTTGTCAGCGCATGGGCGGGGCTTCGCCCGCTTGCCGCATCGTCAGCTGGGCGCTCCGATCCGGGGAGCGCATCGCGCGAGCACAGCATCGTCGAGTCAGAGCCGGGATTGCTGCGTGTGACCGGCGGGAAACTCACGACGTATCGCTCAATGGCGGCGCAAGTTGTGGACGTTGCCCAACGGGCCATCACGGGTCGCTCCACGCAGAGCCGTTCGGCAATCGTTCCCCTGGCCGGTGGTGACATTGCCGATATCGCAGGCGAAACCGTCGCTGCTACCCGCGCCACTGGCGACGAGATAGTGGCCGAACGGCTCGTTCGCGCGCACGGATCTGCCTGGCGAGACGTCTGGGCGTTGGCCGCCGCCGATTCGGTCCTCCGCGGACGCGTGATAGCAGACCGGCCCTACCTGCTGGCAGAACTCGCGTACGCCGTCCACGAGGAGTCGGCGTGTACACTCGGCGACTTGCTCATTCGCCGGACGCCCATCGCGTTCGAGACACGAGATCACGGATACGCCGCTGCCCGGTACGTGGTTGCTCACGCGGCAACATGGCTGCACTGGAGTGCCGAACAGGCAATCGCCGCTCTTGCCGAGTTCGACGAGGAGTCACAGCGCATCTTCAAAATCAACGAATCGGCTCGGGTTCGCTAATCCCCCGCAGCCCGCGGTCGATACTCAGGGGTGATGACTTCTCCAACCATTCGCCTCGCGCCATCCGTGCGCCCCACCTTCGGTGCGGCTCTCGCACTCGCCTCCAGCTTGCTGCTGGGTGGCTGTCCGTTGCTCTCGTCCGCCACGGCATCGAGTGCGGCGTCCACGCCCTCGGCACTGACTGTGGTGCAGGGCAACCTCCAGACGGTGCAGGCCGGTCGCACACTCGGTAGCCCGATCGTGTTGCGGGTCGTGGATGACAATGGCCGTGGCGTGCCCAAGCAAGCGGCAACGTTGGTGGTCCTGACGGGAGGCGGCACGGTCACGCCGGCCACTGTGGTATCGGACAGCCTGGGCGAAATGCGCTTCAACTGGACCCTCGGCTCAGCGACGCCCATACAAACCTTGCAGGCATCCGTGAGCGGCACTGTTGGCACGCAAGTGAGCGCTGTGGCGGTCTTCCCGTCGCAAATCATCGTGGCGCAAGGGCAGAGTCAGGTCGGAAAGATCGTGACCGTGCTCAAGAACGACGTCGTTGTGCGCGTCGTGGGCCCGTCCAATCAGCCAATGATCAATGTCCCCGTCACGTTGACAGTGGTGCAGGGCGGCGGGGGAATCTCGCCGCAGTCTGGCGTCACGAACATCCTCGGGGAATTCACCACCAAGTGGACGATGGGCGCCGCTGCGGGGCCGAACACGCTGACGGCGAGCTCAGGGACCCTGCCTCTCGCGACGATCGCCGCGACCGCGACCCCCTGACCGCCACGCGCTGACCTGTATCGCCGATACGCAAAGGGCTGGATTCCGAGTGGATCCAGCCCTTCATTCGTTTTCGCGAGCCTGGCACGCTACAGCTCGTCGATAACCTCGATTCCCTCGACCTTGATTTCATGGATGGTGCGCAACTCCATGATTTTCAACTGGCGCGTCATGGTGGGAAGCTTCAAAAAGGCGATTTCGCCCAGCTTCTTGCCCAGGAGCGCACGCCCGATTGGCGAGGACATGGTAACGTGCCCTTCTTCGAACTCGATGGCATCGCCGAAGACAAGGTGGTAGGTCTCCGGAAGGCCGGTCTTCTCGTCAACTACGTGCACGGTGGTCCCGAGCCCCACACTGTCGTGAGGGATTTGCGTGACATCGATGGACGAAAGCTTGCTGAGGCGTTCGCGGAGCTGGCTCAACCGTGCGCGCACAAATTGCTGGCGCTCCAGGGCGGCCTTGTATTCGCTGTTCTCGCGCAGGTCGCCCATCTCGACGGCACGGCGGATTTCACCGGGGAGTGTGACGTTGAGCTCGAACTGCAACTTCTCGACTTCGTCCCCGAGCTTCTGCTTGAGTGCTTCGATCATGGGAATGCCGGACTGCGGGACACAAAAAAAAGGTGACGCCCGACCGGGGGTCGGGCGCCGCATGTATGCATACTATCCAGCGCCGTGGTTCATGGCAAATATGAACCTCGGCCGATGACCCTCGTGTCCATCGGAGTAGAGCGCGACGTCCTCCAACTTCGGGCAAGCAGTTGGCGCGGACGAGCCGTTGGGTATGACGTCAGCATGTTCGTGCTGCGTGGCGTGCTCATTGATTCGGCGTTCCCAAGGGTTAACCGGGAAGTAATGGGCGCCGTTGGAGAAATCGCGCCACGAGGTGCGATCATCACGCACTGGCACGAGGACCATGCCGGCAATGCGGCCCAACTCGCCAGCGAGGGCGTGCCCCTGCGAATGCACGCTGGTTGTGAAGCCACCTTGCGCGCGCGACCTCCAATCCGTGCGTACCGCCGGATTGTCTGGGGCCGATCGTCGCGCCTCGCGGCACCCCTCACCCGGTTCGATCCCGCGCCGCTCCAGGTAATCGATACGCCAGGCCACTCCAAGGACCACGTCGTTGTCTGGGATGCCGAACGGGGAATCGTTGCCAGCGGCGACCTGTTCCTGGGTGTGAAGGTGCGCGTCGCGCATGCGCACGAGCGGCCGTCAATCCTGGTAAAAAGTCTTCGAGCGGTGGCCGCGCTCGAGCCGCGACTGTTGCTCGATGCGCACCGCGGCCCACTCCTCAATGCCACCGCCCTCCTCCGCGCCAAGATCGATTGGATGGAAGAGACAATCGGATCCATCTCCACGCTCCATGCATGCGGCGCCAGCGAGCATGAGATCGCGCGACGTGTGCTGGGGCGTGAGGACCTTACAGGCGTGGTGAGCCTCGGCGAGTACTCCCGTGCGTCATTGGTGCACGCGGTACTTCACGAGCACGAACGATGATGCGAGCGTCAAATGGGTTGCCGCGCGCCTACATCCTTTCATCGGCAGTGGGGCCATACATCGGCGGCACGGGCTGTTCTGTGAGACGGAGGTACACGCCAAGCTGAGCGCGGTGATGTACCAGGTGGTTCAGCACGGACGTCCGCAGTGCAAGGTATTTGGGCTGCGTGAACATGACCTGTCCCGCAACCTTGAACGACCATGACTCACCGAACTGTGCATCCGTCGTCTTTGCGATGGCAGCTCGGCCCGCTGCGGCGTTCTTGTCGAATTCGGTCAGAAGCGTAGCAGTGGTTTCCATGGAATAACCCGCCATCTTCGGGCCATCCTTCGGCGCGATGTCCAGGTCGGGATGGTCAATCACCATTGGCGCCCAGCCAGGCAGTCGCGAGACGAGCTGTGCGAGATGCCCCATGGGAAAGGACTTCTCATGCGGCTTGAAGTCGCCCTTGCCATCAGGCACGCGCTCGAGCACCCGGCGCGTGGTGGCAATCTCCATGTCGAACTCCGGCAACAGCAACTCGGCGATGGTCATGTGCACTCCTTGCGTGTGAATCCACCCAGGTGGCAGCGTCAGCGCTACCGGTGCATCGGCAACTTGGCGTCCGTATGCGACGGTTCGTGCGGCACGCCGTTGGCCTTCGCGAACTCCTCGCGTAACACGCGCATATTCTTCTCGCGCTTGTCGAGCAAACGCTTGAGCTTGCGCGGCTTGTGGCGCGCGTGCGCGTACGCGGTGAGCAATGGCAGTGCCACGGTGTTATCCAGATAGCACACCACCGCATCCGGCAAGCGGTCTGGGTCGATCTTGCCCCAGCTCACTGCTTCCGCGGGCGTGGCGCCAGACAGGCCGCCGGTGTCGGGGCGTGCGTCGGTGATCTGGAGGAAGTAGTCGTGTCCTTTCTCGTCGATGCCAAGCACTTCCTGAATCTGGGGCTCGGTCTGGAGCGCAAAGTTTTTTGGACTTCCGCCGCCGCAGATGAAGACGGCGCTCTTTCCACCGCCACGCTTGGCGCCGAGCACGATCGATGCCGTCTCGTTCACGTCGGCGTTGGGGTCAATCATGCACTTGTTTCCGGACAGCGCCAACGCCGCGACGTTCATGCCGATGGACGAATCGCCGGGAGATGATGTGTAGATGGGCACGCCGCATTCGTACGCAACGCCCAGCAGCGACTTGTTGCCGATACCCAGCGCCTTCTCGCGTTCGCGAATGTACTTGCCGCAGAGCGCGTGAAACTCCGCGCTGCTCATGGCGCGCTGAAATTCCGGACCCTGCACGATCTTCCGGAAGAAGGCGTCGGTGCTGAGCAGCACGTCGTAGTCGAAGAAGATGTCATAGATGCGCACGATGCCTTCCTCGCGCAGCACAGTATCCGACGCACCGGGATTGCCGCGGTGCATGGAAAGGCCGAGCCCGAAGTGCGCGTCGTGGTAGAGATTGGCGCCCGTGGAGATGATCCAGTCCACGAAGCCGGACTCGATGAGCGGAATGAGCGCTGCCATGCCAAGTCCGGCGGGAGTGAGCGCACCGGTGAGCGTCATGCCGATGGTCACGTCCTTGGCCAGCATCTTCTTGGTGAAGAGCTGGCACGCTTCGCGAAGGCGTGCGCCGTTGTAGGCCAGGAAGGTGCCGTCAATCAGGTCAGCGGCCGTCTCGGTGCCGTCGATGCGGCGTGGGGCAATGCGCCCCCCCTGGAGGAACTTGGACGTCTCGTGCGACGTGTGCTTCGCGCCCGCGTGTTCACGCTGCTCGGCGGCGCGTTTCTGCTCGCTCTTGTTGCCGGCGGCAGACGCCTTGGTGCCCGCATGACGCGATGCCTTGAACCCACCGCGCTCTCTCGTCTCCACGCCCTTCTTCTTGCTGGCCATTTCGCGTCTGCTGAATGTGTGAACTGGTGCGTTGCTTCGCTGACTGCCCTGCGCTGCGCGCTACTTGCCGCTCGCTGCGTTGTACGCCTCGATCACCGCATGTGCCGCCTCGGCAGGATCATCCGTGAGCAGCATGAGATCCATGTCGCCGGCCGAAATCTTCCGTTCGGCGAGCACGCGCGACTGGAGCCAACGCAGCAGGCCGGCCCAATAGTGGCGCCCGAAGAGAATCACCGGAAACTGATAGATCTTGCCAGTCTGGATGAGCGTCAGCGCCTCGAACGCTTCATCCAGCGTCCCGAAGCCGCCGGGGAAGATAATGAAGGCGCTGGAATATTTGATGAACATCGTCTTCCGGACGAAGAAGTACCGGAAGTTCACCAGGGTATCGACATACGGGTTGGCCCCCTGTTCGAACGGCAATTCGATATTGCAGCCGATGGAGCGGCCGCCGCCTTCCTTGGCGCCCTTGTTCGCGGCTTCCATGATACCCGGGCCGGCACCCGTGATGATCGTGAAACCGGCAAGCGCCAGCAGCCTGGCGGTCTCTTGGGCGGCAAGGTACTGCGGATCGTCAGGCGCGGTACGCGCGGAGCCAAAGACGGAAACACCGCGCTCCACGGTCGAGAGGTTGTCGAATCCCTCGATGAACTCACCCATGATGCGCATCACCCGCCACGTGTCCGTGCGGGTGAAATCGCCCGGCGTATTGGCCCGGATGTCCTGACCAGGCGCCTGGAGCAGCTTCTCGTCTTCCGTGATCGGCGCCGTGAAATCGCGGAGATCGCTGTCGATCTTCTTCGCTGCGCCAGCGCTGCGCTTGTTGGACATCTGCGACGGCGGCGTTCGTCCGGCGGCACGGTGCCCTTCTTCCGTCCGTTCGCGCAGCCCCTCCTGCGCCTGAGCCTCCGACGCCGAGAGCTGCGTGGGATTGCCGCGCTTGCCGGTTGCCGTGCGCGGCGCCTTGGACTTGGCCTTGCGCGGCATGGGCGTCGGAACCGCCTTCGCCGTCTTCTTCGTGGTGGATTTCGTGACCGGAGCACGCCCGGTAGTCGTCGCGGAACGCGTGCCCTTGCCTTGCGTGCTGCTTTTGCGAGTTGCCATGCGGGAGTGTACACGGAAGACGGGCAATTTCGCCAGCGATGCCAAGGGCACGCTTGCTCTGGCGCGCCCATCGCGCTTTTCTTCGCGCATGCCGTTTTCACATCGCGCGTGCCCGTAATCGTTCTCGTCGCCGACGGGGCGCGGCTCGACGCATTCCACGGCGACCTGGCTCACCTGCCCGCGATGCGTCGCCTGAGGGACGAAGGCGGCCTGCACGCCGTCACCACGGTCTTTCCGTCCGTCACTGGACCAGCATACACCCCCTTCCTTCTCGGCCGGTTTCCCGGGCCCATCGGCATTCCCGGAATCCGCTGGTACGATCGCGCGCGCACCGCCTGTAGTTGGCCGGACTATTCGCGCAGCTACGTGGGCTTTCAATTCTCGCGCTTCGACGATGATCTCGATCCCGATGCGCCCACCATCTTCGAGCTGGTGCCGGACAGCATCGCGGCATTGAGTGTGGCAACGCGCGGACTCCCCCCATCCCGACGGCTCGGCACCCTGACGGCACGCTCAGCGCTACGGGTAGCGAATACGCACTTTCGCGGGCACCCGGAACGCTGGCTCGACGTGGACCGCGAAGTGCGCGACACCATTCCCCGTCGAATGCGCGAAGACCGGCCGGACTATCTCTTCGCGGCATTCACCGGCGTGGACAAGGCGTCACATTCGCGCGGCCACGACAGCGCGCTCGTTCGTGACGCACTCCGTATTCTCGACGACACTGTCGCTGAACTCCGCTCGGATGCCGAAGCCGGCGGTTGGTGGACCGACACGCACCTGTGGATCGTCAGCGATCACGGCCATGCCGAGGTGCATTCGCACGAAGACCTCGCCCGTACGGTTGCCGACACCGGCGTACGCACCGCGGCCCATCCCTGGTCGGCAAAGGCCGCAGCCGGCGCAGCCGTGATGGTGAGCGGCAATGCCATGGCACACGTCTACGTGGATTTGCGCGAACGCACTCGCCGCTGGTGGCCCAGCCTGGAACGCGATTGGAGTGCGCTGGCCGATGTGCTGCTCGCACTGCCCGCCACGGACCTGTTGCTGCTGCCGCATTCGCCCAATCAATGCGAGGTCCGTTGTGAGTCACGCGGTACGGCCATGATTTCGCGCGAAGGCGACGTCTATCGCTACGTGCGCACTGGTGGCGATCCGCTGGGCCTGAACGCAGACGTCTGCGGTGGTGCCGACGACGTACACGACGCGCTCCAGAGCAGCGATTATCCTGATGCCCTGGTGCAGATCATCAACCTCGCGGGATCAGCGCGCGCGGGAGATTTCATTCTCTCCGCCACCCCCGGTTGGGATTTTCGCGCGCGATACGAACCCATTCCGCACCTCAGTGCGCACGGCGCGCTGCACCGCAGCCACATGCTGGTGCCCCTGCTGACCAATAGGCCGCCGGCGCGCGCACCGCGTCGCACAACGGACGTGTTCGCGAGCACGCTCGCCGCGCTTGGCATCGCGGCCCCCGCCGGCCTGGACGGTCAATCGTTCATCTGAACGCGCCGGTCAGCTGGAGTAGTACGCGGCGTTCTCGTCTACATAGCCCTTGGTCAGGTCGCAGCCATATGCCGTGGCGTCGCCCGTGCCAACGCCGAGCGTCACCTCGATGTCCACCGTCTCGCGCGCGAGCGTCTTCCGCACGATGTCGTCATCGAACTCCAGACGGAGGCCGCCACTCACCACCTGGAAGCCGTTGATCCATGCGTCCGTCGTCGCTGGATGGATGACGCAATCGAAACACTTCCCTATCGCCATGAGGAGCCGGCCCACGTTGGGATCCGCGCCATGCACCATGGTTTTCACCAAGGGCGAGTTCACGACCGACTTCGCCATCCGCCGGGCATCAGCTACGTCCGCGGCACCGCGAACCATCACGCGGAGGAGATGTTCGGCACCCTCGCCATCGCGCGCGAGCATCTCGGTCATACGAATACATCCGTCCACGAGGGCGTTGGAGAACGCTGCTTCGTCCACCTCACCGGCGAGGCCGTTCGCGAGAATCGCACAAGTATCCGACGTACTCGTGTCACCATCCACTGACAGCATGTTGAAACTCACCTGCACCGCGCCTCGCAGCAGTCGATCGAGTGTTGGCGCGTCCAGGGCTGCGTCGGTGAAGATGTACGCCAGCATGGTGGCCATGTTCGGCTCGATCATCCCCGAGCCTTTCGCGACCCACGTGATGGTCGCGTCGCCAACGCCCGTTGAAAGCGCCTTCGCATAGGTATCCGTGGTCATGATGCCGAGGGCGCCAACGAGCGGATCGTCCTGAAGGTCGGCGGCCATGCCCACCAGGCCGTTCACGATCTTGTCGATGGGCAGTGGAACGCCAATAACACCGGTGGAACTGACCAGCACGCGATCAGGAGTGGTGCCGAGTTCGCTGGCGGCGGCCATGGCCATCCGCCGGGCATTCTCCACCCCTGCGACACCGGTGGCCACGTTGCTCACCTTGCTGTTCACCGCAATGCCGCGCAGTACGCCGCCGCGCATCGTCTCTCGGCCCAGAATGATCGGGGCGCCGGGAAACTGATTGCGGGTGAACACGGCCGCCGCCGCCGCATCGACGTCACTGGCGAACAGGGCCAGATCCTTGGCCGAGGGCTTGAGGCCCACGTTGCGGCTGGCGCAGCGGAATCCGCGGGGAAAACGAGGAGAGTCGTGGAAGGGCATCGGAGCAACCTATCGGAACTACGGGGCGTCGCCAAATCCCGCGGGCTTCGGCCTCGCGAACGTTCCGGGCAACGACAACAGCGCCCAGGAGCCCTCGAGGACGATGAAGCCGTAGTTCCCGTTTTTCACGGCGGCGTACGTCAACAGCAGCGAACCCACGAGGTTGATCGCGTTGAACGCGCGGTCCTCGCGGCGCATCCAGCCGCGCTGCAATGCCAGGTACGCAAAGAGAATGAGAATCGCTCCCGCCAGGGACACGAGTTGATCGAGGAGTTGCATTCAGGCAAGTTACGTCATCCATGGGATGGCCGCGCCTTTCACTCCTGCTCGCACTACGTGCGCTGCGTCATCCCGCCACAGGGGTGGCGCTGCTGCGCGTAGGATGGCGCTTCCGCAGGCGTCACTGGTGGCGGCGCTTTCCGTTCCTCCCGTTGCCGGCCACAGACTATGTGCGGTGGCGCATGTATACCGCATACGGTGACGAGGGCACCGTCCCCCCGCCGGAGGATGTGGAGCGCTATGCGCGTTGGGCCGTGCGCACGCCGTGACCACGGCGGAGGACACCGGGACCGCGGCGAGTTCCTCGCCAGCCGATCTCGCCCGCATGGCCAAGGCGCATGCCTACGCGCTCGGCTTCCATCTTGTGGGAATTGCAGAGCTTGGCCCGGTCGAGACGGCGGGCCACTTCGACGCCTGGATCGACGCGGGGCGCGCCGGCACAATGGACTACCTCGCGCGTGGCGCCGACAAGCGGCATGACTCGCGACGGCCGCTACCCGGGACGACGCATGCGATCGTGGTGGCGCTGGACTACGGCGGCAAGGAGCCCAGTGGCCCCGTAGCTCGCTATGCGCGCGGCGATGACTATCACGACCTCATGGAAGCCAGACTGCGCGAACTACACGCGCGAGTTGAGCATGACGCTGGCCGTCGCATTGTAGGCAAGCCCTACGTGGACACCGGACCCCTCCTCGAGCGCGACCTCGCGCGACGGGCGGGGCTCGGCTGGTTCGGCAAGAACACCAACCTGATCAACCCGGCACTCGGCTCCTTCTTCTTTCTTGGCGCGCTCGTTCTCGATATCGAACTCGAGATCGACGCACCGTTCGAGGCGGATCGCTGCGGCACGTGCACGCGTTGCATCGAGGCCTGCCCCACCGATGCCATCGTGGCGCCGAGGGTGCTCGATGCCACACAATGCATTTCGTACCTCACAATCGAGTTGCGCGGCGAGATTCCGGCGGAGCTGCGGGAGAAGATCGGTTCGCTCGTGTATGGATGTGACATTTGCCAGGACGTGTGTCCGTGGAATGTGCGGTTCGCGCAGCGGAACAAAGTCCCGGAGTTCGCACCACGCCAAGTGTTGGCGTCGAACGACGCGGGCACCATCGCGCGATCGCTGCTTGCAATGGGGCAGGAGGAGTTCAGCGCGGCATTCAAGGACTCACCCATGAAACGCGCGAAGCTCGCCGGGCTACAGCGCAATTCGTCGGTGGCGCTCGCCAACATCGGGACAGGGTAACCTTTTGCGCCCGCGCCTATCGCGGAATCACCGGCAACACAACGTGCGATGGATGTGCCGCGTCGTGCACGATGCGCTGGCGTGCAACAACGAATGTGCTGTCACGCTCGTTGTTGCCGCCCGTGTTGAGATTCCGGTCATACTTCGGAAACAACGCTGACGACACCGTCACCCGTAGCCGGTGTCCCGGCCCGAATACGCGCGACGTAAACCAGAGATCCATGTCGTACCGCTCCACGCTGCCGGGCGTGAGGAGCACTTCCCTGTCATTCCCCTTCCGGAACCGCGCCCGCGCCACGCCATCCTGCACCCGCTCGGCGTGCCCGTCGGGGAACACATCCAGCAGCATCACGTCCCAGTCAGTGTCCTTCGCATCGCTCGCCGCCCAGAGCGTCGCCGACATCTGGCCCGTCACCTCCATCGCCTTCGTCAACGGCTTCGACGTAAACACCAACGCGTCCGCCCTGGTCGCATTGAGCGCCGTGTAGTCCTCGTTCAGCGACGTCTCGAGTTCGCGCGAATCAATGAGGAACGGTGTTGGATTGGCCGGGTCGTACGTGAACGTGTCGGCCACCGCCCCCGCAGGGGGAATCGTGTCGAGCACGCCGTCGCCGGCACTGGTGTTCGCCTTGCCGCCCGATGAAAGGTACCACTTCATGTGCACCGCGCGCGCCAGCGGCCACACCGCCTCCTTCCGCCACGTATTGTCACCAAACACGAACACGTCCACGGGCGGCTCACGATCCACACCGTTGTCCTTGCCCAGCAGGTAGTGATCGAACCACCGCAATTGCAAACGGCGTGTCTCCACGCGCGACTGCGGCCCGAATTCACCCGCCACGTAGTCCACGCCCTTGTGTGCGCCGGGCCCCATCACCAGCCGCATGTACGGATGCCCGGGCACCGCGTTCAGCGCGTTGGTGTAGTCGATGGGCCCGCGTGAATCATCGTACCATCCGGATATCTGCAGCACGGGCGCCTTCACCTTCGCGATGTTCGTCGTCACCGCGTGCGCGCGCCAATACGCATCCAGTGTCGGATGCGCGATCCAGCGATCCCAGAACGGCACGTCGCCGCACTCGAGTCTCTGCGGCAGGTCGGAGAGCGGCAGGTGCGTGAGCGCCGATCCAATGTCCAGGTCACTGATATTCTGCAGCGTGCGCTCCCGCATCAGGCACGCCCACGCCACATTGATCGGCGAGAACACCATGTCCTCGTAGGGCACGACGCGCCATGGATCACCCGTCGCTGCCGATGGCGCGATCGCCGCCAGGTGCGGCGGCGCGCTGACAGCGGCGTACCACGCCAGCCGCCCCTCGTCGGAGTGCCCGATCAACCCCACCTTGCCATTGGCATTCGGCAGCGTCGCGGCCCACTCCACCGCATCATATCCGTCGCGCACGTCCGTGTCGTAGTCGCCGAAATCCTTGCCGTCCGACACATCCCGTCCGCGCACGTGTTGCCCCACGAAGATGTATCCGCGAGCCGCCCAGTACCGCCCGGCAGGATGCAAAATGCGCGTGTATGGCGTGCGCTGGAGCACCACGCCAAACGGACCAGCCCCCACCGGCCGCGCGATGTAACTCGCCAGTCGAGCACCGTCGCGCGTCTTCATGAAAACGAGCGTGTCCTCGGTTACGGCGTACTGCGAGTCACTCACCGCGCTCGGCCACAACGCGAACGCCTTCTCGGCCACGAACGGCCCACTCCGTCGGACGAACCGGATCATCCGCCCGGATGGCTTGCCCTTGGCCAGCATCACGCCGGTGAGCGTGTCACCATGCCACGCGGCGTCGATCGATTGATCGCCAGCCCCAGTGAGCACCACCGAATCGCCTCGCATCGCCACGCTGTTCACGTCCACCAGCGACTCGCCTGTGCGCCGCCGGACCGAGCCCGGGTTCGCCGAGTCGGCGGCGAAGTGCGCGAAGCCCATGCGCCGCCATCCCACGAATCCCGGTCGCGCAGTCGAACCACTCGCAAGGTAGATGTCCCAGTCGCCACCGATCGACGGAGCCGACGTCTTCGTGGCGCAGGCCGCGGACACCACCACGGCGCCGAGCAGTGCACGGCGTACGAAACTGCGGAGGTTGATGATCATTGGAGGAGAATGCCTCCTCCCCTCGCCCGGCGCCAGCGCACGCCCATCATTGGCCCTCGCGCAGCGACACCGGTACGTTCTCCACACACATCGCCCCGGAAATCCTGTGCGTATTGCCGACATGAACTGGATGCAGGTAGCCGCCTACCTGCAGCACGACGACCGCGCCATCCTGCCCCTCGGCAGCACGGAACAGCACAGCCACCTGCGACTCACGGTGGACTGCATCCTGCCCGAGCGCGTGGCCGCCGACGCGGCGGAACCGCTCGGCATCCCCGTCTTTCCTGTGGTGCCGTACGGAGTCACACCCAACTTCCGCGAATTCCCGGGCTCCATCTCGCTCAAGGTCGAGACCCACCTGCGCGTGGTTGGCGACATCCTCGATGGCATGGCACATAGCGGGTTCCGCCGCATCCTCATCGTGAACGGCCACGGCGGCAATGGCGCTGCCCAGCCGTTTGCACAGGAATGGGCCGCTGATCATCCGGACTGCCGCGTCCTGTTCCACAACTGGTGGAATGCACCGGCCACATGGGCCAAGGTGCAGGCCATCGATCCCGTCGCGTCGCACGGATCATGGATGGAGAACTTTCCATGGACCCGCCTGCCAGGCATCGACATGCCATCCACCCAGCGCACCATGGTCGATCTCGCCCGCGTCCGCGCACTCGACCCTGTCTCGCTCA
>JBDUCM010000139.1:0-13463 GCA_040003455.1 bacterium
CCGTTCCACCGCCACAGGCAGAGAACGTCGCGATGGAGGCGAGGGTGCCGATGCGCAGTAGGGCTGAAGTGGAAAAGACGGTGGCACGCATACAATACTCCTTGTGCAGTTGTCTCGGCGCGTCGTGCTGTTTCATTAGACCAGTTGGCGTTTGGCGAGATCGGCGAAAAGGCCGGGCTGCGCCATGAGTTCGTCGTACTGGCCACTCTGCACGATCTGGCCGCGGTCGATGACGCAGATGCGATCGGCGTGCAGGATCGTACTGAGCCGGTGCGCAACGACGATGCGGGTGGCATGCAGTTGCCCGAGGCTCGCGCTGACGACGGCTTGCGTGCGATTGTCGAGCGCGCTCGTGGCTTCGTCGAAGAACAGGAGCCGCGGCTGGCGAACCAGTGCGCGCGCGATCATCAAGCGTTGGCGCTGGCCGCCGGAGAGCGTCCCGCCTCCTTCACTCACCACGGTGTGCATTCCCATCGGCATTGCTTCGACATCGTCGGCGAAGCCTGCCATGCGCGCAGCGGTCCAGGCATCGCTGACAGAGAGCGGAGCGGAGCCGACGATGTTGCTGAAGATGTCGCCGGAGGTGAGCCGGCCACCCTGGAGCACGACGCCGAATTGACGGCGCACGGCCTGGATGTCCAGGCCGCCGAGGTCTTGTCCGTCGTAGTAGATGGTGCCCGACTCTGGCAGTTCGAAGCCGAGAAGGAGGCGCAGGATCGTGGACTTCCCGGACCCTGATGGGCCCACGAAGGCCACGAATTCACCGGGCCTGATGCGCAACGACAGGCCGCGGAGCACGGGCGGACCGTCCGCGACGTAGCGAAAGGTGACGCTCTGAATCTCGATGTCGCCGGCGAGACGGCCCGGCTCCGTCTTGGATTGGTCGACTTCCGGGATTGCCTGGAGAATGGGTTTGGCCTGCTCGTACAGCGGCACGACGTTCAGAGTGTTGAGCAAGGCCATGCAGGTCGCCAGTAGCGCACCTTGACAGGACCCGTACGCAGAGAGAAAGGCGAGAAAGTCTCCCGTGCGCATTGTCGGCTGGGCGCTGTGAATGAGCGGCAGCGCAATCCAGAACAACATCATGGACGCCAACACGGGGAACGCCGCGTTGAAGGCACCAACAGTGATACCGATTCCGCGTGCTCTGAATTGCAGTTGCCGCTGTTCGGCGAAGCGCTTCGCCCAGAGCGTAAAGGCGGTGACTTCGGCGCCGGCAACGCGAAGCTTGCCGATGCTGGAAAGCAATTGGAGCACCAGCCCGGAGATCCGCATCTGAATTGCCGCGATGCCTCGCTGGTGCCGCAACTGCAACACGCTGCCGATGACGGTTGCAAGGACGGCGACCGCAATGAGCAGGGTGGCCCACCATGCCATGACAGGGCTGTAGACGAACATCAGCGCGAAGTTGCAGAGCGAGAACAGCCCGCCGAGTATCGCGGTGATCACCGTTCCAGAGATGACCTGGCGAATGGAGTCTATGCCCATCGCGCGCATGGCAAGATCGCCGGACGCATACGGGCGAAAGAACGGCATGGGGAGGCTGAGCAGCCGGTCCCAGACGGCCGCCTGGATCGAGACACTCATGCGGCTCTCGATGCGGAGCAGCGCGGTGCCGCGCACGAGTGTGAAGAGGGCGCTCGCGATGCCGCACGAGACGAGAATGACGCTCACCTGTACGAGCTGAAGCCGGTCAGCGCTCGGAAGGATCGTATTGAAGATGGCGCCTGTGCACACGGCGGGAACGAGGCCGATGAGGGCGGCAATCAGGCCGCTGCCGAACACCATCACTCCATCGCGTCCGCAGTCACGGAGTCCGCTGCGCACAACGGCGAGGATGTTCAATGCCTTGTCCGGAAACGGTCGATAGAATGTATGTGCGAAAGGCTGAAGGTCGCCCGCCACTGCTGGCGTGAGCGCCGACTCTTCTCCACGCAACGGGTCGTGGAGTACGTAGCCTCGTCGTCCGTACACGAGGGCCGCCGGGCGTTTGGTCTCGCCAATGAAGGCGAGCAACGGCCCGTTGTCATGTCGCCACCACTCGTCGCGCAACGCAACGATGCGTGTTCGCAGGCGAGAGGCGCGCGCGATGGCTGACACGGAATCGCGCGATTCGTGTGCATCCGGCGCGGCGAGTTCCGCCACCTGAATCGTCACTCCGAGCGCACGCCCGACGCACTGCGCAGCTACCGTGAGGGCAGCGTGCCACGCAACGCCCGGATCTTCGTTCTGCGGCTCGGGCGGCGCCGACGCATCGCCCGCGGCGCTGTCGTCCCTGCGCGTGGAACTCACCAGGTCCGCACACGCATCCTGCAGCGCGAGTTGCCGTCCTGTTTCCTTCCGGTGGAGGCGGGCCGTGGCCGCCTTCGCCGCACGCTGATCGCGAATGACGCCGAAGCGGAGGACCAAGGAGTGCAGTCGCTCCAGCCCGTCCCAGATCGCATCGCTATCCGGAAGCGTCGCGGTGGTGACCAGCTCCATTCTGCTTTCCGGGCTCACCATCAGCCACCCACGTTGTGACAGCGGAACGTAGCCCGTTCCGTTCACCGTGAGAGCGTCCAGGCCGAGCAGCGCAGAGTGTCCTTCCGTGTGACGGACCCACGTAACCTCTCGGCGCGGCCGAGCGGCGGTTGGCAGCGTCACCGCCATCTCCGTTCCTGGCTCGAACTCCGTGCACTGTGTTGGCACCGTCTCGTGCCGCCATGCGCTACATAGCGTTTCCACCCACTGGTCAACGAGCGGGTAGAGCGTGTCCCTGTTTTCCGGCCGGCGCGCATGCGCGCGCAACGCCGATAGGGAGACCTTCCGCATGCGTGCGTCCCGTGTGCCGACACCAAGCAGGACGCGCCCGCTGTGCTCACCGGCGACGTCCACGCCGACCACGATCTGACCGGCCTCCGCGCGACACAGATGCGCGCGGCGACCGAGCCGTCCTGCGCTCGCCACAACGAACACGTCGACGCTACCCTCCTCGATCAGCCAGGCCACGTTACCTGCGAGCAGAAATGGTTTGTCACTGCCACCCGTCTGCCATTCCGGGTCGGAAAAAAGATGGCGTGCGGCAACACGGAGCAGTGGTTCGAACGATGCTGACAGGTCGCGGAGGTGTGTCATGAGTTCGGCGCGTCACTCCGACGCGATGAGGGTGCTGTAGTGGCCGGGTGCCGCGCTGAGGGTTTCGTGGGTCCCGCGTTGCACGACTCGACCGCGATCGAGCACGATGATCTCATCGCAGTCCCGAATGGTGCTGAGACGATGCGCAATGATGAGACAGGTGCACCCACGTCGGCGAAGTTGATCGTCGATGGTTTGTTCCGTGGCCGGGTCGAGGGCGCTCGTGGCTTCGTCCAGCACGAGGATGCTCGGCCCGTTGGCAAGCGCGCGCGCAATTTCCAGGCGCTGGCGCTGTCCGCCACTGAAATTGCGACCTCCTTCTTCCATGTGGCCCCCGTACCCGCCGGGCCTCAAGGCGATGTCCTCGTGGATAGCGGCATCGCGCGCCGCCTGCACGAGGTCAGCTTCAGGGACGGTGGTATCCCACAGCGTCACGTTCTCGCTGATAGTCCCCTCGAACATCCCGATGTCCTGATCCACGACGGCGAGTGAATTGACGAGGACGCGCCGGGGAATTTCGTGCCGCGGCCGGCCGTCGATGAGGATCTCGCCACTCCACGGCTCATAGAGCCCGGCCACGATCTTCGCCAGCGTGGATTTTCCGCACCCTGATCCACCGACCAACGCAACACGGCTTCCTGGCCGAAGCGTGAGGTTGAAGTGTTCGATGAGGGGAGGCTCAAGCACACTGTACCCGAACGACACGTCGCGCATCTCGAGCAGTCCGTGGAGCTTCACCGGAGTGGCCGCGTCGTCCACGGCGAGCTCCGGTGTGGCAAGATCAGTCGCGTACGGGTCGCGCTCGGCGTGGAGCACGTCGTCGAGCCGCGTCAGGTCGCCCTTGAGTTCCTGGAGCTGCCCTCCAAGATCGACCATGCGGTTGACGGGATTCAGGAAGGACACAACGAGTGCCTGAAAGGCGACGAGGAGTCCCATACTCAACCGTCCGTCCATCACTCGCATGCCGCCGATGCCAAGGACGACGGCGGTGTTGATACTCATCAACAACGGCGGGACGACGCCGAGGGCGGTAGTGGTGAGTTGCAACTGTTGATACGTGTTGCTCACCTTGGCGTGGTGGCCTGCCCAACGGCTGAAGAAGTCCGATTCGGATCCGGAGGCCTTGAGCGTCTCGATCGTCATGAGGCCGCCCATGGCGGCTCCGATCATCTTGCCCCGGTCCTGCTGGAGACGGCGCGAGAGGTCCACGCGGGCGCGGGTGGCCCAGCGAAGGGCCGCGATGTTCAGAAGCGCCGTGCCGACGCCGACGCTCGCGAGCACGACGTCGTACCGCATCAGCAGCGCGGCATAGAACACAATCAGCAGGGCGTTGATCGTCGTCGTCGCGAGATCGCCGGACACGGTCTTCGCGACCTTGTCATTGATGGCAACACGTGCTGCGATGTCGCCGGCAAATCGCTGGTTGAAGAAGCTGACCGGCAGCCGAAGCACGTGCCAGAAAAAACGCCCAGCGCTTTCGATGGCCAACTTTGTTTCGAGCCGAAGGAGATAACGCTGCTGCATCCACGTGAGCGTCGCACTCACCGTGGCGGCGATGCCCATGGCAACGAGCAGCGGCTTGACCCACTCGGCGAGCCCCTTCACGAGGACGTCGTCGACGAACACCTTGTTGAAGGACGGTGTGACGAGTCCCGGCACGACGAGGGCGAGGCCCGCGAGCATGATGAAACCGAGCGCCTTCAGGCTGCCGGGGAGTCGCTTTGCCAGCGAGCGGAGGACGCTCGGCGCCTCGCCACCTTTGGTGAACGTGTCAGTCGGTTGGAACGTGAGCGCCACACCGGTGAAGGATTCGTCGAACTCCTCCTCGCTCACGACGGTGGGCCCGGCGCCGGGATCATTCAGGTAGCTGCGGCCGCCGGCGAAGCCTTCGAGCACAATGAAGTGATTGAAATTCCAATGCACGATCATCGGCATGACCATTGAGCGGAGCTGCGCCGGCTCCCGTTTGAACCCCTTGGCGGTGAATCCGTAGGCACGCGCCGCTTTGATCAGGTTGCTCGCTTTGCTTCCGTCACGCGACACACCGCACGCGGCACGTAGCTCTTCGAGCGGAACCCAGCGGCCGTGGCAGGCAAGAATCATCGCGAGCGCGGCAGCGCCGCACTCCACGGCTTCCATCTGGAGCACCGTGGGCGTACGCACGCGGGGGCTCGGCATGGCCAGGGACGTTGTGCCGGCGTCGTCCGGCCGCGACGGTACAAAGGGGAGCCCGTGTCGCGGAAGCAGGAATCGCAACCGGCGACCCACGGCGGGTAGATCAGAGAGAGACGGCATGGTCATCGCGCGGACTCAGTCGGAGTATGAGACGGGACGTCAGATGCCGGTGTACCGATGCAGCAGCGGAATGACCATCTCGATGGGACGACGCGCGGCGACTTCCACGCTGCCGGTGGCGATTGTGCCGCTCTGGATCTGCACGGGTGGTCCTTTGGACGAGGTCCACTTGTACCGGCTCGCGGTGCTCGGGTCGATCACGAGATCGGCGTGCAGTTCGTAGGGCGCGTCGTTGCCGGCGAGCGTGCCGGCGAGCCGATCGTTCTTCAACACCCGTTGCATCCCCTTGGCGGTCGCCGGGAAATCGGAGACATACGTTACCTTGCCCACCATCAGGCCGAATTCCTCCTGCTTCACGGTGGCGGGCGCAATCTGAATCGTCATGCCGGGCCGCACTCGTTTGCCCTCCACCGAGGGGATGAAGATCACCGCTTCGAGATCCCTGACGGCACGGCCGCTCAGGCTGACGGTCAGGAGCGGCTCACCCGGCGACACGAGGCTGCCTCGATCCGCCATCACTTCGAGTACTCGGCCACCATAGGTGGCCACGACCTCCGTGCCACCACGCAACTGTCTCTCGAACTCCGCCAACTGCGCTTCCTTGGCTGCGATTTGCGCGGCTGCCTGGCGCACCTTGTCGTCATGGTCGTTGCGCACCGCGAGTTGCTTGGCCTCGAGCTGGGTGAGTTGGCCCTTCAACTCTCCAATCTTCTGATCGGTCTGATCAGACTGCTGGCGTGTGGCGAGCAGGGTGGCGCGCACGAGGAGTCCCTGCTGGACGAGTTGCTCCTGACTCGTGATGCGTTCCTGCAACCAGCGCAGATTCTGCTCGGCAGACGCTTGCGTCTGGAGCAGACTGGCGCGTTGTTGGTTGAGAAAGGTCTGCTGAAGCACGGCGTCGCGTGTGCTGAACTGGACGATATCGGCCTGTTCGATGCGCAGTTGCTCGATTTCCGTGCGGGCATTGCGCACACGGTCCGCCAAGTCCGGCTGGGCAATTCGCGCTACGACCTGTCCTTCGACGACGTCGTCGCCGACGCCCACAGCAACATCGATCACGCGACCGCCGGAATTCGGCGTCACCTGGAAGATGCCACCGCTCTTCACGAGCATTCCCGCGCCGTGCACCTGTTCGGGAATGCGCCCGCCGATTCCCCATCCTAGTGCAGTGAGCAGGATGAGTCCAAGCGCAGAGAGTCCGATCCATCCACGCGTATCCGTGACGCGCATGAGCTGATCGAGTTGCTCGGGCGACGCGAGACGCTGGAGGGAGACTTTGCGATAGATGCTCGAAGGTTGACTCACTGGAATCCTCGTCGAACGTGGAGGTGCAGCACGGGCACGTGGCGCGTGCTCAGGGTTGCGTGAGAAGGCGGGCCGCATCGACGCTCGGCACGGCGCCGGACAGATCAGCAAAGGTGCCGGTGGCCAATCGCAGCATCGAGAGCCCGACCGCGTAGCTCCGCCGGTTGTTGATCGCCGTGAGGAGTGCGTTCGTCAGCGCCTCTTCCGCATTCAGCACGTCGAACAGCGTGTTCATGCCAAGCTGCAGCTTTCGCTGCTCGTTCCCGACGCTCACTCGGAAGAGCGCCACGGCCGTCTCGGATTCTCGGAGCGCAGTAGTCCCCCGGTCCACGCCGAGCGCCGCGAGTCTGACATCGGTAACGATCTGGCGTTCGGCATCACGCAGGGCGAGCCGTTGCTGATTGACGGATGCCTCCTCGCTCACCACGCGGCCGCGAGCGGCGGAATTGGCGACGTCCACCGCATACTGCAATTGCACCGTGGCATTCAAGCCGGGAACGTTGCGATACAACGGCGACACGAGCTGGTCGTGGCCGGGCCCCTGCGTGTATCCTTCGTAGCCGACGTTGATATTCAGATCAAAGCGTGGCTGCTGTGCCCGGCGAAACTGCTCGAGCTCGAGCTCCCAGGCGCGGTTGCTCACCCGCTGCGCGGCGAGATCGGGACGCAACGTTCGCGCGAGTTCTTCCAGGCGCGCAATGGACGCTGGACTCGACACCATTGCATCGACTGGCTGGGGAAATGCGGTCGCGGGCGCGCCGATGGCGAGAACGTTCGCGGCATCGAGCCCCATCAGTGTGCCGAGTTGCACCCGTGCCTGGTCGACCGTCTGTTCCGCAAGGATTCGTGCGGATCGTCGAGCCGCGACGGTTGCGCGAAGCTGTTGCAAATCGGACGCTGCGCGCTCTTGTTTTTCGACGAGCTGGGTGGTGCGATCGAGCAGCTGTTGCGCGCGCGACTCGGCGTCGCGCTGCACCGACAGCCCGTCAATCGACGCGACGTACTCCCAGTACGCGTTGACGGCGGCGTTGACGCCCGTGCTCACGGTCGCCCGCCAGCTTCCCATCACCGTTTCAAAATCCAGCTCGGCAACACGAACGGCCGTCGTGGTGACGGCACCGCCGCGATCGTACATCAGCGGCACGACCATCTTGAGGGCGGCCGACGCGCTCCCGTACGTGAGGGCACCGGGGAGGGCGTATCGCGAACTCGTCACCTGCACCGTGGGGGACAGCGTGATGCCTGAGTGCAATTGACGCACGAGCGCGATCTGGTAGGTGGTGCCATGCTCGAGCGCGAACTGATCGGGGGTGATCAACTTCTTGTCTTGACTCTGCTGTACAGTCGATTGCACCTGGACGTCGAATGGCCCGCTTCGCGTGATGAGCTGACCACGGGATCCCTCAGCGCGCAACCGCTCGTTCCGAATTTGTGTATTGCCTGTGAGCGCGGCATCTATCACGCCCTGCAGTGAGAGGCGGTCGGGCGTTTGAGCTCGCGGCGATGCGGGTACGGATGCCAGGAACAGGACTGACCAGACCGTGGCGCGCGCGAGCGGCGCGCGATATCGCAACGCGAGCCGGAGCATCACGCCGATACTCGGTGAGCGGTTTGGCGCACGGACGTGGCAACGATGGTGAACGACGACTCCGCGGCCTTGGCTGCTGGCCAGGCGGCTTCGCGTGAACGGGCAAGGCCGCCAACAACGTGTTCGAGGTCGTTGTCCGAGAGCTCGCCGCCACCCGACGGCGAGTCCGACACGCTTGCCGCAGAGCGCGGAAGCGGCAGGGTATAGGGCGTGATCTGTCTGTCTGTCATGATCGGCGGGGAAGTGATGGTGGCTGGTCTATCCAGCGTGTGAGCCGCGTCGTTCACACACTGTCGTGATGCGATGCCTTTTGGGGTACAGCTCCTTTCCACGCGAGATGGGCGTTGTGGACATGCGCGCCGCCGGTGACCTGTTCGAGATCGTCGCCGGACAGTTCGAGATCGTCGCGACGCAAATCGGGAAGGACGATGAGCGCGTCGGTGTCGTCGGAGCGCTCGATGAAGCGGAGCCGAAACTCGGGTGGAACTGCAACGCCGAACGTGTCGCGAATGGCGCGATGCGGTTCGCTCAACAACTGTTGGCGGAACGCGACATCGATCTCCGCGCGGGCGAGTACCGCGTTGAGTGCATCGCTGTTGTTTTTCGCGGGTACATTCACTTCCTCTTCCTCGCGGGATGGGTACGCCCCGATGCAAAGCAACGGGCATTCCATTCCACCCCCTCGCGCAAACGACACGGCGACAACGAGATACGTGCGGCGGTCACCCGGAGCATGACATGGCCACGGATGGATCACTCTATATGGTAGATGGCCTGCTCTACATCGCGGCGGCGGCGAGGCGCGGCGAGCGACTGCGTGGCGTCTGCTCGGCGCACAGATAGATCTTGGTGGCGAGTCGTCCTGCCGTGTCCTGGACGAGTTTCACGTGATTTACGCGGCGAACGAAGAAGCTCGGGTGGAGTTCATGCGGCATGGTGCGTCGTTCGAGCGCCGGCCATGCGTGGAGCTGATCCCGCTGCGCACCGGAGAGGAGTCCTCGCCGAACAAGTGCGCCCAGCAGGGCTGCTTCAGCCAGTGTTCCACGTAGTTGGGGAACGCGAGCGAAGGGATACTCCAATCCGATTGATGCGCCGACATCAGACGAGAGATCGAGATGAATGATGGCCGGCCGGTCCTGACTTCCGCCGTCGCTGCTCGCGATCCACTCGACGAGATCCACGAGGGGCGCGATGTCCCCTGGCCACTGAAGGGCGCGGAGATACTCTGGCAGCTGCCGGCGGTGCAGGCCGTTCAGGCAGAGCCGGATTGCGTCGGTATCGCGTCCGAGCATGAAGCCAGCATAGAGCAGCGCTGCGTCCGCTGGCAATTTCGCAATCGCCTTGTCCAGCATCTCACGCGTGCATGCCGAGATGCGGTGGCCGAGGATTTGGGCCGCGTGCAGGAGGGGCGTGCGTCGCGCTGCGACCGTTGGTGCCGTGTACGCGGATTCTCGAAAGTCGATGAACAGACTTGGCACGGATACATAGTCCTGCTCATGGTCCTGCTCATGGTCCTGCTCTGGTTCACGACCGAGATCGAACTCCAGCCAGGCACCCGACAGCATTGCCTGAAGCGGATCATCGGAGCGGTTCCACTGCCTCGCCAGCATCTCGATGCGTGCCCAAGACGGGTGGTGCCGCCATGATGCGGGGAGATGGTGCACCGGATCGTCGCCAGCGAGAATCCGTCGCCCAGCGGCGTTGACGTCCGCAATCAGATCGACGTTGTTCGCGTCATCGGATCGACATTCCACGTACAGGCACCCGGAAAGCGCGGCCGGCAGTGCCGATGCCACCTGGTACAACCGTTGTCGGGCCGCTTCGCAGACCAGCGACGGTGGAAGATATTTCTCGACCAGATGCAGCGTACCCGCGAGAGCGTGCACGCGTGTGTCCGTCAGGCGATCAGACAGAGCGACGGCAAGGATGGTTCGACCAGCCGAAGCATGGTGTAGCCGATACCGGCCGTGCCGTGAAACAGCCCCGGTTCCCAGCGACGTGCGATGGGCCAGCCGGTGTCATAGCCGCCCCGTGCCGCGGCGCGTTTGATGAGTGCGGCTGCCTCGCGGCGGGCGGTGGCGATTAGTTCCGGACGGCCGTAATGATGCGACGCTTCGCGGAGCAGATCGAGACGTGCGGCGTCGCCACAGCAGAACGAATCAACGCCAGTGCCGAACGACGCGCACGCGCGTTCTATCGCGGCATCGATTTCCGTTCGTGTGTCGGCGTCACCATGCATCGCACTGTCGCCGAAGCGGGCAAGGGCGATACCCGTGGTACCGTGTCCCCACGCCGCAGCGTGTTCGTCGATGAGCGCCGTTGACGGTTCCTTGTGGAGGCATGCGCGCTCGAATGCGATTGCATCGCGCGCGGCAGCGGCGTACGACGGGTTGGCCGTCGCGCGCGCGAGGCATGCTAGCGCGTAGGCAATGCCGGCCTGTCCGTGAGCGAATCCGATTTCCGCCACGCCGGACGGTGCGCGCCACACGGTGAGCCCCGTTACGCCATCGATACTGCGACGTCTGAGCAGGTGCGCTCCAAAGGCGTCGGCCCGTGTGAGGAGCGCCGGGTCGTGCAGTGTGTCGCTCAAGGCGAGCAGTGAGATCACCGCGCCGGCAGATCCGGCGACAATATCGTGGGTGTCTTCCGAGGCAACAAGCAAGGGAGTCACGAGATTGGCCAGTCTCCGCGCGTCATCGAGCAGGGCGGGGTCGTCGAGCATATGCGCAGTTTCCGCCAGCGCATATGCGATTGACGCTGGCCCATAGCCCATGCCGACGTCGGACGTTCGACGCATTTGCATGACCCGCTCAATCTCGTCGAGCCGGATACGCACCGGCGCGAGTGTTGCCTGCGCGAGCATTCGAAATTCCTCGTCCCGCGTCGTGACGTACAGCGCAGCGAAGAAGACTGCCATGCCTCCATACCCGTCGAAGCGATCGTACGACATGGGCCGAACTTCATAGCACCGTGCGGCGGGGAGGTATCCCGCGCCGATCCAGGAGATGGTGGCCGAGCCGGGCATGGCAACTCGCATACCGATGTCACGCGCAATTGTACGCGCGGCATGGATCGCCTCATCACGAGTGATCTCTCTCGCGTCGGGGGCGAGCGGCGAAGGTGCACTCGGCGTGGGCGGTGTTCGCCGTTTGACGCGGAGTCCGCGACCGGACGCTGCGGCGAACGCGCCGACAATGAGATCCACCTGATCGGCGAGATCCTCATCGCTGAGTCCGCGCAACCGGCGCGACATCATCTCGAACGCGGATTCCTCGAAACAGTTCGGTACCACGACACCCGTGGGTAGCCGCAGATCGCGGGAATCGATGCGGGCGGTGAAGAGCGGCACGTCCAGGTGTTCGAGGGCCCGTTTTTCTGCCGCCACAGCAGGCCAGATGGGCGGCCGTTCGTCCATCGAGAGAAAGGTCTTCGCGAGCACGTCGAGTTCCATGCCGAACGTGATACCCGATTTCAGATGTTCCGGCCGAAGGCCGCGCTCGATGAGCGTGAGATACAGACTCGTGTTTCGAAGGATGAACCTGACGGACTCGCCGCGGAAAGCCTCCAGGACGCCGCCTGGCGCGAGCAACTCGGTCGCGCCGTCACGGAGCGCCTGGTACAAGGCGGTGAATCCGTGGATGATGGCTGGTATGTGACGTGCGGCTGGAACGGGTAGGCCATCCCGCAGCGCGCGGTGCTGGGCAGTCTGTTCGTCGCTGAGCGCCCCGGACTCGCACGTCACTCCGAACACGACGGGTTTGGGTACAGGGAGCATTCGGAGATTCAGGACGGACTCGACGTGACGGCGCTTCGCTGCGGAATCCGGCATGCCCGCGGCGGGGAGTCGCTCGGCGAGCAAGAAGCGATGACCGAGCAGCATCTCGAGGTCGAGCAGCATCGGGTGCTCACCGGCGGCGAGGAGATTCTCGTGGTGGAAGTCACCTCCGTTGAGCGCATAGACCAGGCAGAGCAAGGCACCGCAGCGTGTGTAGTAGCGCTCGACGCCTGCATCGTCACTACATGGTCCGTGGCTGGCACGCTCGATCCAGCCATAGTCTCCGCACGTGAGCACGCGAAGTGGGCGAAGCGCGATACCGTCGAGATGATCGTTCGCCCAGTGCAGGAGCCGGCCGAATGCAGCGTCGACGCCCAGTGGGCGCGGTTTATAGACGACCGAGAGCCCGGACGCAAACTCCGCAATGAGTACACTCCGGCCGCCGCAATGCGGATCCGAGAGGTTGGCGTGCAGTCGCGTCACCGCTCCTTGATGAGAACCGTCGCCGAACGTGTCGGCGATGGCGTCGCGATCGCCATCCAGACGGGTGAGGAATTCGAGCGTCGCCTCTACCCAGAGATCGGTGGCAGACGCGGAGAGGCGGGCGGCCATCGGGTACTGCTGGAAGAAAGCAAGCATCCCGCCGCGAAGCATGTGCTGCATGAACGCGTTGTACGCCTCGCCGATGAACGCCTGCGCCCGCTGGAATCCGGAAAATTCCACGTACAGCGCCCGCCTACAGATGCGCGACAGCTGTTCCATGAGGGCTCTTTCGAGCACGGCGTGTACAACAGGCTCGAAGCACGCGCCCTGCGAAGCAGCGCGCATGCGTACCCGTTGACGGCCGACCAGGAGGAATGGCGCGAGCAACGCCTCGAACGCCACGGGAGTGACGTCGTCCGCTCCACCTGGTGCTGTCTCGTCGGCTGGCGCGGCGTCCTGGTGCTGTCCATTCGCCATGACGTCGCATACGGTACGAAGAGTCGGCATCCAGTCTGGCGAGTCGCCCGTTGGCGTGGCGATTGCCGCGCTGGCGTGGGCGCTCGTCAGACCATCCCACGCGAGTCGGCGCGCAAACGCGCGTGCGTCACCACGTGTCACACACTGCGTCCAGCGCGCGATCGCTTCACCATCCTCATCCGACAGGGTGGTGTCATCCACATCAAATTGAGTCAGTCGATGGTCCAGCGTCTCCGCCTGATCTACGATGGCGCGGACGTCCGCGGCAGAAATCGCGTTGACGCCGCGACCGGTCTCCGGCTCAGGCTCGAGCCGGAGTGCCGTCGTCACGGCCGCCCTCGTCGCGCCATTAGGCCGGCGCTGACGAGGAGGAGAATGCAAATTGCGAGGGAGATGTAGCGGACCTGGTGGTCTCGCATGTACACC
>JBDUCM010000140.1:0-13373 GCA_040003455.1 bacterium
GATCAGAAGCATGCAGGCAGCGAGAAAATGCACATGTTGTCGCATGTGGTGAGCCACCCGGGCGCATGGAAAGCCGCCGATATCGAAATCGAGCAGGACCGCAATCGTCCGTATGTCTACATCAGCGGATTCGTCAACTTCGATGCGCAGATTTACGACATCAGCAATACGGCCGCGCCGAAGAAAATATTCGATTGGACCATTGAAAATCCCGAGCTCCACCGGGGCATCGGCGCGATGGACGGCAAGTATTTCAAGATTGGCAGCAAGTACTACTACGCGCAGTCGTACCAATTCATGCAGGGAAGCCCGGACGCCGATCTGGGCGCTGTTATTTTTGACGTGACGGGACTTCCCGATCCCGCCAAGGTGAAGGTGATCGCGCGCATCCGGTATGCGGCGTCGCCTGGCGGTTTCCACAATACGTTTGCCTACAAGCACTCCGATGGCAGCGTGTTGTACTTCGCCACCGTCAATGTGTCCAAGGCGCTCATCTACGATCTCACCAAAGTGGTGAGCGGCGCGCCGGAGAGCACATGGCTCATTGGCGACGTTCCGAATCCCACCCCGTTCAAGCAAATCGGCGGTGGCGGCTATCACGATTTCTACGTGGGATACGACCCCGCCACGAACCAGGACAAGTTTTACGGCGCGGGATTGGGCGGATACTCGGTGTGGGACGTCACGCACCCGACCGCCGTGAAGCAGCTGTTTACCATCACCAGCCTCGGCATGGACATCGCGCATACCTTCACGCCGTCGCCGGACGGACGGTACGCGGTGACGGAAACGGAATATCAGTACACGCCGCTCCGAATCTGGGACCTGGCCGATGGGCAAAGCGGCAAGACGCAGAACATTGATCAGCCGATCAGCGCGTGGACGGCCGACTGGCGCGATCTCTCACACAACCATGAAGTGCGCTGGCCGTATGTGTTCGTGTCGGCCTATGAAGACGGATTGCAAATATTCGATCTCAAGGATCCAAAGCATCCCAAGACCGACGGCGCGTGGTACACGTGCGAATGCGAGCACGAACATGGATTTGGCGGATCGCCCAACAACGGTTGGCAAAGTACCACCAGCGTCGAGCAAGGGGCGTTTGGTGTCGACGTCCGCAATTCCGACGGACTGATTGTGCTGTCCGATATGCGGAGCGGCCTCTGGCTGTTCAAGATGGATGGCTTCAACAGCTGGAATGGACACGACTACAACATGCCGAACATCTCCAGCGTGCAGGACTGGGATCATGGGCCGGACAAGACTGTGCGAACGGTGGTGCCGTGATTGAATATTTCGGCCGGTGAGTGCGGTGCGATGGCGGGCGCGCCTCGCCATCGCGCACGCGGTATGCGCGATGGCGTTTGTGGCAACGGCCGATGGGCCTTTTGATATCGAATTGCTCAACACACCAACCGCGCCGACAGCGACGGGCCACGCGCGGTTGGTCTTCGCGCCGTCCCCGTTTGGCATAGCGGTACTGGCTGATGGGCGTGCGAGCTACGACGTGCGCATTGACGTCGCCGAGTTGCCTGCACCGGCCACGTTGGGCGCATTTTCAACTTATGTCGCGTGGGCTGTCACCACAGATCTCAGTGTGTGGCACAACCTGGGCGCGGTCACCAACGGCACGAGCGTGGTTGGTCACGCGGACTTCAACAAGTTCCTGCTTGTCATTACGGCCGAATCAGACGCGCACGTAGGTACGCACACCGGACCAACCGTGTTGCACGGCACATCCCCCAGCGGATGGCTGCAATCATTTCTGAGTCATCCACTCTTTCGGGGCTTGCCTCCGTGATGCGCCTGGTGTTGGTGGCGGTGTGTTTGTCCGCCTCTGCCTCGTTTGCCCAACAGCCGACCCGGCCGACCCAACCTCCGACCCCGAAGAAAGCAGCGGGCAAGCCGGGCAAGCCGGGCAAGCCGGGCAAGCCGGGACTGGCGGGTATGAGTGGCATGTCCGGCACCACGCACGACACCACCAAAACGAGGAAGGAAACGACCGCGTCAAGAAGTGCGAAGCCACCCATGATCATGTCTGGCGATCACGCGATGGCGGGAATGACCATGCCGATCCCCATGCCGAAGGGCATGCCGATGATTCCCGGTCTGGTTGGTTTGTCGCCGGATGTCACACCATTTCTCCCCGGTATTGGCGTCGATCCCCAATCGTTGCCGTTGGCGAGACCGTCCCAGGTGGTGCGGCTCAAGGACGGTGACACGCTCGACCTCACCGCCAAGCTGGTGCGCCGTATCATCAAGGGTCATTCGTTCGTGATGTACGCGTTCAACGGGCAAACACCCGGTCCGCTAATTCGTGTCGCACAAAACGCGACCATCATGGTCCGTTTTCATAACCGCATTGATTTACCGAGCGCCATGCACTGGCATGGCGTGCGCCTGGATAATCGCTCCGACGGCGTGCCCGGCCTCACGCAGGATGAGGTCGCATCTGGAAAGGACTTTATCTATTCCGTGCACTTTCCCGATGCGGGCATCTACTGGTATCACCCGCACGTACGGGAAGACATTCAGCAGGCCATGGGACTGTTCGGCAACATGCGCGTTGATGCACCGGAAGCCAACTACTACTCGCCCGTCAATCGCGAACAGACCCTGATGCTCAGTGACCTGCTGATCAACGGGGATACGCTCATCACGTTCGGCAAGGAGAGTCCCAACTACGCGCTCATGGGCCGCGTGGGCAATGTACTGCTCGTGAACGGAGAGCCGCGTTACACATTGCACGTGAGGAAGGGCGATGTGGTTCGATACTTCATCACGAACGTTTCCAGTTCCCGGACGTTCAATCTTTCGTTTGGTGGCGCACCCATCAAGGTCGTGGCGTCGGATGTCAGCCGTTTCGAACGCGAAGAGCGTGTCCCAAGTGTGGTGATTGCCCCAGCGGAACGCTACATCGTGGAGGTGCGTTTCGATCGGTCCGGCTCCTTCGCCGTCGTCAATGCCATCCAGTCCATCAATCACTACCTCGGCGAAGTTGAACCCGTGGTCGACACGCTGGGCGCGGTGGCCGTTGACCCCGCACCAGCCGCGCCAGACTATCGACAGCAGTTTGCGACGCTTCGTGCCAACGACGCCGTTTCGCGCGACATCGAACCGTATCGCAAGTTTTTTGACCAGGCGCCCGACAAAACGCTGACGCTGACGGTGGCGACGAATTCGCTGCCGCTCGCGACGGTGCAATTCATGAACGTTGACACAGCCTATTTTGCGCCGGTCGAATGGGTGGACGGCATGCCGGACATGAACTGGCTTTCAACCGGGAAGCAGGTCCGATGGATCCTTCGCGACAAGGCGACGGGCAAGGAGAACATGGACATCAATTGGCATGTCCCTCAGCACTCCGTGGTCAAGCTCCGGATTTTCAATGATCCGAAGTCCTTTCACCCAATGCAACATCCCATTCATCTGCACGGGCAGCGCATGCTCGTCGTGGCACGCGACGGTGTGGTCACGAAGAATTTCGCATGGAAAGACACGGCGCTCATTCCCGTTGGCTCGACCGTTGATCTTCTCATTGATGCGTCAAACCCGGGCGACTGGATGCTGCACTGTCACATTGCGGAACACTTGCAGGCAGGAATGATGACCGTGTTGCACGTTGATCGCGCCGCGCCGGGCGCGGGGAAATAGTCACCCCAAGCGACACGCATCGAACTGCTTCAGGGCACGCGTCGCGCTCGAGGGCGCGTTGCTCGCCGGCGCGGTGCCCGACCTCAACGTGGATGGGACGATCCAGATCGAGCGTCTTGCCAACATGCTGTTCACAGGACGGCCAACGGCTGGCGCCAGCACTGGCGCCGTCTCGTTGTTCAAGGTCGTGGACGGTGGCAAGTTCGCGGAGCGGGTCCAGGTGGCGCTTGGCCGCAGTTCCGTCACCGCCGTGGAAATCATCCGCGGACTTCAGCTCGGCGACCGAGTCATTCTCTCGGACATGGCGAATTGGGATTCGGCGAATCGCGTCCGACTCAAGTGATGGAGCACACAATCGTCCGAGTGCTGGACGAGCAGGCAGCGGTGCGCGCGTAACACGGCGGGGCAACGCTTCGCGACGGTCGCGGGTCCAAGCAGGAGAACCGCTATTTTCCCTGACCCCGGACGTCCAATGCGCTCCTGCTCGAACACCGCCCTCCGCGTGTGGACGGCACCGCTGCTCGTCTACGGGCTGCTTGTCCTCTGTGCACCGCGCGTCGGCGCGCAATCCGCCGACAGCACGCACTGGTCCGTCTTCGGCAGCCATACGACCTCGTCGGCTGCGGGGGCTGATCGGTCGTTCGGTTTTCCATCTGAGAATTTCGGTGTTGGCGGCAGGGTCGAGTTCAAGTCGCTCATCGGGGTGCCGCTTCGCGCGACGCTGTCGTACGACAAGTTTCGCAGCGGACCGAGCACCACGCTGAAGGCGACGTCGCTGATGGCCGACGCGGTGTTCCGGCCGCTGGCCGCAATGTGGGGCATCCGCCCCTATCTGGTGGTCGGACTCGGCATCGCGACGGTGTCGCCATCTGGCACGCAGGTACAGGAAGGAAGCGTGTTGCGCGTCACCCCGATTGCGCGGACGACGGCGCTGGAGATGGACGCGGGCTTCGGGCTCGAGAACCGGCGCTTCTTCATGGAATACCGGCGGTCGCCCTACAGCGTGCTTGGCGATCAGATGCCGTCGCGTACGCCGATCCGGCTGGGCTTCAGGTTCTAGCGACGGACACGCGTGATCCGGCTACTCGTGCCGGATTGCGACAAATGGGTGAGAGCCACGACGCGGACCCCGGGACCGACGTCGAACCCGAGAACGCGATGCCGTTGGCCTATGGTCCCACGAAGATGCTCACTGTCGGACATGGCGGATTGCCTGCGTTTCTTGCGTATGTTTACAATAAGTGCTACGTTTACAGACGCTGTGAACATAGGATACTCTGTGAACAAGCCAAGGTTCGCCAAATTCCGTGCTGACGATTCTCTCGACATCAGCGCTTGGGTCCTCCGGAGACTGAAAGCCGTACCCGATCTCGACGTAACTGTCGACGATCGGTCCGGCCGATGCATCCGTATCCGCGCCGCGGGCGGTAGCGCCGTGTCATTTGAGGTGTTGGAGGAGCGACTCGTAAGCGAGGAGCGCGCACGTCTCCTTGTCTCCACGGTCGGTACGTCGAAGCGACGAATGCTTATTGCGACACTTCGTCTGGCCGCCGCCGCACGAAGCGTCCTGCGAGACAGCCATATCTCCTGGATTGAGCGGGAAACGGGCCGCTGTCGGCTCTACGGCCCCGGGTTGCTGGTGGAGGTGGACGTTGAGCTTGACTCAGACGTGGACGGCAACGCACGCGCCATGGCAGCAAACGGTCCTCCCGCCCTGCTGCGAGACAAGTCTGGGCTCCTCGCGGAGGCGCTCTTGATCCGTCCACACGACAAACCTATCTCACTCACGGACATCGCCAGCACAGCTGGGCTCTCGCGGGCTTTGGCGAGCCGGTTGTTGGCTCGCCTCACAACCCTCGGGATTCTCGCCGCGCACGGCCGCGCGCCGCGAAAGCATTGGACGCTCCGAGACGCTGGTGCGCTGCTGGATCGGTGGGCAGATGAAGAGCGAATAGAGCCTGAGGAGACAACAGGAATCAACGTCTGGTCGCGAACGCCCGAGGAGTTTCTCGACCAACTGAGCCGCGCTGGCGTCGTCGACTTTGAATACGCGCTTGGCGGTGTTGCTGCGGCGAATTTTTATGCCCCAACCCTGACAGTGACCCCAACCGCCGATGTCTGGATCCCAGCGAGCGTTCCCGCCATGCAGCTGGCTTCGCAGCTCGACGGGCAGGTCGTGGCAAGCGGGGCCAACGTGCGAGTTTTGCAGACATCGGGTGATGCGCCACTACGCCTGAATCAGTCGACACCCTCCACTTCTTTGCGCCGATCTGGGCTTCGTGTCATCAGTGTCTATCGTGCCTACGTCGAAGCACTGCATAGTCCAGGACGTGGGCCCGACGCGGCGAAAGCTCTCCGGCACACTCTGCGGCTTGGCGTCGCGACCCAGCCCGTAGAGTCACATGGCTGACCATCCGCCAACGCCGCGGGCGGAATACACCCCGGAGGCGGTGAGGGCATGCGAAAAGGCGCTCCGCACCCTACTCAGCAAGATCGGTCCATGGGGCGCTCAACTCGTGCTAATAGGAGGGATGGCGCCGAAGTATCTCGTCGGCACGGTGCCGGCGGACCTGCCACCTCACGTCGGCACGACGGATCTCGATGTCGTCGTGGGCGTTGCGTTGGAAACGGACGATGAGGTTGCCTATCGCACGCTTCAGAAAAATCTCATGGAGACGGGGTTCGTTCCGAGCCGCGACGCGGGGACCGGTGACGAGGTCACCTTTCGATGGGAACGCCGAGTGGACGGCGTCCCGGTCGCGCTTGAATTCTTCTGTCCCGTTGGTGACGGGGCGCCGGGCCGACTCCGTCGGAATCCGGGAGAGGGCATCGGCTCGCGGATCTCCGCTATTCGTACGAGAGGAGCGGAACTCGCCGCTGCGGACTACGTCACGATCACACTGAGCGGCGAAACGCTCGATGACGGTGGGATTCGAGAGAATGTCGACGTGAAGGTGGCGAACATCCTTCCGTTTCTGGTTCTGAAGTCGTTCGCCCTTCAGGAACGCGACAAGGACAAGGATGCGTACGACATCGTTTGGACGTTGAACGCGTATCTGGGCGGGCCAAACAGCGTAGCTGATGCTGCACGCAAAAGCCCTGTGGCGCTACATGCCGATGTGACCGAGGCGCTCAGGCTGCTGGGGGTCAACTTCCAAACACATGAACACGCCGGTCCTTCAAAGTACGCTCGATTTGAGATTGTGAATCCCCGAGACGCCGAAGAGCGGGACCGGCTGCGTCGATATGCACACGGTGCTGTCGCCTCATTCCTTCGTCGTTGGGAGACGAACAGCAGGACCTGATGCGGAAGGTAGTCGGCTGGCTCGGGCCAGTTCCAGCACGGCTTTCGCGAAGATCTCAGGGGCTTCTTCGGGAAGATTGTGGCCTGCGCCTTCGACGATGCGGTGAACGCGCCGCCCCGTAAATTTGGGCGCCGCGGACGTGCCGTCCGATGCGGGAACGACTCCATCGGCGTTGCCATCCATCGTGATGGTCGGAACGGGAATGGGGGGCAGTTCAACGAGACGGCGTTCGACCTCGGCATATGCGTCAACTCCCGGGGCGGCGCCGAGGCGGTGCCGATACGAGTGGATGACGACGTCCACATAGTCGGGATTTTCGAAGGCCTCCGTATGTCGCGCGAGGGTCGCTTCATCGAAGTGCCAACTCGGCGAGTCCCTATGGCAGGAATGTGGAATAGACGAAAGGTATTATGACGCGAGACCTGCCTTCCATTCCAACAGCACGCTGGCGCGCGTATCGGCCCCGGAAGGTCTGGCCTACTGTCGTGTCCGCCGGTAGCTTGTGCCTTCCACACCAGCGACTCACCGGCGCCGGCTCGCCCGCCTTCCAGCGCACCTTCCTTCGGGCCCCTTGGTGCATCACGATGCCTGCGGCGTGGTCGTGTCCCACCCGATCCACGATGCATGACGTCTGACCTACGCACGCAACTTCAGGCCGCATTCGGCTCGACGTATGTCATCGAGCGCGAGCTCGGCGGCGGCGGAATGTCGCGAGTGTTCGTTGCGCGTGAAGTTGCACTCGGACGAGACATCGTGATCAAGGTGATCGCGCCAGAGCTGCGAGAGGGCTTGAGCGCGGAACGATTCGCGCGCGAAGTGCTGCTGGCCGCGCGGCTTCAACAAGCGAACATCGTCCCGGTGCTTTCCGCGAGCGATGCCGCCGGCATGGCGTACTACACCATGCCATATGTCGACGGACAGTCTCTTCGCGCGCGTCTCGACCGGGGACCGTTGCCGCTCGGCGAGGCACTCGACGCCCTCCGCGACGTGGCGCGCGCACTCGCGTACGCGCACGCACACGGGATCGTCCATCGCGATATCAAGCCCGAAAACGTGTTGCTGTCGTCGGGCACCGCTGTCGTTACGGATTTCGGAATTGCGAAGGCACTTTCGGCGTCGCGGACGAATGCCGACGCCGGGGGCCCGGCCGGAACCGCGCTGACGCAGGCCGGGATGTCGCTCGGCACACCTGCCTACATGGCGCCCGAGCAGGCGCTGGGCGAGGACGTCGACTCCCGCGCCGACATCTATGCGTGGGGAGTGATTGCGTACGAGCTGCTGGGCGGCGTGCATCCGTTCGCCGAGCACCGGACGGCCCAGCGGCTGGTCGCCGCCCACCTGTCGCAGACACCTGCGCCGCTGGCATCGTTGCGACCCGAACTCCCCGCGAAGGTCGCTGCATTGGTAATGCAGTGCCTCGCAAAGGATCCCGCGGGACGGCCAGACAGTGCGGGCGAGTTGATCGCCCAGTTGTCGGCCGCGACTACACCGGGCGCGCACCGTCATGTTTCGGGCGGCGCCAGAGGCAAATCGCTCGCACGCTGGGCGATTGCCGCTGCACTCGTGCTCGCGCTCGGTATCATGGGTTTCTTCTACCTTCGGCGAGACACATTCGCCGATACGGCGAGAACGGTGGTCGTCGTGCCCTTTGACAACCTTGGCGACGCGGGCGACGCGTACTTCGCCGAAGGGGTGAGCGACGAGATCGCCGGCCAGCTCGCGCGGCTGCCTGGTCTTCAGGTAATCGGCCGCGAAGGTGTGCAGAAGTTCCGGGGCTCACGTCGGTCGCCGCGCGACATTGCGCGCGAGCTCGGAGCGTCCTACGTGTTGAGCGGCACGGTGCGCTGGGCGCGTGGCGCAACGAACCGTGCCGGCATCGATGGCGACACGCGCGTGCGCATCGCGCCTGCACTGGTGAATGTCGGCAACGGGAGGCTGGAATGGGGCGAGCCTTCCGAGGAGCGTCTCACCGACGTCTTCAAGGTGCAGGCGGAGGTGGCGCAGCGCGTCGCCTCGGCGCTGTCCGTGCGGCTTGGCGGCGTGGCGCGCGCGGCGCTGACGCATCAGGAGAGCACGGACGCCGAGGCGCGTGATGCGCAGATGCTCGGCCGGTATCTGCTGCGGCAGCGTGGCACCGAGAACCTGCGCCGCGCGGTCGATGCCTTCGAGCGCGCTGTTGCGCATGACTCGGGCTACGCACGTGCGTGGGCTGGCCTCTCGGAAACGTACGCGCTCCTGCCCGCCTACTACGACACCACCGAGACAGACGAAGTCGTGTTCGCGCGTGCCGAGCGTGCTGCGCTCCGCGCCGTGGCACTCGATAGTGCGCTCCCGGAAGTGCAACTCGCACTCGCGCGATCGTACGGAGTGCTGTTCAAGTTCAACGATGCGCTGCGCGCGGTGGACCGCGCGCTCGCGCTCGACCCGAACGCGACGCTGGCGTGGACGCTCAAGTACGAGATTCTCACTGCGCTCGGTCGCGCCGCGAGCGCCGACTCTGCGGCGCGCCGCGCCGTGCAGCTCGATGCGCTGTCGGCCCTGGCGTTGAACAATCGCGCCTGGGCGCTCGCCGCGGTTGGCCAGATCGATAGTGCGGTGCGCTACTCCGAGCGATCGGTTGAAGTGGCACCGACCGAGGGACAGTGGAAGCGCAGTCTCGGCACGCTCTACGCGTTTGCCGGCCGTTACGACGACGGCGTCCGTCAATGCGTTGTCGGCATCGGGCTGGGTAACACTTGCGACGCCGCGCTCGGACTCATCGCCGGAATACCCGCCATGCGGGCGCAGGGGCTCGCGGGACTGGCGGCACGCGCGCGTCTGCCGCGTACGCTCGGCACGCCGACGTGGGCCGCCATGGTCTATGCGCACATCGGCATGCCGGATTCGATGTTCTCTCGGCTCAGAATCGCCATCGATCGTCGTGACGACGTGTTCGGGCATCTCATCACGATGCCCGCATTCGCCAAGTACGAGAGCGACCCGCGATGGGACGCCATTGTGGGCGAGGTACGCCGGCGATGACCCACGATCCGCTGCGCGATACCCTCCAGTCGACGCTTGGCTCGTCGTACACCATTGAGCGGGAGCTCGGCGGCGGCGGCATGTCGCGTGTGTTCGTGGCGAATGACGTTGCACTCGGACGCCAGGTCGTGGTCAAGATCCTCGCGCCGGATCTGGCCGAGGGGGTCAGCTTCGAGCGGTTTCTGCGCGAAGTGAAGCTCGCGGCGCGATTGCAGCAGGCGAACATCGTCCCGTTGCTGACAGCGGGCGACGCGGACGGCGTGGCGTACTACACCATGCCGTTTGTGGACGGGCTGTCGCTTCGCGCGCGGATGGAGCAGGGCGCGCTGCCCGTCGGCGAGGTGACGAACATTCTCCGCGACGTCGCGCGCGCCCTCGCGTACGCGCATGCGCAGGGCGTGGTGCATCGCGACATCAAGCCGGAGAACATCCTCCTTTCCGGCGGCGCGGCCGTCGTGACGGACTTCGGTATCGCGAAGGCGATTTCCGCGTCGCGCACGCAGGAGCTCACGAGAGTGGGCGCCACCAACGCGGGGCTCACGCGTGCCGGCATGTCGCTCGGCACACCATCGTACATGGCGCCCGAACAGGCGCTTGGTGATCCGGATACTGATCATCGCGCCGACCTGTATGCATGGGGCGTGGTAGCGTGGGAGATGCTGGTTGGTGCGCATCCCTTTTCCATTCGTGCGACGCCACAGGCAATGATCGCCGCGCACGTAAGCGAAGTGCCGCCATCGGTCGATGCGCATCGCCCCGACGTAACGCCGGCACTGGCGTCGCTCGTCGCGCGGTGTCTGGAGAAGGACCCGGAGCGACGGCCGGCGTCGGCGGCGGAGGTGATGGAAGCACTGGACGCTGTGGGCACACCGTCGTCGACAACCACGGGCTCACGTCGTTCGCCGATGAAATGGGCGATTGCCGCCGCAGTGATTGTGGTTGTCGCGGGCGTTACGTACGCGCGTCGCGGAGACGTTACTCCGCAGCCGGTGACAACTCCGAGTACAGGCATCGCCGCGAAGTCACTCGCCGTGCTGCCTTTTGCGTCCGTTGGCGGCGACACAGCCAACGCGTATTTCGCGGAGGGCATCGCCGACGAGCTCACGACTGCGCTCGCGCGGTTGCCGGGGCTCCGCCTTGCGGGACGCTCCTCGGCCGCGCGATACAAGCAGCGTGGCGCGGGAGCGCAGGAGATCGGTGCGGCGCTGCACGTGGGCGCGGTGCTCGATGGCACGGTTCGTCGCGCTGGTGGTCGCATTCGTGTGTCCGTCGAGCTCGCGAGTGCTGACGACGGACACGTCATCTGGAAGGAGTCGTACGAGCGCGAGATAAAGGACGTCTTCGCCGTGCAGGACGACATCACCAAGGCGATTGTGGACTCGCTTCGGGTGCAGCTCACCGGCGGACGCACCGCGACCAGCGCGTCATCGGCGCAGGGCACGAAGAACCTCGAGGCGTACGACCTCTACCTGCGTGGGCTGCAAGCCTATCGCAAGCGCGGGCTCGCCGTGACGCAAGCCGAGCAGTACCTGACGCAGGCGATCGCGCTCGATCCGAAGTTCGCGCGCGCCCATGCGACGCTCGCGTCGGTGTTGGTGGTAACGCCGTACTACCTCGACACTCCGATGTCGGCCGTCCTTCCGCGCGCGCGCGCCGCGGCGGAGCGCGCCGTGGCGCTCGACGACGCCCTTCCGGAGGCGCATCTGGCACTCGGTCACGTGCTCACCGAGGCATTCGAGTGGAAGCAGGCAGAAGCCGAGCTGCGGCGTGCCGTCGCGCTCGATCCCAATCGCGCCGAAATCCTTTTCCGACTCGGCTTCATGCTGCTGACGTCCGGACGGGTACACGAGTCGATCGCCGCGTTCGAGCAGGCAAAGAACGCGGATCCGCTGTACTCGATGCCGACGGTCTACCTCGGGTTCTCGCTTGCCATTGCTGGCCGGAAGGCAGAGGGGGTCGCGGAAGCGCAGCGCGCAATCGACCTCGATCCAACGAACGAGGGCATCGGCAACTTGTACTCGGCGACGCTCAGCCTTGCGGGACGCGATACGGCGGCTGTGGCGTTCGCGCGGAAGATGGTTCGGACCACGAGTAATCCGCGACGGATCGGCTTCTCCGGTTGGGTACTGGGCGCGAGTGGTGCGCGGCGCGATGTGCCGCCGATTCTGCGTCGCATCCAGGCGCTTCCGCCCACGACGTGGGGACGCTACTCGTCGCTCGCATATCTCTACCTCTCGTTGGGTGATACGGCACATGCTCTCGCAGCGATCGACTCCGCGTCCAGGAATGGCGGTGATCTCCTGCTTGCGCAGGCGATCAGCTCACCGCGTTTTGATCCGATACGGAGCAGTGCGAGGTTTGCAGAAGCGATGCGGCGGTACAACCTCGACCTCGCCAGGGTGACGGCGCCCGACGGCGGGCGGTCGCGATGAGCGTGGACCGGCCCACAGCAGTGGCGCCCTCGTCCGCACTGCTGCTACTGCGCAACCACGGCCATGGTGAAGGGCATCAGGCGTCAGGGGATCTCGCGATTGGAGTAGTAGGGATTCGTGAAGGGAAATGAGTCCGCGATCCATTGCCCGAGTGCGAGGTAGAGGTTCGCATAGTAACCGCGTTGATACGCGTCGGTCGTCACCCACCAGCTCACGTCGACGTCGTGGTGCAGGAGCGTGTCATTGAGCGGAGTACGCCTGCCCATCGGATACAAATAGCAGCAACCGACGTACTGGTCTCCTTCATCGTAGATCGCGTAGGCGAACGAATAGTTCTCGCGAAACTCATGCTCGTGCCACACGAGATCGACAAAGTCGAAAGCCTCCGTGACCGGCCCGGTTGGCCACGCGCCGCCGCGAGTTTGTCGGATGATGTCGAGGCTCGAGTTGATCCCCGTCACATCGGCCACGAGGTCGGCGCGACTGAGTGCTCTGGCCGTGATGTTCCCATAGCCGAGAACGTCGGGCGCGACATATCCGTCCGGTAGTTCCAACGATCTGATGAGGGTCTTGTAGTCCATCATGTTCCGTGGGTTGGTTGACTGGTGACGTATCCTCTTCGCGACGGCTCGGCGCGGCCGCACATGGCACTTGCGTCTAGTGCGCGGACCCCACGCCGCGTATTCTATCACCAGTTCCCTGGAGCCGATCCACTGCTTGCGCGCCGAGCAGACTGACTGAAGGAGATTTTCGTGAAGACCCAACGCGTTGCCGGTACGTTCGTGCTCTCCATCGCCGTGCTGATGGGCGGCTCATCGCTCGCGCTCGCCCAGAACGGCAGCATGGCGGGAATGGCGGGCATGGACATGGGTCATGAGATCGTGATCCCGAAAGGCGCCCCGTACACCAAGGCCGACGTCGAGTTCATGCAGGGCATGATCGCGCACCACGCGCAGGCGAT
>JBDUCM010000299.1:0-3945 GCA_040003455.1 bacterium
TAGTGTTCGTGGCCCGCGCCGGACCGCGCTCTTCGCAACACGCGACGGTATGCTCGTCGCGATGACAGCGGAACGCTCGCGCCTCTGGTCGATCCTCGCCGGATCGGCGGGCAACCTCGTCGAGTGGTACGACTGGTACGTCTACTCGGCGTTCTCGCTCTACTTCGCGAAAGTCTTCTTTCCGCCGGCAAGCCAGACCGCCCAACTGCTCAACGCGGCGGCCGTGTTCGCCGTGGGATTCCTGATGCGACCCGTAGGCGGGTGGCTCATGGGCCGCTACGCGGACCGGCATGGCCGCCGAGCGGCGTTGAGCATCTCGGTCACGCTGATGTGTGCCGGATCGCTGATGATCGCGATCACGCCGGGGTATGCTCGCATCGGCGTTGCGGCGCCCGTACTGCTGGTGCTGGCTCGCCTGCTCCAGGGATTGAGCGTGGGCGGCGAATACGGCGCGAGCGCGACGTACCTGAGTGAGATGGCCGGCAAGCGATTGCGCGGCTTCTACTCCAGTTTTCAATACGTCACCCTCATCAGTGGGCAGCTCATCGCGCTGGTGGTGCTGCTGGCACTGCAGCGCCTGATGGGTACGGCCGCGCTCGAGGAGTGGGGGTGGCGCATTCCCTTCGTGATCGGGGGAGCCCTTGCCGTGGTGGCGCTGTGGATTCGGCGCGGGTTGGAGGAGACCCCGTCGTTCAAGGCTGCCACGCACGATGGCGCCGTGGTGCCGCATGCGTCGGTACGCGACCTCGCGCGCTACCCGCGACAGGTTGCCACGGTAGTGGGGCTCACCGCTGGCGGCACGGTGGCGTTCTACACCTTCACCACCTACGCCCAGAAGTTTCTCGTGAACTCCGGCGGCTGGAGCAAGGCCGACGCGTCGCGCATTTCCGCGCTGACGCTACTCGTGTTCATGCTGATCCAGCCCCTTGTCGGCTATATCTCCGATCGCATCGGGCGTCGTCCCGTGCTGATTACCTTCGGCGTGCTTGGCCTGTTCGGCACGGTACCGGTGATGACGGCGCTCGCTGCTGCGCGCACCGAAGGGCTGGCATTCGCACTCCTCATGTCGGCATTGCTGGCGGTGAGTGGCTATACCGCCATCAATGCCGTGGTGAAGGCTGAACTGTTCCCCACGGAAATCCGCGCCCTGGGCGTTGCTCTTCCCTATGCGGTGACGGTTTCGCTCTTTGGCGGGACAGCGGAGTACCTCGCACTGTGGGCCAAGAACATCGGGCACGAGTCCTGGTATTTCTGGTACGTCACGGTGTGCGTGGCGATGTCGCTCATCGTGTACGTGAGCATGCCGGACACGCAGCGGCACTCGGCCATCACGGAAGACTAGCGGCGATCGTCAGCTCCGGCACACACGCAGTACTTCTTCCGGCGTGGTGACGCCCTCCATCACCAGGCGCACGCCGTCGTTCATGAGTGTCGGAGTGCCGATGGCGCGCGCACGTGCGCGCACGGCAGGCGCTCCATCGCCCGACGTGATGGCGGCGCGCATCTCGTCATCCAGCACGAGGAGTTCGTACACGCCGGTTCGGCCGGCGTAGCCGCTGCCGCGGCATGCGTCACAGCCGCCGCCGCGTCGAATCTCGGTGAGTGAAGGCACACCGAGTGCGGTCCGCTCCACGTCCGTTGCAGGGTGGCGCGCACCACAGACCACACAGACGACGCGCACGAGCCGTTGCGCCAGCACGGCATCCACCGTGGCCGAGACCAGGAATGGCGCCACACCAAGGTCGACGAGACGCGTCAGCGCACCTGCTGCGTCGTTGGTATGAAGCGTGGACAACACCAGATGCCCTGTGAGCGCCGCCTGTGTCGCGATCTCTGCCGTCTCGCCGTCGCGGATTTCGCCCACGAGCATGACGTCCGGATCCTGACGCAACAGCGCGCGCAGGGCACTCGCGAAGGTGACACCGACCTTTTCATTGACGGACACCTGCGGCACGCCTTCGAGCTGGTATTCCACGGGATCTTCCACCGTGAGGATCTTCTCCCGACCCGTGCGCAGACGCTGGAGTGCGGCGTAGAGCGTCGTCGTCTTGCCGGAGCCCGTGGGACCGGTTGCCAGTACGATGCCATGAGGATGCGTGAGGACCACCTCGAAGCGAGCAAGATCGCTCGCCGACATGCCAAGCGCTCCGAGTTCCAGCGTGCCCGACTCGTTGTCGAGCAGGCGGAGCACCACGCTTTCACCGTGCAACGTGGGGATCGTCGATACACGCACATCAACCTGGCGATCCTGCAACGTCAAGCGAATACGCCCGTCCTGGGGCAAGCGCCGTTCGGCGATGTCCAGATCGGCCATGACCTTCAATCGACTGATCACGGCGGGCGCCATGCTGCGCGGCGGGGACGGTGCTTCCTGAAGGACGCCGTCCACGCGATAGCGGACACGTAGCGCATCCGGGTACGCCTCCAGGTGCACGTCTGAAGCGCGCGCGTTCAGTGCCTCGGCCAACAGCATGCTCACCAGCCGAATGACCGGCGCCTCGTTCGCGAGCGCGCGCAAATCATCGATGGCGGGGGCATCGGAGTCGATCGCCGCTGGGTCCACCCCGATGGCATTGATCAGCGACTGTGCCGACGATTGTCCGTACGCACGACGAATGGCGACGCGTGCGCGCTCCTCGTCCACACGCTCTATCGCCACACGCGCCCCGAGCAGCAGCTCGAGCTCGTACACCACGTCGCGAGGTACGTCCGTCCGCCAGGTCCCGAGGTGCAGCACACCGCCCTCCACGGCGAGGGGGATGACGCCCTGCTCGTCGAGATACTCTGGCGTGAGACGCGCCGAGAGCGCGCGTACGTCCTCGAGCGCGTGCATCACGGGGTGCCTGATGGAGGAACGGGCAGCTTCGGAACGGCCGCGCCAGGCGTGGGAGTCACGGGTGGATTCACCTCGGGTTTTCCGCCCACGCCTTCCAGCCTGTTTTCGATGGTACGCCGCAGCTTTGCCGCGTCTTCGTCGGTGGAAACGATGTGCGGCGTGAGAAACAGGTAGAGTTCACTCTGCGCATCACTGTTGCTCGTGCTGCCGAAGAGCGCACCGATGCCTGGAATCGCACTCAGGAACGGAATGCCTGAGCGCGATTGCTCTTGCTGTCTGTCCGCAAGGCCGCCGATCACGACGGTCTCCGCATCCTTCACGAAGAGGTGGGTGGACGCTTCACGCGTGGAGATCACTGGCGCCCCGAACTGTACTTCGTTCGTCGCGGAACTCACCTCCTGTTTCACCTGGAGGTTGACGTAGCCGTCGGGATTGATGGTGGGGATGAGGCTGAGTGAGGTTCCCACGTCGCGATATTGCACGACCTGATCGCGCACGGCGCCGTCCGTTGGTAGTGAGCGAAACACCTGCACGAACGGTCGCTGGCTGCCGACAAGAATGCGCGCTTCGAGGTTGTTCTGTGCCAGGATCAGTGGCCGAGAGAGAATGCGAACGTCGCCGCGGGCGGCCAAGGCGGACAGCGCGATGTCCACCGACACGCTCCCGCCGCGCGTGAAGCGGACGAGGAAGTCGTTGGCAGTGGATGTTGAGGTAATGGCACCAGATGTTTCATTGCCACTGCCGATCTTGCTCACACTGCCGTTCACTCCCACATCCATCGAACGCGTACGTCGCACCTCGGCGATCAGGACTTCGATGAATACCTGGAGCGGGCGGAGATCGAGCAGTTCGATCGCCTGGCGGATGGCATCGTAGTCCGCAGGCTGCGCGCGGATGAGGAGCGAATTGGTAGTCTCGTCGGGTACGATCTGGATTTCGCCGTGCACGGCGAGCTGCACCGTCGAGACGCTAGCCATGGCCGCGCCCCGGCCGATGGTGTCGACGTTGAGTGCGGGGATCTGCGTACTGCGGAGTTGATCGGAGAGCGGTCGGGAACTCAGCCCGTTGGTGGTGCCCTCCGCTTGTCGTCCCCCGTAGATGGACTGCAG
>JBDUCM010000300.1:0-3922 GCA_040003455.1 bacterium
GATGCCGGTAGCTCCACGCCGCTTGCACGAGCACGTGCCGACAGTGGCTGTTCCCGGCTTTGGTGATCGACCCGAGGCGCTGCCGGTTGCCGCTGGAGTCCTCGCGCGAAATCAGGCCCAAGTAACACGCGAGCTGGCCGGGCCGTTCGAAGCGGCGCCAGTCCACGAGCTCCGTCGTCAGCACCATGGCCGAGTGCAGCGAGATCCCCCGGAAGCACTGCAGCCGCTGCACCATGGGCTTGAGCGTGGGCAGCTCCGCCAGCTGTTCGATCTGCCGGTCCAACTCCGCGCGCCGCTGCAGCTTGTACATCAGCAGCGCGTGGTACTCGCGATACACGAGGCGATCCTCGGCGGCGAGCGGCGAATGATCCGTCGTCAGGTGCTGGAGCCATTGCAGATGCGGCGTGCACCAGTTTGTCCCCTCGCGAAAGACGAAGCCGCGTGTCGCGAGAAACTTGAGGATATAGTGTCGGGACTTGAGGATCTCGCGCTGGAAGGTCTCCCGGCAGCGGACGACATCCCGCACGCGCTCGTCCGCCTCGCTTGGAATGCGCACCGGCACGAGCTCGCCCGCGCGATAGAGCCGCGCGAGGTCCGCGGCATCGCGCTTGTCGTGTTTGCGATGCACGCCCGCGCGCTTCGGAATCAGCGACGGCGCGATCACCGCGCACGCATAGCCCCAGTCGCGAAGCGCGCGGTGCAGGACGTACCCAGCGCCGCTTGCTTCATAGCACGCCTGGATCTCGCCGTCGCGGGCGACGCGCGCGATCCACTGCTTCAGCTTCGGCAGGTCATTCGGCAGTTTGTCGAGCCGCGTCGGTCCCTTCGCGAGCGCGGGGAGCACGGCGATGGTGATCGAGTCCTTGTGCACATCCATGCCGAGATCGATGATTGTGCGCGCGGGCGTCGGGGTCGGGATGGTGGGCTCTGGGGTCCTTACGGCACGGGATGACATGGGTTGGTCTCCGGAAAGGTGCGACACGTGGGATCGTCGCATGTGGCTCTGGTGACTCCGTCTCAACACGCGAGGACTTAACCCACGCGAAAGTCGGAGGCCAGCCCAGTCATAACTTCTAGGCAACATCTATACATCGCGTGATGCAACTTTGGATGTCCACAGAATGCTGGCATGAGGTGGCAGACGCATGGCGCGCCGCGCGAGCGGTCATCGAGCCGCGCGTCAATGACATGCTCGCCGGTCGGCGCTATGGCGACGGAGTCGCGAAGTGGGTCTACATCTCGATGATCTCACCATCCGGCATGGGGCTACCGGAGCGCAATCGCATGGATCGGAAGGCTCGCGAGCTCGAGTTTCGACTCCTTGTTCCATATGACCTCTTTGCGACGTCGGACGCAATTGGAGCCCAACGTATTCTCGTTGCGTCGCTTCGACGTTCATTGGGACTCGCCGCGAACAAGCGCATTCCTGACTTCGCGATCGCTGATCTTCGGCGCGACTTCGATGCACTAGCGACCGCGCATGATTGGTTGCTCGCCGCCCCGTGCGGACCTGTGGTGGTAGAGATTCGTGGTTGGCGGAATGGGCTACAGAAGATCAAGGCTACGAAGCTCTTGGTGAGCGAGGGCGGCATGACCTTGCGAGCGGCGAAGGATGCGACGGACCATGTGCTCACTGGAGGGACTGTGCGCGTGCCCGCACTTACGATGGACGACGCGGTTCGTCTCCGCGATGTATTGATCGCGATCGGGCTGGAAGTGCACATTGAGTCCACGCCGCATGTTGCCTAACGAATCGTTGCAGCAGACAGGCCGCTGCAGTAGCGGGCGCTTCGCGCCCGCATTCTATTTTATGGCCTGCCGCTGAACTTTAGCGTTGGGTGTCACCGGGCTTCCATCCATGCTAGAACGCCAAGAACTCGACTGGCTATTAGAGGACCTCTGCGTCAAGGAAGGGATTTGCCTGCCGTCTTCCACGCGGGCGATACTCCACGATCCTCACGGGTCGCCCAGCGACTTTGCGCGCGCCGTGCTGCGAGCCGAAGGGCTCGATCCCGACACGCATCGCGAGCTTTACGATCGTGTTCTCGCGAGAAGCTTCCGCGCCTTTGATCGCGCTGCGGAAAGGACCGCGGCGGCAAGAACTGCGTCGCAAGTTCAGAGTCTCGTTGCCGCCCAGGTCGCGTTAGTTGAGGACTTGGCGCGCCGGAAGGCGCTGGCAACAATTCTCGTGGAGCCGCGACCCGAGGACCGGGACTGGGACTATGGAAAGCCCGGCGATCGCTATCGGTGCTGGGTGGTAGCGCAGGATCGCGGAATGGTCCTGGTCTACTGCGATCAGGGATTCGGCCCCGAGTTTCCATGGGGGGCTATTCCAGAGGAGGCCGATGAGTCGCTCGGAATGGATGCGCAGTGGTGTTGGTACCTCGAGGAAGCCTTCGTTCGCTCAGGGCTGTGGCAAGGGGCGATGAAGCCTGGCCTCGAGGAGGCTTTTCATGCTTCGCCTGCCGAGCGTCTACGGTCCCAATCGCGTGACACCTAACGCGACGCTATGAGATTGAAAGTCATGAGTGGCTCGATGATCTGCCCATCTCGCTGAGACGGCCGATCGTGCGCAGCTTCACCGCAACCTTTGCGGGAGGCAGTCATGACGTTCGTGGGATTCGATCTCCATAAACGCTACATCACGGCCTGCGCGCTCGATGCGTCGGGCGCGATCATCGCCGAAGTCCGTCAGCTCTCGACCTCACTCGGGGCCGTGCTGACCTGGCGCTCCGCGCTGCCCGGTCCCGTGACCGTCGGCATGGAAGCCACGCTGTATTGGGAGTGGATGGCCACGCGGCTGGCCACGGCCGAACACACGGTACAGGTCGCGCACGCGTTCCACGTGAAGCTCATCTGGCAGGCCCGCGCAAAGACGGACCCGATCGACGCACGCAAGCTCGCCGAACTACTGCGGGTGAATCTCTTCCCGCCATCGGGCTCCCCGATACCGCGACCCGCGAGCGAAGGCAGTTGCTCCGCGGCCGCGCCGTTCTGGTCCGCGAGCGCACGAAGCTGAAGAACCGGATTCATGGCCATCTCACCGCAGAGAACCTGCTTGCCCCTGGCGCCGACCTCTATGGCAAGGGCGGTCGTGCCTGGCTCGCCACCGCGCCGCTCTCACCCGTGCTGCGGACGCAGACCGAACGCTTGCTCACGGTGCATGACACGTTGACGGCGGAGATTGAGAAGCTCGATGCCGACGGCAACGCGGCCGCGAAGGACAATGCCCTCGTGACACAACGGCGGAGTCTCCCGGGCGTTGGGATGTTCAGCGCCCTCATGCTTCAAGCGGAGATCGGGTCCGTCGATCGCTTTCGGTCCGGGCACCAGCTCGCGGCGTACGCCGGCCTGGTCCCGACGACGCGGAGCTCGGGCGGCAAGACCGCTCACGGCGGCTTAGGCAAGGCGAGTAACCGCTGGCTGAAGTGGATCCTCGTCGAGATCGTGGTGACCATGAAGATGGCGCCCGGCCCCGTGGGGAACTATTATCGCCACTTGCTGCGCGCGAAAGGCAGCCCAAGGCGCAGGCTGCCGCCGCACGGAAGCGCTGTTGCTATCTGTATTGGATGCTGAAGAACGGCTGGACGTACGAGCAGTGGTTGGCACAACATGATTCCTCTCAACGGCCGGAGGTGCGCCCGGTGCAACGCATGGGTGCGATGGCGTAGCGACATCGCGTCATTCCCCCGGTAACGCGAATGGGCCACCTCCTTCGGATACAGGCTCGTGTCGTCTCCAGACGTAGAGGCGCTTGAAGACGACTTCGGTCGCTCTCGATTCCAAAGCCGAGAAGAACGGAGCTGCTCGCTAGCAGTTGCTGGGTCGCACGATGCTGTGTGACATGGCTGTGTGAACAGCCATCCGATATCGCTACGCCGAATCACCGTTGACTTTCAGAGGTGCGTTGCAGCAGTCAGCC
>JBDUCM010000301.1:0-3912 GCA_040003455.1 bacterium
TTCATCCTCGCATTCGGCGTTCCCAACACCTCGCCCGTAACGGAAGCAGTGGCCATCAGCGGCGCCATCAAATGGCTGATGTTGGAAAAATGCTCGATCGCAGCGTCGCCATCACGGTAGCGCTCAAACACGATCGCCTCGCTCTCATCCTCGTTGAAGAAAATTTCGTACTGGAGCGTGCCGCTGTCCTTGGTCCGCACGATCTCCATGGCCTCTTCCGTCAGGCGCTTCCATTCCTCGAGCTTTCCGGGATGAAATTTGACCCGCGCAATTCCCTTGATCTCGTCCATTGTTGGCCCTCGTCGAAGTTCCCACCTGACCAGTTTGAAACCGCCCTGAATTCGCCGAGCGGCAATTTTGGTTCCCGCGATGCGGGCGCCGCCGCGCGATCTGCACGCTATGGCTTCGAGGTGAAGTCCGCCTTCCCCGTCGCCAAGTCCACCGGCACCGAGATGTGCTCGAGAGCGATCAACCACCTCCCGCCGATCTTCCGGTAGCCGTCCGTTACCCTCACGGTCCGATCAACGGGGCGGCCTTGCGTGTCGGTGCCAATCGTGCGCTGAATGCTGTGGCCGAATCCGACATCGCCGTCAACGGTGATCACGAGATCAGTAATGGAGAAGTTCGGCACACCGCTGAAGTGCGCGAAGTAGCCTCGCCAGGCCGCGCGATACGCATCGGGGCCGACGTGTTGCCTCGGCGGCACGACATCAAAGACAATGAGACTGTTGTCGGGTACATAGTTCTTCATCATGCCGTCGATATCGCCCGCGTTCAGCGCCGCAGCGAAGTTCTCCTCAAGCGCACGAATGGCCTCTTCGTCGTGCGACCCATGCCCGTCACATGCACTGCTCATTACGATGTCCCCTCCCGGTTGTCGCCGTCGAGGAAATCGCCCCGCCCCCTCGCGGATGCCAAGACCCTCGCGCCGGAATGCCGCGCAATCGGCGCGCCTCGCCCCAGGCAACCAGCATGAAAGCGGTACGCATTTCTGCTTTCGGCCTGGGCGGGCTTGGGAAGCACAGCCGCTGGGACCGGGGCAGGAACACTGGGCAACACCTGGATGCCGGCCTCAACCAGCGGCTCCCCCGAAAATAACAAGCGAAAAAAACACAGAAATAACAAGAAACAAAAATAACAAAACGGACCATCACGCCTTGCCCGCGCCGCGCGCGATGCTGATCGTTAGCCTCCCGACATGTTCGCAGCCTCTCCCCTACCCGCCATCACCATGCGGAAACCGATCCGACTCCTCGCGCTGCTCACCCTCGGGACGGCCATCGCCGCCCGGGCCGAGCCTCTACCCACCAACATTACCTGGGTCGCGCGGGACGGGACGGTGAACGGCCGCGTCCTCGACGCCGCAGGCAAGCCAATACCGGACGCCACGGTGACAATCGTCGAACTCGCGGTCGCAACGACCACCTCGGCAACCGGCGACTTCCGATTCCCTGCCACTCCCTCCGGCCACTACACCGTCTCGGCCCGCCGGTTGGGCTACATCGGCAGCTCGCGCACGATCGTGGTGGGCGAAGGACCGTTGACGCTGAACATCACGCTCACGGACGGCGCGTTCCGCATCGAGCCGGTGAACGTCACGGCAACACGCACCCCAATTGCCGAAGCCGACAACCCGATGCCCACCTCGGTGCTGAACAGCGACCGCCTGCGCAGTGACGCAGGAATCTCGCTGGCACACGCAGTCGCGCAGTTGCCCGGCGTGCGAAACGTGAGTTCCGGACAACAGATCGGAAAGCCGATGATCCGTGGCCTGTTCGGCCCCCGTGTGCTGGTGCTCGACGACGGCAGTCGCCTGGAGGACTACTCATGGAGCGACGAAGACGGCCCATCCATCGACGCGCGGATGGCGCAACGCGTCGAAGTCATCCGCGGGCCGGCGAGTGTGCTCTATGGCTCGGAGGCAATGGGCGGCGTCGTGAACGTCATCCCCGCCGAGCTCCTCTTCTCCGACGACGGGAGCCGACAGCGTCGCGCGAGTGCCGAGGTGTATGGAGCGAGCAACAATATCGAGCTGGGGTCGGCCGCAACGGTAGAAGGCGCGCAAGGCAAGTACGGCTGGCGAGTGCTCGGCACAGGACGATTCGCGCAGAACTACTCCACGCCGAACGGTGAGTTGGGCAACACGAGTTTCTGGGCCGCAAATGGCGAAGGAGCACTCGGCATTCGCAACGAACACGGCACAACCACTGTTCGCGCCGCGCACTACGGTGGCGAGTTCCACTTGCTGGAGTCGAGCGGTCCGGAAGCAGCAGACCCGAACGGTGGACCGGTGCGCCAGACGGCGGACGACCGGCTTCAGGTGACCAACGACTATCTGGTGAACGGCATCCGTTTCGAATCGAAGGCGCAGTGGCAGCGGCATGCGCTCACGGAAGTGTCGGACGACTGCGTGCCCGCACCCGGCCAGACGACATGCACGAAGGTGAAGGACCAGGTGGCGTTCGGGCTCGTACTCAATACCGGCACGCTCGACCTGCTCGCACACCACACGCTCGGCGATCATGTGAACGGCACCGTTGGCGTTTCAGGGATGTATCAGTCGAGCAGCTCGGACGGGCCGATCACGCTGGTACCCGGCGCCACGGTGAATTCGGGAGCGGCGTTCATCTTCGAACAGGCAACGTTCGGCCCGCTGTCGCTCGTGGCTGGAGGACGCGCGGACACGCGGAGCCTGTCGAGCGACGCAAGCACGGCACTCACACTCGCCGCCGATTCACGGAGCTGGTCGGCAACGAGCGGTGACGTGGGCGTCGTACTTCGCCCCATCGCGTCACTCAGCATCACGGGTAACGTGGGCACCGGCTGGCGCGCGCCCACGCTGTTCGACCTCTATACCAACGGCCCCAACCTGGCCGACGCACGATTCGAGATTGGCGACAAGACGCTGAAGGAGGAACACGCAACGGACCTGGACGCTGGCCTCAAGTGGAGCGAAGGCCCCCTGCGCGCCGAGGCGTCTGTGTTTCGCAATGACGTGCGTGACTTCATTTATACCGCGCCCACGGGCACCACGGTGAACGGCTTGCAGGTATTCCGCCACGTGCAAGGCGACGCGCGACTCACCGGCGGCGAGTTCTCTGCACAAGCGCAACTCTTCGATCCATTGCTGGTGCGGGCGTCGTACGACTTCGTGCAGGGCACCGACAATCGGACCAACACACCGCTGCCGCTGATGCCGCCACCGCGTACCATCCTGGGCGCGCGGTTGAATCTCGAGCAGATGGGACTGCCGAAGCGCGCATTTATTGGCGCGGAAGTGGAGATCGTGCAGAAGCAGGACCGGCTCAGTACGTTCGACTCGGCAACGGGCGCCTATACGCTGCTCAACCTGGAGTTCTCGTCGGAGCGGAACATCGGTGCACGCGCATTTCGCTTTGACGCCGACCTGCGGAACGCGACGAACACGTCGTACAGGGATTTTCTCAGCCGCTACAAGACGTTCGCCTCCGCACCGGGCGCGAACCTTGTGATGCGGGTATCCACTGGAGCATTGTAGACGCCAGAAGTAGTTCGAGAGCAGGGCGCGGCGTGGTTCGAATGCGCGTCGTCGCGTTATGAGGGCTGTGTGGGAGGACGATACTTACCAAGTCGTCCTTCCCTCGCCCGGAACACCCATGCACGCCCGTACGCTGGTCAATCTGCTCCTTCTCCCAGCACTCGCTGCGTGTGGCGGCGATTCCGCCGGAACGGGACCCTCAAACAACAGCAACAACAATCCCTACGGCATCACCGCCACCGGCCCCGGCGTGCTCTCGGTCACCCCCCTCGACACGAGCACGCTCTTCGCCGGCACCCCACTCGGCAACATGGCCCCGCCGGGCCACGTACTGCCAACGGACCACGTCTATCTCTACTTCGTGGACGCCTGGGGCGGGCAGCAGCAGTCGAACG
>JBDUCM010000038.1:0-39629 GCA_040003455.1 bacterium
GCGCACCACTTGTTCACCCTTTACCGGAAGGTGTATCGCACACCGAGTTGCATACGCCAGACGTCGCCGAGGCCCACCGAGTTTTGATACGTCACGGGCGGGAGCAGGTCTGTACCGATGTTGCGCAGGCGATACAGGAGCGCCCCGTTCGCGTCGGCACCTTGCGGGATGAGCGGCTGGCTGGAGACGAGACGTTGTCCGGCGCCCCAGTTCTTGTTGATGAGGTTGTCGAGGTTGAGGATGTCGAAGCGCAGGGAGAGGGTGTTCTTCTTGCCGCCACCGATGGCGAAGACTTCCTGCGTTACGCCAAGGTCGCTGTGGAATTGCACAGGAAGGAAGAACGCATTGCGCGCGGCATACTCTCCGCGATGCGCGCGGAGGTACGTGTCCTGATTGATGTAGGCTTCCCAGGCTGCCTGCTGGTCCGCGACACTGAATGCCTTCGTGACGCCACTCACGGTGACGCTGTACGGCTGGAAGTTCATCTCCGACGCATTGCGTGGAATGTAGATCAGGTCGTTTGTGGCGCCGTCTCCGTTTGCGTCGCCACTGAAGGTGTAGCTGGTGTTGCCCTGCGTACGTCCTTCCGTGAACAGCGAGAGCGAGGTGGCGCCGAAGCTGAAGTACTCTCGACGATACGAGAGCGCGAGGAACACGCGTTGCCCGGGGGAGAATGACGAGTATCCGACCCCGGGATTGTTCGGATCGCCGGAGATGGCATTGGCGTTCCAGTTTGCCGACGCGGTGGAACCGGGATCGACGGAGTTCTTCGAGACGCCGGATGCGTAGGCGGCCTTGGCAAAGAATCCGTTGTCAAATTGCTTGAGCAACGATCCCGACAACGTGTACGAGTGCCCGGTCGTTGCGTTGCTGACGACGTAGGCGGCCGTGATGTTCTTGTTGAGCTGGTTGGTTCCTGACGGCCAGCGCATGCGCGTGTCGGCGCCAGTGAACGACGAAGGCGCGGCCGGGAGGTTGGCCTGTATATAGTAGGCGCCGTTCAACTCCGTGCCGTAGATGGCTTCCAGCGTGCCGACAACGCCCCATGGCAACCGCTGATCCACCGCCACGTCCGTGCGCCACACCTGTGAGAACTTGTATTTCGGATCCGTGATATCGAGTTCGTAGGACGACGCTGACGCACCGGTTACCGTGAGCGGCTTGTAGGCATCCGGATTGGGATTGAACGGCCGCGCCGTGCTGTTGCTGAACTGGTCGAAACCGGTAAGGATGCCCGTTTGACCCAGCTGGTTCGATATCCACACGTACGGCGGCGTGCCGGAGAATACTCCCGTTCCGCCGCGAACGATCGTGGTGCGATCGCTCCGCGCGTCCCAGTTGAAACCGATGCGTGGCGAGAAGAGCGCATTGGCGTTTGGCAACTGTCCCGTGTTGTACTGCACCGTGGCGCCGTTTTGATCACGGAAATTCAGCGTATTGGCCGTGGGATTGTTGAACGCGGTGGCGCTGAAGATGGGCACGTCCACGCGAATACCCATGGTAACCTTGAGGTCGCGGGCCGCCCGCCACTCATCCTGTGCGTACGCGCCGTACGTGTACACCTCGAGCGGTTGGAGCGGCTCGGTCTGGCCCGGTATGTTGTTGTAGCGAACCTGGAACGTGCGCAGGGATACCGGAGAGGTGGTGCGGTTGGGATTGGCGAGGTATCCGTTCGCATCGGTGTAGAAGTCCGCCAACGAATTGTAGACGTATGCGCTCTGCTCGCCCGGGAAGAACACGTTCTCCGAGTTGTACTTCTGTGCGGTCACGCCAAAGGTGAGGTCGTGCTGATTGGTGTAGACGGAAAAATTGTCCTGAAACTGCAGGGTCTTGTAGCGAAGCTGATTGTTCGGCGTGAAGGGCTCGAATCCGAACGAGATGTAGTTCGTGCCGTTGTTCAGGATGTCCACCAACGGAAAGATGGTGCCCTTGTACCCTCGGCTCTCATCGTTCTTTGTGATGCCCGCAATGATCTGATTGGACATGTTGGTGCCAAGCTGCGAATTGAGCTCGCCGATGAACGACCGAATGTTCTCCAGGACGCTGTACCCGGAGTTCTGGTAGCTCATCGAATTCGGGTTGTCGCGCCGATTGCCGAAGCCGAGTGCCGTGGAGTTTGAAATGGGCTGATCGGACTTGGAGTCGAGCTGACTGTAACGAAAGCTCATCTTGTTCCGGTCGCTCACATTCCAGTCGATCTTGCCGATGTACCGCGTGGACGGGACCTCGAAGTTGTAATTGGCGTACGGCCCGGTGGCATAGTTGAACTTCGTCTGCAGGAAGCTGCTGAGCTGATCGAGGTCCGAGGTGAGCACGCGGGTGGTGTTGCCAACGATTGGCTGACTGCCCGTGTTCGCGAGGAAGGTTGTAGCCGGCTGCGAGAGTGCGTCGGTTTCGTAATCCATGAAGAAGAACAGCTTGTTTCTGAGAATCGGCCCGCTCAGATACCCGCCGGGCTGTGTGAACTTGAACGTGCCCGGATTGAATGCGAAGCCGGCAGTCTTCGTGCCGACATAGCTCTGGTTTCGTGTGGTATAGTAGGCGGAGCCTTCGAAATCGTTCGTGCCGCTCTTGGTCACGGCATTGATGCCCGCGCCGGTGAAGTTGCCCTGTCGTACATCGAAGGGAGCGACGTTCACCTGAAGTTGCTCGATGGCGTCAATGGGAATTGGCGACACGCCCGTCCGACCGCCCGGCTGGCCGGCGAGGCCGAATGAATTGTTGAAATACGAACCATCGAGGGTGATGTTGTTCAACCGGTTGTCCTGCCCGGCGAAGGACGACCCCGACGCTTGCGGCGTGAGGCGTGTGAAGTCCGTGATGGTGCGACCGATCGTGGGAAACGCCTTGATCAGTTCCTTCGGAATGGTGGTGGATGCGCCGGTGACGGTGCTACTCAATGCCCCGCCGGTGGCCGTCACTTCCTGACCACTCAGGGTGATTACGGCCTGCCGCATGTCGAAGTGCACATCCGTAGCGGCGCCGAGCGTGATCTGGAGGCCCAACTGGACGCTGCGTTCAAAGCCAAGGGCAATAGCAGTGACCGTGTACGGACCACCCACACGCATGGCGGGCATGAAGAACCGGCCGTCGACGCGAGTCATGGCCTGATAGGTGGTGCCCGACGGCTGGTGCACCGCCACCACGCGGGAGTTCGCGACGGGACCGCGCTCGTTTCTCACGATACCGGACATCGACCCTGTGGTGAGCCCCTGCGCGAACAGGGTGGCGGGAAGCGCCAGCAACACAGTGAGTCGCAATGCGATCATTGCGGTCAACCTTCTTGCAAGCCTGCATTCCATGATGTGTTCTCGGCGGCGTGTGGACGGTGGACTCTTCCGGCGCGCAGGGGAGCTGACGCCAGAGTGCCAATCATCCAACCCACCCGTCACGGATGACTCGTGGTGAAGTCGCGAACACGCAACGATTTTTGGTGGAGCGAAGGTTCGCCCGGGCGCTGATGTCCATGCCGGCACGCGCGGACGACGCGGCACATCGGCACCGCGTCGGGTCGACGGCTACCCCTATGCGGCCACGGACATTGTAACGAAGGCCTCGGTCAGGACACGCCCCACGTAGGTGGACGGCACCGCCACACCCAGCGCGGCAAGTACGGTTGGCGGCAGGTCAAGAAGACTGGCGTCATTCAGCGTGGCGTCCTGACGGACGCCGCATCCCGCAAGCATGATCGGAATGGTGCGATCGAGCGGATGTGCGCTGTCGTGATCGTTGGCGACAGCACCACCGCCGCCGTGGTCAGCGCATGCGATCAGCAGCGTGTCGTCCCGGTGACCATCGAGCGCCAACGCACGGATCAGCCCTGTCGTCGCATCCAACCGTCGCGCCGCGTCGGCGTACTGCGACGACATCCACCCGTGCGCATGACCTGCACGATCTGCATCGGGCAGATGAAACATGATGAGCCCCCGCTCCTGCTCACCAAGTGTGCGACGTGCGGCCAACGCGATCTCGGGGGCCTGCTGCCCAATGAAATGGGGCGCGTCCACACCGAGTCGCACGGCCAGCGCCTTGCCGAGGCGGCGAAAGAGGAGCGGTGGTTGCGCAAGGAAGGCCGAACTGGTGTAGCCGGCGTCGCGCAGGACCGCGGGTACAGGGTAGAGCGGTCCGTGCGAATGCGGGATGTGGAAGCGATCACTGTTGAGACCATGAAAGTCCGGATGCACGCCGGTAAGGAGCGAGCCCATCGCGGCGGCCGTCACCGACGGCGCGACGGTGGTGGCGCGGCGCGTATGCGTTCCCATTCGCTCGAGGGCCTGCAGGTGCGTCAGGTCGAATGCATCGATGGCATCTGGTCGCAGGCCGTCGAGCACAACGACCACGACGCGGCGGCAGTACGAAGACATGTAAGACTCCCGTGATTGGCCGCGCAGTGCACGGCGTACGGGCAGGGATACTCGTTCGTGTGCGGCACGACGTAGCCACCACCATGTGCCAACGCGGTAACGGAATCCAACGCGTGATCTCCCGCGTGATCTCCCGCGTGATCTCACGCGTGCGCCTTCGTGACGTTGCCGACATGGCGCAGTGACAGTGTCGTACTTCAATGCATGCAGCGTCGCCTGCCTATTCCCCGCATTCCTTCCGTGCGACCCCTCCGCGTTCTCTATTGCACCGATACCTATCCGCCACAGGTGAACGGCGTGAGCGTCGTCACCGCGCTCTCGGTTGATGGGATGATTGATCGGGGATGGGAGTGCGCCGTCATTGCGCCTGCCTATCCCGCCAACTGGAAGGATCCGTTCACACATCGCGGCGGCCGCCTGCGCGGCGTGACGGTCACCGCGCTGCCGAGCGCTCCTCTTCCAACGTACCCCGACATTCGACTGAGTCTTCCCTTGTGCGGGCCGGTGGATCGCGTGCTCCGCGAGTTCAGACCGGATATCGTCCACTCGGCAACGGAGTTCGTGATCGGCCGGCTCGGCGCACGTGCGGCGCGCCGCCAGAACGTTCCGCTCGTCACTTCGTACCATACCGATTTCGGCAAGTACGTGGATGCATATGGCTTGGGCATGCTGCGTGATGTGGTGACGCGTTCCCTCGCCCGGTTTCATTCGAGTGCCGCACGGACATATACCCCCAGCGGCCCAGCGGCGGACACGTTGCGCGAGATGGGCGTGTCACGCGTGGTGGTATGGGGACGCGGTGTGGATACGGTAGTTTTCTCGCCGCTCAAGCGGCGGACTGCCCTTCGTGCCGAACTCGGTGCCAGCGATGACGCGATCCTGTTCCTGCACGTTGGGCGACTCGCGGCGGAGAAGGGCGTGGAGCGAATTCTCGCGGCGTTCGCGATTGCGCGCGTGCGATTGGCGCCTCGGCCCGTTCGTCTTGTAATTGCCGGCGCAGGCCCAAAGCGTGATGCCCTGATGAAGGACGCACCACCGGACACGCTCTTCCTCGGGCACCTCGATCGAACCACCGAGCTTCCCGCCCTGTACGCGACCGCCGACGCGTTCCTGTTCGCGTCGCTCACCGAGACACTGGGCCTCGTGGTGCTCGAGGCAATGGCCAGTGGAACCCCAGTGATCGCCGCGCCCGCAGGAGGGGTAGCTGATCATCTCGTACACGAGGACAACGGGCTCGCCTATGTGGGCGGAGACGTGAACGCGTTCGCGTCCGCCATGGTCCGGATCGCTGAAGACGACGTGTTGCGCGCAGAGCTTTCCGAGGGCGCACGCCGCACGGCAGACGACATGTCCTGGGAGTGTGAGCTCGATCGTCTCGACGCGAGCTATCGGCAGGTCATCGATACCGGAGGCACGGGCTGAACGACGACCGTACCGTTACGCGTTTGTCGTGGGGCAAGGGTCGGGTCGTTGCGCGGCGGAGCTTACATACGTGCGTCTTCAATGGTGGATGATCCATGCACGTCACCCTGCTGCACCGGATGGGCGCGCGGGACAAGGCGCTCCTCCAACGGCTGCTGTTGCGACGAAGTGGGCGCGCCGCCTGGAGAGTTGGCGCTGTTGCACTCACCCATCTCGGTGGCGCGCGAGTCACGATCGCATTGTCGGCGTGGCCGTTGCTGCTCGCCGGGCGATGGACGGCGCTTGGTCGGCACGCCTTGCTGACGCTGATCCTGTCGCACCTGTTCGTGCAGCTCTCCAAGAGAACGGTTGGGCGTCCGCGTCCATCCTTCTGCGGTGATTGCGAGTGTCTGGTCGTGGTACCGGACCGGTTCTCGCTACCGTCGGGTCATGCTGCCGCCGCCCTGTCCGTGGCCCTCGCGTACGCGACGTTCTGGCCCGGCCTCAGCGTTCCCCTTCTCACGCTCGCAACCCTCATCGGTGGAAGTCGCGTGGTCCTCGGCGTGCACTATCCGGGAGACGTTGCGGCCGGACAGGTACTCGCACTGGTGACGCACCTGCTCCTGCTTCACGCGGTGGTATGACCGCCGAGCTTTCCGAGCGGCTCTTTTCGCCCGCAGGTCAACCGGTGATCCGCTTCCGACGACGGTCAATGCCGTTGCCGCGAGCGCACGCCGAGCGTTCCGTACTCGACATTTCGGAATTCTTCGGCAGTACCAGCGGTGGCGTGCGCACCTACCTCATCGAGAAGGCGCGCTACGTGGAGCGCTCGCACAATCTCCGGCAAACCATTCTCGTGCCCGGCCCACTCGACGCCGTGACGCAGAGTGAACGGGTGCGGTGTTACTGGCTTGGCAGCATGCGCGTGCCTGGGCAGTCACCCTATCGGTTCCTGCTCGACATGCCCGCGAGCCGGCGCATCATTGCGCGGGAGCGACCCGACATCGTTGAAGTTGGGAGTTCCGGGTTGGCACCATGGCACGTAGCCGTTGCCTGCCATGCACGCGGCATCCCGCTCGTTTCGTTCTTTCATTCACATCTGCCGCGCGTTGTTGCCGGCTCCGCGCGCCCGCAAACGGCCGTGAGCCGAGCGGCCACGGCGCTTGCGTGGCGTTACCTGCGCCGCCTGGATCGCATGTACGTACGGACGATCGCGTCCTCTCGCTTCGCAGTAGCGGAGCTTGCAGCAGGAGGCATCGAACGCACCACCTACATACCGCTCGGCGTGGACCTCGATCAGTTCACTCCCCACCGCCGGGCGACGCGCGCGGACATCCGGATCCGCCTCGCGGCAGGCGATCGGCCCCTGGTGGTGTTTGCCGGTCGTATCGCGGCCGAGAAGCGATTGGATCTCGTGCTGCGGGCGTGGCCACGAGTGTCACGTCGTACGGGTGCCGTGCTCGTCATTGCCGGTGACGGTCCACTGCGCACGCTGTTGCAGAGGCGTCATCCGCACCCGGACGTGCGATGGGTGGGGCACATACCACGACGCGATGGAGTGGCTGATCTACTCGCGGCGGCAGACGTCGCCGTCTCTCCCGGCTCGATCGAGACGTTTGGACTGGCCGCGCTGGAGTCGCTCGCGAGTGGGACACCCGTACTGTCGGCAAGTGAAGGTGGCGCGGCCGAGCTCGTGGTCGATTCCAAGTGCGGATCGCTGTTTGAATGTGGAGATTCGGCCGGCTTTGCAACGGCACTGGAGGGGTTGCTTTCCCGTGACCACGATGCGCTCGGCGCACTCGGTCGCGCGCATGCGGAGCGTTACCACAAATGGGAGAGCGTCTTCTCCTCGGTTTTTCGCATGTACGACGAAGTACTGTGGGACGGGCGATGAAGCTGCTCGTGTCGATACACGATGTCTCGCCAGCGAGTGAAGCCGCGGTGCTGGAATTGTGGCGGCTCTGCCGAGCGAGAGACATCACCCCTGCCCTGCTGGTTGTTCCCAACTGGCACGGCCAGTGGCCGCTCTCCGAATATCCGGCGTTTGTTGCGTGGCTTCATGAGGCATCCGGCCTGGGCGCCGAAGTGTTTCTCCACGGCGAACGACACGACGAGCGTGGGAGTCAGCGGACGTTCGCGGACCGGGTCCGTGCGTTTGGCGTCACGGATTCCGAGGGAGAGTTTCTCTCGCTGTCCCGTGGCGAGGCGTTATGTCGTATGGAACGTGGCCTCAAGGCTCTGCGCGCGTGCGGACTTGAGCCAGCGGGCTTCGTTCCTCCGGCATGGCTTGGACCGCCGGGTTGGTCCGCGCTTGTTCGGGCATGCGGGCTTCGCTTCAGCGAGGACGCGGAGTTTGTCCACCTCCATGAGCGGGCGACACGCCTTGCGACACCCGTGACTCGCTGGAGTGCACGGACCCGACTCCGTGCAGCGCTCTCGGCGTCCGTCGCCGATCTCCGCTGGCGGCGAGACCCCCACGCGCCACTGATGCGCGTGGCGTTGCATCCGAATGACCTGACATCGCACGACGTTCGTGCATCCATTGAGCAGACACTCTCACGATGGTTGCGCCGTCATCATCCGTGGCACTACGCCACCCTGTAAGCCATCACATGCGACTCGCGCTCTACACCGACACTTTTGCACCGCAGATGAATGGAGTGACGCGCACCCTCGGCCGTCTGGTGGCCGCTGTGCGCGAGCGTGGTGGCGACGCGAGCGTCTTCACCACGTCCGATCCACGAGCCGGCGTGGACGACAGGGTCGGGCGCTGGCCCAGCATACGGTGTCCAAAGTATCCCGAACTGCGGGTGGCGTTGCCGAACCCAACGCGTGCGATGAACGAGTTGCTGGCGTTTCGACCAACGCTGGTGCATGCAGCTACCCCGTTCGCGCTGGGAGCCAGTGCCCGCTCGGCGGCGCGGTCGCTGGGGATTCCCCTCGTGACATCGTATCACACCTCGTTCAGCGACTATGCTCGTTTCTACGGAGTTGGCTATCTGGAACGGCCCATCTGGAGTGCCCTCCGTGCATTTCACAATGCGGGACGTCGTACGTTCTGCCCTACCGAAGTCGTGCGCCGTGAACTGGCGGCCCATGGTTTCGAGCGACTCTCGGTCTGGGGACGCGGCGTGGACCGCGCGCATTTCACACCGTCGCGCCGGACGCGCGACATGCGACACCGCATGGGCGCGGGCGATGGCAGTATCGTCGTCGCCTACGTTGGGCGGATTGCGCCGGAGAAGGGAATCGATCACCTGCTCGAGGCCATGACGCGTCTGGCCGCGCACGATTCCACCATCGTGCTGGTGCTCGCCGGCGACGGTCCGTATCTCGACCACTGTCGCGCCATAGCGCCGCCGAACTGCAGGTTTCTTGGGCGCATGGAGGGACTGGAGCTCGCGGCGTTCTATGCGTCGGCGGACACCTTTGTCTTTCCGTCCAGCACGGACACTTTCGGCAATGTCCTGCTCGAAGCGATGGCCTCCGGGCTGCCTATCCTTGCGGCGGACACGCCGGCGTCGCGAGAGGTACTCGGGGGCGCTGGTGCATACTACGAGGGGGACAGTGCCACCGCCCTGGCCGCGTCGCTCACGGAGCTCGCGTACAATCACGCGCGACGAGCGCATGCGGGGGCTACGTCACTCGCGCGTTCCGCCGATTTTGATTGGTCTCGGGTGTTCGACGCCCTGTTCGACGAGTACGACCGCGCGGCGGATGCGACGTCAGCGGTGTCACTGGTGCATCGACGATTGGGAGGAACGCGAGGGTCGCCGATCGCCCGCTCGCGGTGAGTTGCAGCGGGCCGGGGCGGTGTGTGATTGCATTCCCGTCGTGATTCGCCGTTCGCCCCTTTCGCAATGGCATGAAGATGATGGGATCGATGTAGTCCTCCCGTCATCACGCCCCACCATGCTCGGGCTGGTGGGGCGGCGTTCAGGCTCCGCGAGTCTCTCCCATGGCCGATGCCGCGCGCCGCGCAATGTTGCGCCGCGCGGTGAGTGCGTCCGTGGAGCGTTCGAGGACGGCGTCGCGAACATTCGCTGGTGCCGTTGTCGGGAGACCGCTCTGGTAGGGTGGCATTGGCTGGTACTGGATGGCGAGTTGGATCTCCTGTGCCACGTCGGCGCCGAACAGCGCTGCGGCAACCACGAGGCCGAAGTCGATGCCTGCCGTGACGCCCCCGCCGGTGATGCGGTTACGATCGATCACAACACGATCCTCCGTCGGCTCCGCGCCAAACAGCGCCAGCATGTCGAGCGACATCCAGTGCGTGGTTGCGCGGTATCCGCGCAGCAGGCCTGCGGCACCGAGTAGCAGAGCCCCACTGCACACCGACGTGACGAATCTGGCGTGCGCCCCCTGTTCGCGCAGAAAAGCCAGCAGCGCAGGGTTCTCCAACTGTGCGTTCACTCCCCAGCCACCGGGCACGCACAGTATGTCGACCGGTCCGGTGTCCGCGAAGGATGCGTCGGGCGTGATGGTGAGCCCCCATTCGCTCTTCACGGGTGCTGTCGTTTCGGCCAACAACAGCACGCGTGCGTTGGGCATTCGCGCAAACACCTCGTATGGCCCGGTAAGATCCAGCTGTGTGAGTCCGGGAAACAGGACCATACCGACGACGAGTGCCTGGGGCGTGCTCAATGCTCACCCGCGAGCATCAGCTTCATATGGTCTTCGGCCTGCTGCAACCCACCTTCGCCCGACTCCGTTCCAACCTTGCCATCGGCGTTGGCGTCGAACCCGGCAATCAACTGGTCTGCAAGCGACACCATCTGACTCACGAGCGCTGCCGCATCAGCGGCTGACGTTGACGCTTGAACTTTCTGGGCGAGCGCGAGCAGTTGATCGGCGCGTGTGGCCGTATTGCGCGCAGCCATGGCAACGTGCTTCGAGTGGGTCACGACATTTGGTGACGCACCGGTTGCTCCGGCCGCGAGTTCCACGTGCGTGGCAACGCCCAGCGCTGCTTTCCTGAGGCCGTACTTGAGGCCGGGGCCTACAGGGACGATTGTCGGGTCGATTGCATTGATGACGTGGCCGGCGTGCGTTTTCATGTACTCGAGGTTGGCCGGCTGCCGCGCCGCAAGCGTGGCATGCTGCGCCGCGATGCGGGCCTCCGCCAACGCGGCGGGAAGGAGTCCCTGTCCGTTCGGCGTATCATTGAAAGCATTCACGACATGGCCGATGTGGACGCCAACGGGCCCTGCCGGGACGGGTATCGTTGTGGCCCCGGTTGGTGCCGGTGCGATGTAGGTGCCGGGTAGTGGAGCGCCGAGTACCGCGACAGAGACACTGTCCAGCAGCTTGCGGGACATCGGGTCGGTGGTAACCAGAAATGTCTTGCGGTTGTATTCGACTTCCGTCATGCCGGCGTGCTGAATGATGTCGCTGATCTGCGCGTCCAGCTTGTCGCGCAGTGCACGTTGCGCCTGCGGCGTGGCATTGCGGACGTGTGCGATTTGCACGTTGGCAGTGTCGTGGGCTGCGTTGATCGCCACTTCGAGCCGCGCGAGCACGGCAATATCGGCGCGAGAAAGGGCTGGTGACTGGGACGACGAGGCAGGTCGGTCCTGCGCGGCAGTGATGGACGGACCCGCAAGCGCGAGCAGGAGAAGAACAGGGCGCATGTTCACCACGACTGGAGGATGTGGGAAAGCTGCGCCCTGGCCGGAATGGTGTCCAGCGTTACAACGCCGCTGAGACCGATCGCTGGACCGTGCGCGAACCATCAATGCGATCTCATCGTCGCGATGCTTCACCAATGATGTTGTCATCTGCATGTCAGGTTGCGATCGTCAACGGAAGGATGACTGTGCAGACCGCAACGAAGTCGTAGCGATCTGCGTGCAAAGGTGAGCAGCATCACTTCGCGCTCGGTGTGCGCGGTGAACTATCGCCGCTCTCGAATTCGTGCCCCTTCTGCGTCGTCGCCATGGCGTGGTACTTGCCGATGGCACGGCGTCGCCAGCGACACGGTGCGCTGTACGACGTGGCTCCACACCACTGATGATATGCCGGCCTCATTGCATTCTGTTGAATTCCTGATGTCCTGGTTGATCACGTCCAGCGGCATCACGGCGTCACGCCCCGATCTGCGCTTGAACGCGATCGAGAACCTCCTCGCCGCCACGACACATCAATGGCGCGGCGCAAAGCTCATCTCTCCCGAGGGCGAAGTACGCATGTCGGAGGCGACGCGCGACAGGCTGCTCAGCTGGGTGCAGTCGCTCCAGTGGGCTGTCGATCCGAGAACAGCCAACCGCATCGCGCGATATTCGTCGCACACCGTGATCGAACCGACGGTTCCCGATGGCTGGATCCGCGTACTGCTCCAACCGGCAGCGGTCGCCGCCAAGGGTGTGTATCAGGAGTAGGGTCTTAACAGGTGCGTGTAAGGTTCCGACAGCCGAGCGGGCTGGTACAGGGGATGCATGGAGGCTGACAACCCCTGCACTCCGGAGGACTGCCGATGTCGGCCAAGACCATCTCTCCACCGATCGACCCCGCCGTTCATTTTCCGAGCTCACTCGCGGAAGACATCCGCGCCGCGCTCTCGCAGCCTGCGGATCAACTGAGCACAACGGCCGACCGTGTTTGCGCCGAAGCGCATGCGCGGGGATGGACCGCGGCGTCAATGCTGATCGCGCTGCATCACGTGTATGAAGGGATGAGCGATTCACGACAGAGCGACCTGCTCCAACGCGCCTTCGATCGCCACGTGACGGCGTGCATCGACCGCTACTACCGGTCCGTCGCGAGCTGAGAGCTACGGCCTGATCGTCACCTTCACGATCCGGTCGAGCTTCGGAAACCTCTCGTCCAGATACTTGTTGGATTCTCCATACAGCCGTTTGGGATTTCCCAATGGCGCGTCGGCCGCAGGGAATTCGCCGTAGTCGGCGAACAGGCTGTCCACCACGACCATCCCTTGCACCACCCGCCCGAACGGCGCGAAGCGGAGTGTGTCGAGCTCCGGATTGTCGCGCATGTTGATGAAGACGTTCGTGGTGCGATCCGTCGGCTTGTTCTGCGCGAAGGTTATGGTGCCGCGCACGTTGTGCTCGCGCGCGGAGTCCGCCGGCAGCTTTCGTTGACTCCAGGTTCTGGCCACCGCTGGATCTCCCGCGATGCCGAACTGCGCGACGAAATTGGAGATGACGCGAAAGAAGCGAGAGTCGTCGAAGTAGCCTGCCCGCGCGAGGTTATAAAATCGGTCAACGCCTGCGGGCGCCCACGATCGAATGAGCTCGAGCGTGATCATCCCGCGAGACGTCTCGATGTCGGCCGTGACCAGTTCCGGCGCATGCGCCGTCCAGAACGGGCGTCGGGGATCCAGCAACACCGCCTTGCGTTGCGTGGTCGTGAGCGGCGCTTGCGCGTCGGCCGTGTTCGCCGTGCGGAGGGAGAGTGCCGCGACCAGCGCCACCAGAAGAGCCGTCTTCATCACACCCGCGCGGTGTCTCGCTTGAACATCGCCATGGCCCCAATCCCGAACAGCACCGTCCAGACGATGACGCTGCCCGCTGCCCACGCTGTTGCTCCACCCACCAGTGGTGCTCGCGCCAGCAGCCCCACCCCATACATGGGCGTGTACTTCGCGAAGGTCTGCATCCCCTGCGGAAGCTGCGACAAGGGAATGAACAGTCCGCCGAACATCGCCATCACCGCAAGCAGCGGCCCCACGAACTGCATCACGTTCTCGGCCGGAAACAAAAAGCCGACGAACAGTCCGAACGCGGCGAACACGAACGAGCAGATCCACGCCGCAAGCCCGGCCATGATCCAGGTGGACGCGGACATGTGGACGCCGTTCAGTGCTCCGATCGTGAACGTGCTGAGCACGGCCAGCAAGCCAAGGGTCATGGATGTGAGGACCTTCATGCTCACGTACGCAAGGGGATGCAGGGGAGTGAGCCGCAACTGCCGGCTCCATCCCAGGCTTCGCTCCAGCGCCACCGACGCGCCACCAGACGTGTTGCCCACCATCGCGCCATACACTGCCATGCTGATCATGATGTAGCCGAGCGCAATATCGCCGGCCGCGCGTGCGTTCTTGTTGCCGAGGCCGAACATGAAGAAGAAGATGCTCGGAAAAATGAGGATGAAGAAGAGCGTGCGCCGGTTGCGGAGCACCCGCGTGATCTCGAGCCGCAGCGCGGTGATGTTGAAGCCCCCGTAGGGCGTGGTGGTCCGCTCCACGCTGATGGCCGGAGCGAGTGTGATGTCGGCGGCGGTCATGCGACTGCTCCAGTGGTTTCCATCACGGCGTCCTTGGCGGTGAGTGCTACGAAAGCGGCTTCGAGATTCTGCGAGGAAATCTCGAGATCACGTGCCGCCGTACGGCTCAGGAGGTAGCGGGCCACTACATCGGAGTCGCTACAATTGATGAAGACAGAATCGCCCCGAAGTTCCACGGCGATCACGCCGTCGATCGCCCGCAGGGCGACGAGGTCGGGATTGTCGAGCGTGGCGCGGACGCGCCGGCCCGACGCGAGGTTCTTGATTTCCGCCGTAGTGCCGTCGGCGACGATGCTGCCCTCGCGAATGAGAACGATGCGATCGGCATACGCATCGGCTTCGTCGAGGTAGTGTGTGGCGAAGAGGATGGTACGACCGCGCTTGGCGTCCTGGCGAATGGCCTGCCAGAATTCGCGGCGCCCTTCCACATCCATGCCCGTGGTGGGTTCGTCGAGAATGAGCAGGCGAGGATCGGACAGCAAGGCCATGGCGAAGCGCAGCCGTTGCTGTTCGCCGCCGGAGCACTTGCCCACGCGTCGCGTGGCAATGCCGCGAATACCGGCACGATCGAGCACCTCCTCGATGGGCCGCGCGTGCGGATAAAGCGACGCGGTGTACTGCACCGTTTCCGCCACGGTGAAATCCTTGAGCAGCCCGCCCGTTTGCATCACGGCGGCAATGTCGCCGCGTGCGATGGAGTCGGCGGGGGTCATGCCATGGATCCGCACGCTGCCGGCATCCGGCCGCGCGAGACCGAGCATCATGTCGATGGTGGTGGTCTTGCCGGCGCCGTTGGGGCCAAGGAAGGCGACAATTTCGCCGGGCGCAACCTGGAGCGTGAGGTCGTTCACGGCGGTCACGGCGCCGTAGCGTTTGGTGAGGTTCTGGAGGTCGATAGCGAGCACAATATCTCTCGATGAGGGATGCTGTCCGTACGCGAGAGCCGGTGCGCAGTTTCGCGCACCGGCTCTCCGCCGGCCCCGCGGCCCACAAAGACTACTCGGTCGCCACCGCCGCCGCTGACGGGACCCTCCGCATTTCGGCGACCAGCACTCCCGTGACGAGCGCGATTCCAGCGGCGACCAGCACGCCGAGCAGCCCGGGTTTTGTCGTCATCATGAAGACGAGCAGGACGAACAACGCGTTCCGGATGGCGCCCATCCTTGCCAGGATTGGGTCGCGCAGACGAGTACGAACCGTTGGCGTGAGTGCGCCCGCACTCTCCGCCGCAGTTACGACCGCGCGAATGCGAGGCCGGAACACAAGCCTGCCGGTGAGCGTCAGGTACACGACCACGAGGATGGACGTGATCACCCACGGGGCAGTGAGACTCCAGTGGGCGTGCGCCAGGTAGAGGCCGGCGGCGAGGATCACGACTGCCATGGCGCGCATGCGTTGGCCCGTCGCGTGAATCGTTGCCGAGAGACTGCGGACCTGCTGCACCGAGTGGGCTTCGCGCAGCTTTCCTTCGGCGATGGTCATGGTTGCCACGGCGGCCGCCAACCCCATGGCGGCCGCAACGTGGATGAACAGGACGGCGGCGTATGTATCCATTCTATCTTCCTCAGATCCATGCTCCTCAGCGACTGGCGAATCAGTTGTGGTGGACGAGCCCTTCGAGCGCGATGATGTACTGGTGGGACACACCGTCGTAGCGCACGACGTACCGCGTGGGATAATCGCCCGCCTTCTCGTACTGGGCTGGCACCTGGATGGGCAGCGACTCATCGGGGGTGTCCAGCGTGCGCGTTGCGAGCAGGGTGCTCGTGGTGACCATTGGCTCGAAGAAGATGAAATGGCCGTCATAGGAGCCGTACAGGAACGTGCGCGTGAACGGCTTGGCATTGGGCGCCGGCGCGAGTTCCGGCGAGGAGGGATCCCCCCAATGCGCGCCCATCATCGGCACGCCGGCGCCGAGCGGGAAGTACGTGCCCGGCACGTAGGAACTCGCCGGCTTCTTGGCTGATTTCACATCAAAGAGCGAGTCGGCGGGGGTCATCGCGAGTTGCTGTGTCAACGGGATGGAGTAGATGTGCACGTCCATGTGTGGAGCACCGTAGATCTGCACCGGATCGTGACCCGCGGCGTTCCAGTTCAACATCACGTGGTCGTATCCCGCGGCATTGGCTTCGGGCGGCAGTGCCAGGGTGAGCATTCGGCCTGGCGGCAGGCCGGGAAGCGCATCCGTGGGCAAGTTGATCAGCGCCGAATCCGAGAAGGCGACACCCACTGAGACGGGGTGCGACTGTGCATCGAGAGTGATGTAGCCGTGGACGGTGCCCGCGCCGAGCGCGAGCGACGGGCCTTGTACCGTACGGGTGTCAGATTCTGTCGAAGTGGAGGAACCGCAGGCCGCTGCGGCGGCCAGCAGAAGTGCGATGAGCGCGTGACGGGTGCCGACGTGCGCGGATTTTGAGCTGTTGGACATTTGGAGGCCGATTGGAAGAGATTGGTTGCATCCTGGATCAGAACAGGCCACGATTCTGCGGGCCGTGAGCGAAAGTTCGCGCGCGTCATCATCGAGACTTCAACCGATCAACCAGTTGTCGGGTAACGGTTTACGCCTCGTCACGCTGGGTACGCTGGCGCTGCGCTCGCCAGGTGGGGACGAGGACGCAACACTCGCTCGGCGCCGGTTCAAGCTGGCGCTGTTGGCCGTGCTTGCTCTCGCGGGACGCCCTGTCGCGCGCGATACGCTGATCGCGTTGTTCTGGCCCGAGCAGGACGAGGCACGCGCGCGCCATTCCTTGAGTGACGCCCTCTCGCACCTCCGGCGCGTACTTGGCCCGCGCGCCATTTCCACGCGGCAGGCGGAGGTGGCGCTCACGGACGAGGCGCATATCGACGTGGACGCGCTCGCTTTCGCCACAGCCGTGGAAGCGAATGACGATGAGCGAGCTGTGGCACTGTATGAAGGGCCCTTCCTTGATGCGGTGCACCTGTCGGCATCGCAGGCATTGGAGGACTGGTGCGCGCGACACAGGTCGCGGCTCGATGCGTTGTTCGCCCGCGCGTGCCTCCGCCGGTGCGAGGTGCTCGCACGGTCTCGAGCGTGGGACGCCTGTGCCGACCTTTCCCTCCGCTGGCTCGCTGCCGCTCCCCTCTCTGCTGACGCGGCGTTGTATCGCCTCAATGCGCTCAAGGCTGCGGGCACGCCCGACGCCGACCGGCGCGCGTTGGAGGAGTATCAGCGACTCGCTGCTCACCTGGCGCAGGACTACGGTCGGGGTCCTGACCGGGTGGTGGTGGCGCTTGCGGAGGACATTGCTGCGCGCGCGGTCCGTTTGCCGGCGGTGGAAACGCCGACACCGACGCCGGCATCCGTCGAGATCGTGCCGAGTGTCGCGGCGGTGGCGCGTGGCATCGACCTGCTCCGTGCGTCGAACACGGGCAGCGTGGGGTCCGCGCACGCCGATGCACCGTACGCGCCGCCGTGGCGGTGGGTGCCGCGCGCATTGCGGTCGCGACGATTCGCACTACTGGTGGTGACCGCCCTCCTCGGCGGCGCGGCGATGGCCGCGTTTCTCGCGAGGGCGCCAACGGTTCGAGGCGCCAGCGCGCTGCATGCGCCAGTGGTGGCAATTGTCGGCATCACCAACGTCCGCAGCGACACGGCCGCCGCGTGGATGAGCGAGGGGCTGGCATCAATGATCGCCGCGAAACTCTCACGTGATGGAGCCGTGGAGATCGTACCTCCGGAGCGCGTGCGGGAGGTACGGGAACGAGCCCGCTGGCAACCCGATCGCGTGCCGTCGCCAGCCGATGCGCGCGAGCTCGGGTCGCGCGTTGGAGCGGACTGGGTTGTGACGGGCGGATTGACGCGAGGCGACACCGCGCTCGTCCTCGAACTCGTCGTGCGTGATGTCGCCAGCGGCCGCGTGGTGCGGCTCGACGCGGTGGAGGCGTCGAATGTGCTCGCACTGGCGGACGTTTCCGCATCGCGCGTACTCGCCGCCGCGGGTGCGAGCAGTCCCGGTCCGCATCTCGCTGATATCGAAACGGCCAATCTCGAGGCGTTCGGTCACTACGCGCGCTTCACGCTGGCGCGCAGCGAAGGACGTGTCGACGATGCGGTGCGTGAACTCGATGCGGCCATCGCGATGGATTCTGGTTTCGTCACGGCCCTTCGCGACCGCGTGACATACGCCCTCATCGCGAAGGACGAGCCGACACTACGGACGCTTGCCGCCGCGTTCAGGCGGCACGACAATCGTGCGACGGACTGGGACCGTCTCACATTGGCGCTCCAGGACGCATATCACACCGGGGAGCGCCTGCGGAGCGAGGCCCTGGCCCGCGCACTGGTGAGCCACTATCCCCACGATCCGCGCGCGTACGAGTTGCTGCGCAATGTCTATCTGCATCACGGCAGGTGGGCGATGGCCGAGCAGGCCGCACTCTCACAGCTCGCGCTGGATTCGCTGGCGACGCTCGCCGGCGAGGGTCCGTGTGTACCGTGTGCCGCGTATCGGGGCCTGTCGGACGTGCGGCTCGTGCGGGGCGACTATCCCGGTGCTATCGCTGCCTTGCGCCGGCTGCTCGTGCTCGAGCCTGCGCTGTCCGACGAGTGGGTTGCGCTATCGGCCGCCCTTGCGGCAAACCAACAGTACGACGCAGCGCTCGCCGCCGCGCATCGCGCTGTTGCGCTGTCGGCGGATGGCACCGGAGCGGTGACACAGCTCGCGCGCCTGCTCATTCAGATGCGCCGATATGAGGAGGCAGAGACACTGGTGCGGCGATTGGAGACGAGCCCATCGCGCGACCAGCGCGAGAATGGGAGCGAGCTTCGCGTCACGCTCGACCGCGAAGAAGGGCGGTTTCGAGCCGCGAATGCAACGCTGGACATGATGATCCGCACCTATCCAGGCGCACGCGAACTGGCACTGCTCCAGGGCGATGGGCTCGGCAAGCTTGGTGATCGCGCCGGCGCCGAACGAACGTTCGAGCGATTGTATCACGGCGTGACGCCCACGCTCCTGGGTGCCCTTCCCAATACGGCGCCCCTCGCGGGCGACCGCGCGCGCGCGTTCTGCTGGTTTCACGCGCTCGAGGTGGACGCGATTGGGGTTGGCGGTGATACGGTGCGCTTCCATGTGCTTGCCGATTCACTCGAACTTGTTGGCCAGCACAGCTACTATGGCCGTGATTGGCAGCTGCACCATCATCTGCGGGGCCTCATTGCCATGCGTGGGCAACGGTACGCTGAGGCGGCGCGCGAATTCGCGGCTGCGCGATGGGGCCGGACGGGGTGGGGCCGCACGATCATGGCGGAGGCCGAGGCGCAACTCGCGATGGGCCTGCCCGTGCCGGCAATCACGACACTCCGCGCGGCGTACAGCGCGCCGTTGGACGGCATGGGGCGCTATCCCACGCGCACGGAACTGGATGAGTTGATGGCCCGTGCCTTCAGCGTTGCAGGCGCGCGCGACAGCGCCGTTGTCTACGCGGGTTATGTGCGCACAGCGTGGCGACATGCGGATCCGGAGATCGCGCGGCGCGTTGCCAGCCTGCCCTGATGCGCGCAGACGCGAGCACGTGGGCGCGCTGCCGTCGAATGACGGAACGTGGCAGAGCTGGCGCCAGGCTACTCCGACGGCGGGATCCCTGCCGGTAAATCCAGCATGAAGCGGCTGCCGCCGGTGAGACGGTGCTCGTATGTCAACCGTCCGTGCTGCATCTCGGCCAAATGGCGCGCGATGGACAGGCCCAGTCCCGTGCCGCGTACACCGTCTGATACGGCGGTTCCGCGATAGAACGGGTCGAAGATCCGCTCCTCATCGCCCGGTGTCACCCCGGGTCCATTGTCCTCGACTGCGATGCGCAGGCGACCATTCTCGCGCCACGCGCGCAACGTCACCGCAGCGGACGCGGGTGAGTACTTGAGCGCGTTTTCCAGCAGGTTGATCAGTGCCCGCATGGTGTGTGCAAAGTCGAATTCGCCCACGAGGATGCTGCCTTCGTTGGCGATGTGCACCTGAATGCGCCCGATGCCGTGTGCGGCCTCCACGCGTTCCAACGCCGCGCCGACCACATCATCCGCGGTGTTCAGCGCCATCGTCACACGCAGGCTGCCGGCATTGATCTGCGACAACTCCAACAGGTCGCCCACGAGGACGTTCAGCCGGTCCGCTTCCTCTTCGATGATCTGTGCGCGATGCGGGTCACCGCCGTTCCATACTTCGTTGGCGATGCCCTTGATGGCCGTGAGCGGTGTCCGCAAGTCGTGCGATACCGACGCCAGAAGCGCGTCCTTCAACCGGTCTGCGCGACGCAATGACTCGGCCTCCTCCTCCGCTTCTGCCAACCGTACGCGCTCTGCGCCCAGTGCCGCGTAGTAGGCCAATGCGCTCAGGACGCGCCGCTGATCGTCCGACAGCGTGAACGGACTCTCCGACGAAAGACGCAACGCGCCGACGATGCGGCCGCGTACACTCAGCGGGATGCCAAGGGCTCGCAGATCAGCCAGCGGCGGCGGTGCGAGCGCGTCGTGGCGCATGGCACTGACCGCGGTGCCGATGAGCGTGAGGGTTCCGTCGCTGCGTTCCGCGGCGGCTTCCGCGTGTTCCACCGTGTAGGTGAGCAACCCGCTCGCGTCCGGCACGTGATGGTCGAACGGCGAGCGGCCTGCCAGGCGAAGCCCCGCGTCGTCGCGCCGCATGAAGATCTCGCAACGCGTGGTGTCCATTGCCTGCCGGATGACATTCGCAATCGCGTCGAGTGCATCTTCCGCACGCGGTGCATTCAGGGTCTCGGCACCGAGTGTCGCGAGGCGATCGATCTCATCGGCGCGTTGGCGCGCGATCTCCGTTTCCTGTCGCCGCCATTCGAGCAACTGCGCCGCCACCACGCCTGTGACCAGAAAGGCGATCAGCACGAGCCAGTCGAGCGGATTGGAAATGACGAGCGTGCTATAGGGCGGAAGAAAGAACCAGTCGAACGCGAAGAATGCCACGCCGGAGAGCGAGATACCCAGTGCACGCCCGCCAGCCGAACTGCCGCCGAGTACGATGAGGAGGAACGCGAGTGCGATGTGCGCCTTGTCGAGGCGCGCGCGCACCGTGAACATCAGGGCGGCGACGATCGTGAGGATGCCGAACCAGATCACCCACTGGCGCAGCGCACGCTGCTGGGTGGTCACCATCCGTCAGTCGCCCAACTCGAAGCGGTACCCCACGGCGGGCTCGGTGCGAATCAGGCGCGGTCGTACAGGATCACTCTCGAGCTTTCGCCGGAGCTGGCCCACGTACACGCGGAGATATTGCTGCGCGTCGCCGGCGGCGGAGCCCCAGACAGCGCTGAAGAGCTGGGAGTGGGTGAGCGTCTGCCCGGCGTGCGCGATGAAGACGCGCAGCAGATTCCATTCTGTCGGCGTGAGATGCACTTCCACACCCGCACGCTTGACCGTGCGTCCGGCGAGATCGATCGCAACGTCATCCACCGCCACGAGTGCGTCGTGGCGGCTTGCCGATGACTGGCCGGCAGCGCGACGGAGTTGCGCGCGCACTCTCGCCGTGAGTTCGACGGTGCTGAACGGCTTGGTGACGTAGTCGTCGGCCCCGGCGTCGAGCAACTTTTCCTTTTCGCGGTCCGAGTGTCGTGCGGACAGCACGATAATGGGGACCGAGGTAAAGCTGCGCAGGTCGCGGCACACCTCCAGGCCATCGCGGTCCGGAAGACCGAGGTCCAGGATGATGAGTGCGGGCTGTTCCGCTGCCGCGAGATCCAGTCCTTCCGCTGCCGTGCCCGCCTCGGCCACGCGCCGGGCGACGTCGGCGAGACCGTTCCGCACCACACGCCTGATCTGCGGTTCATCGTCGATGACGAGGATGACATCGGCAGCGGCAGGATCGCGGGGGGTGTTGACCATGCGTGAACGTTAGTGGTTTTGGCGCGTGCCGCGAGTTGTGCCGATCATGCGGCGGATGAGTCGTGCTTGTCCTGTTCCGCCAGCTCGCCGTTTATCTCGTCGTCGAGGTACTCGTCGTGTTCCATCCACTCGCGCAGCCGATAGGCGTGTCCCACAAGGTACGGGATAGCCGTGACCACCACATTCGGCTTGAACAGGAATGCGGTGCGGATGTAGAGCGCGGTCTTGTTGTGGAGAAGATGCTCCCACCACTGGCGAGGGACGATTTCGGGGACCACGATAGTGACGAGTTCGCCCGGTGTGACCATGCGCAGGTTTTCGACGAACTCCACGAGCGGCTTGAGGATGGAGCGATAGGGCGAGGGTACCACTTCCAGGGGTACACCGATGTCCCAGGCTTCCCATTCCGCATTCATGCGTTCCGTATCACGCGGATCCACTTCTATATAGACGGCGATGACCTCGTCCGAGATCGTCGTCGCGTAGACCAGGGCTCCGCTCGTTGCCTTGGTGATGCCGTTGACCGGGACGATCACGGTATGGTGTAGCGGGTTGATCGGACTTTGTCCCTGGAACCTGATTTCCTCGGCAAATTCCGTGTAGTGCCGATGAATCTTGCGGAGCATCAGGATGATGACCGGAATGATCACCGCGATGATCCAGCCGCCAGTGGTGAACTTGGTGACGAGCTGGATGATGGACACGAGGCCCGTGGCGACGGCGCCGATGCCGTTCAGCCACGCCTTCCACTTCCATCCGGGCTCGTGGGTGGTGCGCCAGTGCACCACCATGCCTGCCTGTGAGAGTGTGAAGCAGACGAATACGCCGATGGCATAAAGCGGAACAAGGGCATTGGTATCGCCGTGGAACATCCATACCAGGAGCAAGGCGACGCCAGCAAGCGTGACGATGCCGTTGGAGAAGGCGAGCCGGTCGCCTCGAGCGGCCAATTGGCGTGGCATGTAGCCGTCGTGGGCCAGGATGCCGGCCAGCCGGGGAAAGTCGGCGAACGCCGTGTTGGCCGCGAGGACGAGAACGGCGAAGGTGGTGTACTGAAGCCCGTAGTAGAGTGGTCCACCGCCGAACACGTGGTGCCCGAGAATGGAGAGCACCGTTTCGCTGGTGGTTGGCATCACCTGGTAGTGCTGCGCCAGGAAGGAGACGCCGAGGAAGAAGGCGGCAAGGATGGCGACCATCCAACCAAGTGTCGTGGCGGCGTTCTTTTGGGCGGGGGCCTTGAACGCCATCACCCCATTCGAGATGGCTTCGGTACCCGTCATGGCGGCGCAGCCCTCGGCGAAGCCGCGCATCAGGAGGTAGACCAGCGCGAAGCCCGTGATGGGCGACATGCCGCCGTGCTTTTGCGCGGACACTGGATCCACCTTCAGGGCCGCGGTGAGTTGGGCGAGTTCGTGTCCTGTCCAATATCGGTAGGCGCCAACGCCCAGGAGGGCGAGCATCATCACGATGAAGGCGTACGTGGGCACCGAGAACGCCGCCCCTGATTCGCGCACACCGCGGAGGTTGACGGTGGCGAGCAGGATGATGGAGAGCGAACAGATCCCCACCGTGTAGGGCACCAGTGCGGGGTATGCCGAAGTGATGGCAGCGACGCCGCCGGAAATGGAGACGGCGACGGTGAGGATGTAGTCCGTGAGCAGGGCGGCCGCGGCGACGAGGCCCGGCATGTCTCCCAGGTTTTCCTTTGCCACCGTGTAGGATCCGCCACCGTTGGGGTAGGCGAATACAGTTTGGCGATACGACAGGCCGACGAGCACCAGCAGGCCGACGATGACGGCGGAGATGGGGAGAACGTAGTTCACGGCGGCCAGTCCGATGGCTCCGCCGAGTACGAAGAGGATCTGGTCGGTGGCGTAGGCGACCGAGGAAATTGCGTCGGAGGAGAGGACGGCGAGGGCTGTCTTCTTGTTCAGCCGTTCGTGTTCGAGGCGCTCACTTGGGAGCGGCCGGCCGAAGACTGCATGCTTGAAAAAGCGATAAGTGGACGGCATGATGCGTAGAGGGTGAAGATCGGGAGATCCCGTCCGTTTACGCTACCATTTGTCGAATAAGGAAGGCACAAGGATGCGCGAGGCCTTCATAAGGATTTCACAAGGACGTTATGGGTCTCGATTCGAGTGACGGGCCTCGCGGATGGGTGGGGGCGGTGCGAGTGCAGCCGGTGGGGGTGGAGGACGCGGTAGCCCTCGCGCTCATTGGGGCGCTCAATGAGGAGTTGATGGCGGCGTACCCAGAGCCGGGTGCACGGCATTTTCGGTTGGACCCGGCGGAAGTGGGACCGGAGCGCGGGGCATTTCTCGTTGCGTTTGATGACGCGACCGACCGGCCGTTGGGTTGTGGGGCCGTGCGGGTAATCGAACCAGGGACAGGGGAGTTGAAGCGGATGTACGTGGTTCCGGAGGCGAGGGGGAAGGCGGTTGGATGGGCGTTGGTGACAGCGTTGGAGGGGTCGGCGCGGTGGTTACAGTGTTCGCGGGTGGTGTTGGAGACGGGGAGTCGTCAGCACGCGGCAATGCGATTGTACGAGCGAATGGGATATGTACGGATCCCAGCGTTCGGGGAGTATGTGCATTCGCCAGTCGCTGTTTGTTTTGGTAAAGATATATAAATATATATTGATACTCTTTGGTTGTAGGCCGAGCCAGCCGCTTCCGCTGCGGGTACATCGTTGACTCCGCCCCTTGGATGCTCATCTCGACGGAGATATGACCGTGACGAAACCAGCAAAGAACACGATTTGTCTTTGGTACGATGGCGGGGCCGAGGATGCGGCGGGGTTCTACGCCAGGACGTTTCCCGATTCGGCCGTGGGCGCCTTGCATCACGCACCGGGAGACTTTCCGTCGGGGAAGAAGGGCGACGTCTTGACCGTCGAGTTTACCGTGATGGGCATTCCGTGCCTCGGGCTCAACGGCGGACCTGAGTTCAAGCATACTGAAGCGTTCTCTTTTCAGGTCGCCACCGCTGACCAGGACGAGACGGATCGCTACTGGAATGCGATCGTCGGCAACGGCGGTGAGGAGAGCGCGTGCGGCTGGTGCAAGGACAAATGGGGATTGTCGTGGCAGATTACGCCGATCGTCCTGATGGATGCGATCACCGACCCCGACCCAGCTGCCGCGAAGCGCGCGTTCGACGCGATGATGCAGATGAAGAAGATCGATATCGGGGCAATCGAGGCGGCGCGCCGCGGTTGAGGCTGTGGCCTCGGGACTCCGTCTACCAAGGCAATTCGGCAGTTACTGCTTCAGGAAAGCGTCGACGGCAGGCCACACGATCTCGGGACGTTCAAGGTAGGTGAAGTGTGCGGCACGCGGGACCTTCACCAGGCGTGCGTTGGGCAGCGCTGTCACCCACTCCTCCACCAAGTCCATCGGGATGGACTCCTGCTCGCCGTGCACTACGAGCGTGGGTGCGCGGACAGCCTTCAGCGCCTGGCGAATGTCCCAGTCGCCGTAGGAGCCCATGACCACTCGATTGGTGGTGGTGAGGCCGAAAGCGATGGCCTGCGGGCTGGCGGCACAGAAGTCCGACTTGATCAGCGGGCGGGTCCGGTCAGGCTCCGCGAGGCGTGGACGGACCGCTTCAGCCCAATAGTCCCGACAGCCTTGACGCTGATCGGCCTTCGGATCGTTCATCCGCTTGTTGGCGTCGCTCATGCGACGACGCGATGCCGAATCGATTTTTGTGGCAAAGCTCTGGCCGAATCTGGTCCAGAAATCACCTCGGCGCGGGGGCACGGGCCCGAAGAAGACCATGCTGCGGACCCGGTCCGGATGCGCGATGGCATAGGTGGCGGCGAGCAACGGGCCATAGGAATGCGCCACCAGCATGACATGCTCGACCTTGAAATGCGCTCGGATCGACTCCAGGTCCTGCACCTGCTGGGTTGCCGTCAGTCGCGTCGTGTCGCTCGGAAGGGTAGAGCCGCCAGTCCCCCGCTGATCGTAGAAGATCACGCCATGATTGCGCGTAAGTGGGGTGAAGTCGCCGCGGATGCTCTCGAGGTCCACCCCAGGACCGCCGTGAATTGCGATGATGGTGTCCTTCCCACTGCCTTCGACGATGTAGTGCAGCCTGGCCCCATCCGGCGTTGTGACGAATCCGTCCTTTATGCTACGTGACTGCGCCTGAGATGGCGCTGTAATGATCAACAGAAACGCGAGTCCAACCACGGTCCGCGGCCACGCTCTCATCTGCCTACCTCGCTGAAGTGTGTGCCCCACGACGTGGAGCGACGGCCTGCTATTTCCGAACTGGCGGATTCACCGACGCGGCAAAGATCTCCTCGAGCCTGGTGCGTTGTGCGGCAGTGAGAACGGCGCCTACCATGTGCCGGTCGCGCACGAGGCCAATCATCGCATCCGCCTGCCCTTCGGACTGCTGACAGTAGTCGCCCCGGATGCCCGCTTCGTCGATGACGCCGGTCCAGCTCGCGGCCGCTTTGGCGGTGACGCTGGTGGCTGGGTTTCTGGCCTGCGCGGCAGTCTGCGCCCGGTTGCGTCGCGCGCTGCCAGAGTCATCCAGCGCAACAGCAAGCTTCTGGAGGGCGGCGATCTGCGGAGCTTCAAGGGCTAGCTCCGTGCGTTTTTCCAATGCAAATCTGGCCGGCGACAGGATCTTCATGGCGTTTGCCCGTCGCTGCGCGAGTTGCGCTGAATCGGACGGCGACACTGTTCCGCGTCCAGTTTGCGCGCGCACGGCGCCAAACGGAACGGCGAGCACGACCGTGACCATGATTGCCGACCAACCGGAACTGCTCATTGCACGCATGCGACTCTCCAGGGGAGGTACTTCGAATATACGAGCTGTCCGAACGCTCGGTCGACGTTGGCGCACGTGGCATTACATAAATATGAATTCATACAATACGCATCACCTGCCGATGCTGCCTCCTCGCCGCGTCAACTGTCCAGCGACCGACGCACGGTTTCCAGCAGGTCCATCGGGGCGCTGGGCTTCTGGATGAAGTTCTGCCCCGGCTGGAGCTTGAGTTCCCGACCCGCGATTTCCGCGCTGTAGCCCGTGGTGAAGATGATCCGGAGTTCTGGGTTTTGCTGGCGCAGCCGGTCGGCGAGCTCGCGCCCGCTGATCCCTTCCGGCATGACGATGTCCGTGAGCAGCAGGTGAATGGGATGGGTGTACTCCTCCCAGACCCGCAGGGCCTGCACGCCGTGCTCCGCCTCCAGCACGTGATAGCCGTGTCGTTCCAGCACGATGCGCGTGAGTGCACGAAGGTTGGGCTCATCTTCCACGACGAGGATGGTCTCGGTGCCGCCGCGCGGGACGTGCCGTGTCGCCTCCAGCTCCGCGGTCGCCTCGGACAGCGGCTGGGCGGGCAGGAGAATCCTGAACGTGGTGCCCGCTCCCATGGCGCTGTCCACCTGGAGCACGCCGTCGTGCTGCTTCACGATACCGAACGCCGTGGCCAGGCCGAGACCCGTGCCCTTGCCCGCTTCTTTCGTGGTGAAAAATGGCTCGAAGATGTGTGACAGGTGCTCAGCGGAAATGCCGGTGCCGGTATCGGTGACGCTGAACCAGACATGTGGGCCCGGCGTGGCGTCCGGAATGAGGTGCGCGTCCTCGTCGGTGAGCTCGCGTTCACCGGTCTCGATAGTGAGGCGCCCGCCATCCGGCATGGCGTCGCGCGCATTCACCACGAGGTTCATGAGCAACTGGTCGAGCATTCCGGCATCGGCGCGCGTCATGAGGGTGCGCGAATGGAGGTTGAGTGTCAGGCTCACGTCCTCGCCGAGAATACGCTGAAGCATTTTCGTGAGGCTCGTGACCACCTCGTTCAGGTCCACTGGCCGAGGTTGCAGGACCTGCCGCCGGCTGAAGGTGAGCAGTTGTCGCGTGAGTTTGGCGGCGCGTTCGGCGGCCGCCTTGATGTCGAGCAACAGCTCTCGCGTCTCCAGGGGCAGATTGGGTTCCATGCCCGCCAACTCCGCCTGCATCATCATGGCGGAGAGGATGTTGTTGAAGTCGTGCGCAACGCCACCGGCGAGTTGTCCTACCGCCTCCATCTTCTGCGACTGCCGGAATTGCTCCTCCAGTTGCCGCTGCTCGGTGATGTCCATGGCGGTGCCGACCATGCGATGCACCACGCCGTGTTCGTCGCGGATGGGGAACGCGCGATCGCGGATCCAGCGGACGGACCCCTCGGGCCGGATGACCCGATAGACCTCGTCGTACTGACCGAGTACCTGCTTGGTGGTGGCCGCCAGCATCACGCGGGCGCGATCGTCGGGGTGGACTGCATCCATCCACGACGTGGGCGACTCGTATACACTCGCGCAGGTGCGGCCCCAGATGGCTTCGTACGCGGGGCTGATGTACAGCATCTCATTCTTGGTCATGTCCGTCATCCAGAACACTTCCTGAATGTTCTCTGCCAGTTGACGAAAGCGATCCTCGGCAACGCGCCGATGCTCATCCGCCTGCGCGCGGGCGAGATCGCGGCTCTGCACTTCGAGGGCGAAGGAGATGTCGATGGCCAGTTCGTCGAGTACGCGGAGTTCTTCCGCGTTGAAGAAGTCTTCTTCTCCCGCGTAGATGTTGAATGCTCCGATGACCTGCCCGCCCGCCTTGAGTGGTAGTGAGGCCATGGCCAGGTAGCCCCGCTCCAGCGCGGCGGCGCGCCACGATGCCGCCCCCTCGTCGCCCGCGATGTCGTTACACACGCCGTGTTCGCCGGCAGTGACGGCATGCTGCGTGAACAGGCAGCCCGCCGGCGGATCGGACTCGATCAGGAGACTGAGGATGCCGAGGGTGGCCGCGTCCGCTCCCGCATGGGCGCGGATGCGAATGCGTCCGCTCGCGTTCTCGAACAGTCCGATCCATGTCATCAGAAAACCGCCACGCTCCAGTGCGATACGGCATGCCGCATCGAGGACCGCCTGCGGGTCCTTTTCGCGAACGATGGTCTGGTTGATATCGCTGAGCACTGCGTAGACGCGATTCAGGTGCTGGATGCGCCGGTCGAACTCCTTGTGCTCCGACAGATCCTCCACCAGACAGATGCAATCATCCAGCGTGCCGTCCAGTCGTGCCACCGACACGAGCACGGGAACGACGCGTCCGTCCCTGCGGAGATACTCCTTCTCGATTGGCGCGCATGCGCCGGAGTCGAGTATCTCGCGGACGATGTGTTCATCCACGGCGCGCCACTGTGGCGGCGTGATCGTATCCCATCGCGTCGCGCCCGACTCCAATTCGGCGCGGGTGTAGCCGATGATGCCGAGGAGATAGTCGTTGGCTTCCTTGATGTGCCCACGCAGGTCGGCGATCATGACGCCGACGATGTTGGAATCGAACAGGCGGCGATACCTGCTTTCCGCCACGCGCCGCGCCGCTTCCGCGTTTCGTCGCTCGGTTACATCAATGGAAAGCGCGAAGATACCTTCGGGCACGGGCTGGGTACGCACGTCGAACCAGCGAGTGGTGCCGTCCGGGTAGACGAACTCGATCTCCTCGTGCATCGCGACGCGCTCATCCATACAGCGTTGGAGTAGCGCGTAGGCCTGACTGGTCCCGAGATGGGGCCACACCTCCGCCATGGTGCGGCCGAGCAGCTCATCATTGGGCCGACGGTTGTGTGTTGCGGCTGCTTCGTTGAGATAGAGGTAGCGCCAATCGAAGCCGATCAGCTGGCACCCTTCCCGAAGGCTGTCCAGGATCACATGGTAGCGTGATTCGCTGGCGCGAGACTCGGGCGCGCGTTGCGCGCTGGCCGGGTGCGCCGCGTCATCCGATGGAAACGGCGCGTTCATCTGGGTCTCGACGTCATGGTGACCGCTCCCGATGTTTGAGGGAGCATCGTTCATCCGGCGGGGCTGCGCAAGAGCGAGCCGGCCGCCTCAGCGTCGGGCGATCAAGCCAATGCCCGCCGCGATGCGCACAAGACTGGCCGCATCATGGACGCCCATGCGCGTCATGATGTGTGTGCGATGGTTCTCGACCGTCTTGACGGTGACCGCGAGTGTACTCGCAATGCTCGCCGTAGGTTGCCCCTCCGCAATGAACCGCAACACCTGAAGCTGCCGAGCGGTGAGACGCGCGAACGGCTTCCGCATCTCGAGGGCGTGCGCGACGGTCTGGAAGAGCGCACTGATATCGCGCTTGTGGAGGACGTTCTCCGCGCCGGCACGGACACATGCTGCGGCCATGTGCTCGTCGATGGACCCGGAGAGCACAATGACGGGTACCGACGGGTGCACCTCACGCACTAGCTCCAACGCGGCAAGAGCGCTGAATGCGGACTGGCCGTGATCCGACAGCACGGCGTCCGGCCTGGCTGTGTGGAGGGCGTTCGTGAATGCACTACGCGACGTTACCCGTTTCACCTCCACGGCCGCATCATGACGACGGAGTTCGGCGGTAATGAGATCAGCGTCGGCGGCACTGTCCTCCAGCAGCAGAATGCGGAGCGGCATGGAGCGTCCTCAGGAGGGCGTGGGACGGCACGGCCAGGTGCGTGGTCGTACGCGAGTCCGTGATCTACTCGTTCACCTCCGTGACGACAATAGCAAACATCGGCGTTTGCCTAAGACTTTCTTGGTTTCACGATGCTCGGACGATGTTTACACGCCCGCATAGTATCGAAGCCCCGTGCCGGCGCGACGAAATCCGGCAGCGAGAAACGACTCTGTCCACCGAGACAAACCGGCCCGTTCACCGTCGATTGTCTCCACGAGCACGTCGCGACGCCTGGCCGTGCCGACTCGCGCAGCCAGCCTTAACGCGAATACCTCCACGGCGTCCCGCACCTGTGCTTCGGTCGCCTGTGCAGAGACGCGCAGGCGCGTTCCATGCCGCTCCGCAGCGATTACCACACGGCCTGCGCTGGTGACCAGCAGTGCCCCAGTTCCACGAGGGCGACTCAGGGGATCCGCTGATACACCGGCACCCACCGGCAACGAGTGCACGTTGGCCGGGTCCGACGTCACCATCACCACGCCGGCGGCATCGTCCTCGGTGACCGGCAATCGGAGCATCTCCACGGCGTCGGGCAACGCGAACTGCGCGCCAGCGAGCCCCGCCACGAAATACCCGCGTCGCACCTCGCCACGAAACTCCAGCCGCTTGAGTTCATGGTAGATCTCTCGCCAGCCCACCGCTGGCTGCTCCTTCTTCCACCAATCGCGTGACACCACGCCGTAGCGCGAGAGCCATTGGCGGGCGATTTGTTCGGCCAATTCCTGCGCGTCGCGCTCGAGCCCGAGCGTACCAGGGGTATGCACCAGTGACCAGCGCCCACCCCACACACCGGCGCCTGCTTCCTCGTGCTCAGGACGACGCCACTTCGGCAACCGACGCAAGTTCACGCGGCGTTGCACCACGGGCCGGCCGACACTCGGCGTGAAGTCGGCCGGGAGCCAGCGCGTGGGATCGGGTTCGTCAGCCGCCTTCGGCGGAAGCATGGGCGTCCATCGCAACACGTCGCGAAGCGCATCTACCGTGTCGTTGGTCACGACGCCGGCGGCCACCAATTCGCGCAGCGCGCCACGTGTGGCCTGCGGAGCGAGGCCGGAGGTAGCGGAAATGTCCGCGATGAACGATGCGCCCTGCGTCTTGATCACGGTGCGCACCGCCCGTCCATTCGCGCTCAACGCCGCATCGTCCACGGGTTCGCGCAACCAGAGCCGTCCCGTACCACGTTCGAAGAAGCGCACGCGAATATGCTTTCCGGGCAACGCGTCCCGCGGTGGTTCGGCGGCCCATACCAGCATGCCCGACGATGCGAGCCTGCCCAGCGCATTCGCGTCGTATCGCTCCACGCGCGACGGCAGGTAGTCGCGCTCCCACGCGTCTCCTGGCCGAGCGAGGCCGTACATCTGCGACAGCGCCGCCGCGGTGGCGTCGTTGCCCGTGTGGCGCGTGGAGGGGGTGAGATGCTGCCACCGTTGGAGGAACCGTTGGAAGCTGTCGAGCGACACCGCCTCGATTTGCTTGCGCGCCTCGGCCAGCTCGCGGCGGCGCGCCTGTTCGAGCAACCGGCGTGAGCACCAACGCGTGACAGTGCGATCCCCGCCGAACACGCCGCGTACGAGCACACCCTTTTGCTCCCAATCTGCAAGACGCCGTTCTACCCAGCTCGCCTGGAAGTCGTAGCGCGCTCGCACATCATCAATCGCAGTTGGCCCGGCGAGTGCAATCCAGCGGGCGAGGATCTCGCGCTGAGCGGCGCGATTGGTGAGGGCGGCGGAGCGAAGGACCGTCGGAATGACCTCCTCGACGGGACGCGGAACGAGTGCCTCGCCGGCAAGGACCGTCGCCAGCGCGTTGGCGCCGATGGCGGAGAGATAGCGGGCGTATGCGTCGACGAGGATGAACCGCTGTTCCGCGCCCTGCGCGGTCGGGATTGTGACGCCCACAAGGCGGCCGCTGGCGAGGAGCGCTTTCAGGGGATCGCCTCGCCGCCAGTCGGATTGCGGCGCCACGCGGGCGAGGAGTTCGTCGTGCGTGAGGTCGCCCGCGCGATCGACGAGGATTGCCAGTTCGTCGACATCTCGTGCCTGCCGGCCCTGTACCGTGCCGCGGCGGCGAGCGAGCAGGTCGTCGAGGACGGTGAGCGTGGTGTCGTCTGCGCCTTCACCACCCATGAGTTCATCGAGCAGCGTGCGGTCGAGGGACAGGAGTGCGGCACGCTGTTCCGCGCGCGGTGCATCGTCGCCGTACATCCAATCGATCACGAATCCGAATTGGAGCGAGGCAGCAAAGGGCGACGGTATTTGCGTTTCCACTGTGCGGATGCTGATGACACCCGACGCGATGCGGGCGAGCACGTCGCGCAACGCCGCCATGTCGAACGCATCCTGCAGTACGTCGCGATAGGTCTCCACCACGATCGGGAACGAAGGAAACTCGTTCACGGCTTGCAGGAGGTCGGCGGCCTTGAGGCGTTGGAGCCAGAGCGGCATACGGCGACGCGGATTGCCGCGTGGCAACAACAGGGCGCGTGCCGCGTTCATGCGAAAGCGCGCACCAAAGAGCGATGATGCGCCGACTTCCTCAAGGACCAGTCGCTCGCCTTCTTCGACCGAGAGATTGCGAACCGCGTCGAGCGGTGGCGACGCGCCCATGTCCGGCAGACGCAGCATGAGACCGTCGTCGGTGGTCTGTACCTGCACGTCCACGCCCAGTCGTTCGCGCATGCGTCGACCAAGCGCCATGCCCCACGGTGCGTTCACGCGTCCGCCAAATGGCGCATGCAGCACCATGCGAATGGAGCCTGCCTCGTCGCGGAAGTGTTCCAGTACGAGATGCGTGTCGTCCGGAACGATTTCGGTAATGGCGCGCTGGGCCTGCACGTACTCGGTGAGCGAGCGGGTGGTATTCTCGTCCGCCTGGTAGCGCGCCTGGATATCGGCCAGGTCATCGATCGTCCGCGCCGAATCGAGTGTGCGGCGGAGTTCGCCGACACGTGCGGTGAGGTGATTGGAGCGCGCCATGAACTCGCCGTGCCAGAAGGGCATGCGGGCTGGTGCCCCGGGCGCGGGGATGACGATCACACGATCGTGCTCGATGGAGCGGATGCGCCATGTCGAGCTGCCGAGCTGGAACACGTCACCGACGCGCGATTCGTGCACGAACTCTTCGTCCAGCTCACCGAGCCGCGTCTTGTCAGCCAGGTTGACCGTGTAGAGTCCGCGATCGGGGATGGTGCCGCCGGAAATGGTCGCGACCATGCGCGATGATCGCGCGGGAGTAAGCACGTCGGAGATGCGGTCCCACGAGATACGTGCTTCCAGCTCGGCGGCGACGTCGCTCGGGTATTTGCCCGAGAGCATGGCGAGTGTTTCGTCGAATGCCGTGCGCGTGAGCTGGTGATATGGATAGGCGCGACGGATGAACTGGAAGAGGTCCGTGGCGGTCCAATCCGGTTCAGAGGCGACGATGGACACGATGATCTGCGCCAGCACGTCGAGGGCGTTTTGCACCACGCGTGTGGGCTCGACGTCGCCGGAGCGCATGGCATCGAGGATCGCCATCTGCTCCAGCGCATCGTCGCGGAAGGTCGGCACGAAGACCCCTCGGCTCGTGGCATCGAGTGAGTGACCCGCACGGCCGACGCGTTGGAGCGCAGAGGCAACGCGCTTGGGACTCTGGAGCTGGACGACCAGATCGACCGAGCCAACATCGATGCCGAGTTCGAGTGAACTCGTGGAAACGAGGGCGCGGATGTCGCCGGCCTTGAGGCGTTCCTCGAGGAGGAAGCGTCGTTCGCGCGAGAGAGAGCCGTGGTACGGCTGGGCGATTTCCTCTTCAGCTAGCGCATTGATGCGGCCCGCCATCTTCTCTGCCTGGCCGCGGTTGTTCACGAACACCAGCGTCGTCCGTGCGCCGCGGATTTTTTCGAGGACCAGGGGAGCCACGGATGTCCAGATCGTGCCATCCACGCGCGCCAGGTCCGGCACCGGCGAGACGATGCTGGTCTCCATGCGCTTTACGAGTCCGCAGTCCACGATGGTGACGGGGCGGAAGCGCGGTTCCGTGTGCGAGGTGGTCATTTCGCACCCGGAGAGAAAGCGTGCGACTTCGTCGAGTGGCTTCTGGGTGGCGGAGAGTCCGATACGCTGGGGGGCGTCGGGGGCAACGCGGGCGAGGCGTTCCAGGGTGAGTGCCATGTGCGCACCGCGCTTGGTGCCTGCCACAGCGTGGATCTCGTCCACGATCACGGCGCGTAGCGCGCTGAATATCGTGCGGCCACGGACGCTGGTAAGAAGGATGTGGAGGGATTCCGGGGTGGTGATGAGGATGTGTGGCGACTTCCGCAGCATGCGGGCGCGCGCGGAGGCGGAGGTGTCGCCAGTGCGGACGGCAACGCGGATTTCGGGGAACCTGATCGTGTCGGGTTGTGCCTCGAAGCGCGTCTTGAGCTGCGCCAGCGGCAGTTCCAGGTTGCGCTGGACGTCGTTGTTGAGTGCCTTGAGGGGCGACACGTATAGAATGTGCACCGCGTTGGCGAGTGGCGCGGTGAGGCCTTCGACAATGAGCGCGTTGAGCTCCCAGAGGAAGGCGGCGAGCGTCTTTCCGGTGCCAGTGGGGGCAAGGATGAGGGTATCCGCGCCGCTGGCGATGGCGGGCCATCCGGCGCGCTGCGGTGCGGAGGGTTCGCCCAGGATCTCGGTGAACCAGTCGCGAACGACCGGATGAAAGGCGGCGAGCGGATCAGTTTCCATCGTCCGGTGAAAGGTGCCAGAACCATGCGCGCGGGGCTACTCCTTCGTGCGATGGCGGTGCAATCCTGCCCTTGCGCCCGCGCCTGCTTGATGGAATCATCCATGACTCCTTTCCAGTGCGGTCCCAGATGCTTCCCCTTCGTGCCATCGTATTGTCGCTGCTTGCCGTTGTTGTGGCGGCCTGCTCCAGTGAGTCGGCAACGACGCCAACAACGCCGGTTGGCACCGCGTCGCGGGACAGCACGCCAGGGTCGTTCTACGTCGGCGTCGCCGACGTCTCGGGCAAGGTCATCCTCCATGCGCCGTCGACGAGCAATCCGGACAGCGTGATTGCCGCGCCTTTGGGAAGTGCCTCCATCCGCTTGAGCCGGAATGACAAGAACGATGGCTCGGGCTCGTTCTCGTACGTCACCGAGGTTACGACGGGCGCCGACGGGGGCTTCTCCTTCAAGGGGTTGACGGGCGGCTACTACCTGATGGCGACGACGGTCCAGCTTGGAACGTGGAGCGGGTTTCAGCTGACCTACGTTGCGGCCAATACGGCGACAGTGAACACCGATATTCACGTGTACCGGAACTGAGCGGGCGGTGATCGGTCGGTAGCCATCCTGGCGGTCCCCGCCGTTTGACCGGCCCATCAGCGCGGGATTGATTTGCGGCGTATGTAGGGTATTCCGCTGCACTTCTCCCGACTTCCCAGGTCATGATGCGCCGATCCACTCTCGCCGCCAGCGCCGCCTTGCTGTTGGCCGCGTCGTATTCGTCCCCTCTGTCCGCGCAGAACTTCCCCTCCGACGACCCGATCATCAGGAAGATCTGGTCGATGGGGATGGACAACTCGCACGTGATGGACCTGTCCTCCATCCTGTTCGACTCGCTCGGACCGCGTCTCCAAGGGGCGCCGAACACCAAGGCCGCGCAGGATTGGCTGGTGACCACCTACAAGGCCTGGGGGATTGACGCGAAGGAAGAGCAGTACGGCACCTGGCGTGGCTGGCGGCGTGGGCATTCACATGTCGATCTCGTGTGGCCGCGCCAGCGCACTCTCGAAGCGACGATGGTGGGGTACAGCCCAGGCACGGGAGGCCGGGACGTCACGAGCGAAGTAGTGATACTCCCCAGGTTCAACGACAGTACCGAGTTCGTGAAGTGGCTTCCGCAGGCGAAGGGCAAGCTCGTGCTGGTGAATGCTCCCCCGGCCACCTGCCGGCCGACGGATGACTGGACCGCCAATGCCACGCCGGAGTCGAAGGCGCGGATGGACACGCTTCGCGCGAGCCTCGCACGTGAATGGGGTGGACGGAACGTCCGCGGAACGGGGTACAGCCTCGCGCTTGGCGGTGGTGAGCTGGGGCTTCGGATGGACAAGGAGGGCATCGCGGGATTGCTCACGTCACGCCCCAAGAATGCCTTCGGCACACGTGAGATTTTCGAGACGTACAACACCGTTTCGCCAACCGTGTCACTCAGCTGCGAAGACTATGGTCTCGTGTTCCGGCTCACGGAACGAGGAATGAAGCCCAAGGTCACCCTCAATCTCGACGCCGAGTTGCTGGGTGAGCAGCCGGTGTACAACGTGGTGGCGAGCATCAGGGGGTCGGAGAAGCCCGACGAATACGTGATGCTGAGCGCGCACTTCGACTCATGGGACGGCTCGAGCGGCGCGACGGACAACGGCACAGGTACCATTACGATGCTCGAGGCAATGCGGATCCTCAAGCAGGTCTATCCGAAGCCGAAGCGAACCATCCTCGTGGGCCATTGGACGGGAGAGGAGGAAGGCGAGGTGGGATCGAAGGCGTTCTATGAAGATCATCCCGACGTGACCAAGGGGTTGCAGGCGTTGTTCAACCAGGACAACGGCACCGGACGCGTGGTGCGCATGGGTGCGGCGGGGTTGCCGAACGCGGACGTGCACATTCGCCAGTGGTTCACCAAGCTGCCCGATGTGTTCACGAACCAGGTGCAGTACGGTGGTGTCGGCCGGCCGGCCGGCGGCGGGTCCGACGATTTCTCCTTCTCCTGCGCCGGGCTGCCGGCATTCGGGCTCGGGGCACTGGGTTGGGACTACAACACCATCACCTGGCATACCGACCGCGATACGTACGACAAGGTCGTGTTCGATGACCTCAAGGGGAACGCGACACTGACGGCAATGCTCGTCTATCTCGCGAGCGAGGACCCGACGATGATTACGCGCGAGCGCGTTGATCTCGTGAAGGCGGCAGAGGAAGCGGCAACCGCGGCGGCAGCACGCGCGGCGGCGAATCCAACCGCGGCCGCCGGCGGCCGCGGTGCCGGTGCGGGCGGTGGCCGTGGAGGTCGTGGTGGCGGCGCACCGGTATGGCCAAGTTGCGAAAAGGCGCCAAGAAAGACGGAGCCACGACTGAAGTAGGGCGGAACGAGTACTGCCGGTGAAGCTGGCTACTTCACCGGCAGGAGGTACGACTTGGCGATCATCATGTGCACGCCAACATTGCCGTCCACCAGCTGCGTGATGTGCAGGTCGGCAGCCATCGACGACGCCTGATAAGCCTGCGTCTGCGTGATGCCTTTCTTCTCCTGGAGCATCTTCACCATCTCGGTGATCGCCGTCTTTGTCGCCACGACCAGCGACGTGTCGGTACCCATCGTGATCCAGTGCGTGGGCGTTTCGATGCGAGGCCAGTCGATCTTCATGTCCTTGCGGACGATGAGCTGCACGCGCCCGCGGAGGTTGGTCTCGATCGCCGTCTGGTCAACTTCGCCGTCGCCCTGCGCCGCGTGACCATCGCCGATCTCGAGCAGCGCGCCCTTCACGAATACCGGCACGTACAGCGTCGTGCCGGCCACGAGCTCCTTGTTGTCGATGTTGCCGGCGTGGCGGCTGGGCGGGTTGCTGCTGACGCGGCCGAGTGATGCGGCAGGCGCCACGCCCATGGATCCCCAGAAGGGACGCAACGGCACGATGATGCCGGGTGCGACTTCGGCGGTCATCTTCTGGCGGTCCATCTGGATGAGCGTGCTGCCGCGGACCTGACAGAGTTCACGGACGAAGCCGCTGCATCCGTTGTAGCCGTACGCGATGGGCAGCGTGATGGACTGGATGCGCACCTCGAGGACGTCGCCGGAATCGGCGCCTTCCACGAAGATCGGTCCGGTGAGGATGTGGCCGCCGGGTCCCTTGAGTGCCGCGCCGGTGTCCTGCGCGACAATGTCGCGCAGATTCTGCGGAATGTCCTCGGGCTTGACGCCCATGCGCTCCAGGCCGGCCGGCGAGTTGGTGAGCATCGTCTCGAGTTCGACGATGTCACCGGACTTCACGCGGACCGCTGGCTTGGCTTCCGACCAGTAGTAGCCATAGGCAACGGTACCGGGCGTGGCCGGAAGCTGGTGCACGGTCTGCGCGTGCGTGCTCGCGCTGCCGATGAGCGAGAGACCGAGCGCGACGAGGGCCGGCAAGGGTCGGGCGGAGACGAGAAAGGCGCGAGCAATCATGGGTGTTCTGCTATCCACGAGGAGATTTTTGGCGGGCGAATGCCGTGCGGGTAGAGTATGGACCCCCGACGGACGCGGAGCAACGGCTGACCATGCTGTCTGAACGCAAGAGCGACCGCCGATTGGCGGTCGCTCTTGTGATGGTGAGCGCGTGATACTTCTACGGCGCCATCTTCGTTTTCATCTTGTCCCGCGTGGGCGACTCATCCTCGTTCCACGGGAACGGCGCACCCTTCACCTTGCGTGGATAGACCTCATCCAGGTTCGTCGCATCGTACATGCGTCCGTTCTTCATGACGTACTTGATGGACGCCGTATTGCGCAGGTCATCGAGCGGATTCCTGTCGAACACCACGAGGTCCGCCATCTTGCCCACTTCGAGCGACCCGATGTCCTTGCCAAGCCCAAGGGCGTCGGCGCCGAGGATGGTGGCGATTTTCATGGCGTCCATGGGCGTCATCCCTTCGCCCATGCCGACGTTCCATAGCTCCCAGTGGTAGCCGATCCCCTGCTGCTGGCCATGGGAGCCGATGCCCGCGCTGCCCCCGGCATCGATGAGATGCTTGATGTCGGTGCCGACGAGCTTCATGGGATACTGCGTGTCGTGGAACCAGCCTGCCTGGCCCATGGTGGTCACGGCACCCGGCGAGCCGCCGCGACGCAGGATCTTCCCTTCGAGATCACTCCACGGCGTGAAGAGCTGCAGCTTCGCGTCGTGCAGCAGGTCCATGTGCTCGTACCAGTAGTTCTCACCCCACGGCGCACCATATGCCACGATGATCGTCGGCGTGTACGTGATGCCGGATTCCTTCAGCAGCCGGATGACGTCGGGCTGCAACGGGTAGGTGGGAATGGTGTGCTCGTGACCGCTGTAACCATCGATCGCCTCAGTCATGTTCATCTTGTAGTCCAGGCCACCTTCCGTGGTTGGCATGAGCTTCAACTCGTTCGCCGCCTGGATGACCCACTGTCGCACTTCGCGATTGCCGGTCTGGTACTCCTTGATGGTCTTGGTGTCATAGTACTCCGCATAGCGCTTGAGCACCGTGCGCGCGTTCTCCAGGCTGCGAATGT